>CAZRZB010000306.1:0-1513 GCA_964604435.1 uncultured Aestuariivirga sp. | reverse complement strand
CCGCGCGCCGCCACGTCCGAGGCGATCAGGTAGGTCACCTCGTTGTTGCGGAAGGCGGCCAGCATCTTGAGCCGTGCCGACTGGTCCATGTCGCCGTGCAGGGCGCCGGCGCTGAAGCCATGCTTGCGCAGGGATTTTTCCAGCAGCGCCACGGTGGTCTTGCGGTTGGCGAAGACGATGCCGTTTTTCACATTCGTTTGCGTGCGCAGCAGCATGCGCAGCGCATCGCGCTTGGCCGCCGCCTCATGGGGCACCTTCACCAGGTATTGTTCGATGGAGGCCGCCGTCGAACTGGGGGCACTGGCCTCGATGCGCACCGGATTGTGCAGGAACTGCGTGGTGAGCCGGTGGATTTCCGGCGGCATGGTGGCCGAGAAGAACATCGTCTGCCGGGTGAAGGGCAGGAGCTTGCAGATTTTCTCGATGTCGGGAATGAAGCCCATATCAAGCATCCGGTCGGCCTCGTCGATCACCAGCATCTCGATGCCAGTGAGCAGCAGCCCGCCGCGCTCCATGTGGTCGAGCAGGCGTCCCGGCGTGGCAATCACCACGTCGGCGCCGCGGTTGATCTTGGCGGCCTGCGGCTCGAAGGCCACGCCGCCGATGAGCAGGGCGACGGTGAGCTTGTGCTGCTTGCCGAGGGTTTCAAAGGCCTCATGGACCTGGGCCGCCAGTTCGCGGGTGGGTTCCAGGATGAGGGTGCGCGGCATGCGGGCCCTGGCGCGGCCCTTTTCCAGAAGGGTGAGCATGGGCAGCACGAAGGCGGCGGTTTTGCCCGAGCCGGTCTGTGCCAGGCCGAGCACGTCCTTGCGCATCAGCGCATGGGGAATGGCTTCCGCCTGAATGGTTGTGGGGGTGGTGTATCCGGCGGCTGTAATGGCTTCGAGTACTTTTGGACTGAGTCCGAGGTCGGAGAAATTCATCTAGAGTTGAAAGACCGTTCTGGCGATTAATGATGGTGAGCGCCCGGGGCTTTTTCGCCACGTCCGGGGGCGCGCTGATTGGGGCGGAAAATAGGGCTTTTCCGGCGAAAGTCAAATGCCTTGCGCAAATGCGGTAAACCACGAAAAAAGGGCGGATCTAAGACCCGCCCTTTGAGTTTGTTACGCTTGGGAGGTTACCGTCATTTCCCGAATCGTTCTGTATGCCATCTTACTCTCTTGAAGCGTCCGTCGCTACCCTCGATTGCAGATGCCCCCAGACCCTCCAAATAACGCTCCCGCCTCCGCCATCAGGCAAGGTCGAAGCGGTCCAGGTTCATTACCTTGCTCCAGGCCGCCACGAAATCCTGCACGAACTTCTTCTGCGAGTCGTCCTGGGCGTAGACCTCGGCCAGGGCCCGGAGCTGCGAGTTCGACCCGAACACGAGGTCCACCCGGGTGCCCGTCCATTTCACCTCGCCCGTCTTGCGGTCGCGCCCCTCGAACACGTCGGCGGCTTTTGCGCTGGCCTTCCACGCCGTGCCCATGTCGAGCAGGTTGACGAAGAAGTCGTTGGTCAGCGTCCCCGGCCG
>CAZRZB010000305.1:0-1532 GCA_964604435.1 uncultured Aestuariivirga sp. | reverse complement strand
TTGCGCATGCCGTCATGGGGCACGAGGTCGTAGGAGCCCGGTTCGAAGAGCTTGAGCACGGCCTCATCCGACATGCCTTGCGGCATGGCAAAGGATTTGGCGGCGAGGCCTGCGCCGGGCTTGGCGTTTTCCACGTCTTTCAAGACAACACGGCCATGGGGCCCGGAGCCTTTGATTGCCGTTAGATCGATGCCCTTTTGTTTAGCGATGCGTCTGGCGAGGGGGGAGGCGAATATTCTACTTCCCGTTTGGGCCGAAATGCCCGATGCAGCGCCTTCTCCCGCCGCAGGTGGGAGAAGGTGGCCAACGGCCGGATGAGGGCCCTCACCCGCCCTTCGGGCACCCTCTCCCATGCTTTGCACGGGAGAGGGCGACTTCACCGGCACCTGACCAATATCTGAGAGCTTCTCGCCTTCACCCAGGATGATGGCGATGGGGGCGTTTACAAGCACATCTTCGGTGCCTTCGGCCACCAGGATCTTGCCGAGGGTGCCTTCGTCGATGGCTTCCACTTCCATGGTGGCCTTGTCGGTTTCGATCTCGGCCAAAACGTCGCCGGACTTCACCTTGTCGCCCTCCTTCTTGTGCCATTTCGCAAGCTTGCCCTTTTCCATGGTGGGCGAAAGAGCAGGCATAAGAATGTTGACGGGCATGGTCCGGTACTCTCTGTTATGACTTGACGGACAGCGGAGAATGCTTGGCGGCGGCCTTGGCCAGGTCGGCGGTCAGGGTCTTGCGGATATCTTCGAGGTTGGAGGCTGTCGTGCCGTGGCCCATCTCGGCGCAGGCGGCGGCGACCTGCTCAGCCATGCCGGCCAGCACATGGCCCCAGATATCGGCCTTGCCGAAAGCCATGGCGTTCAGCGACAGGCTCAAGTGCCCATGAGTGATCCAGGCGCGCACCAGTTCGCCGGCCTTCTCATCATGGAACACCTCGTGGGGCGGTTCCAGCTGATGGGGGTGGGTTTCGCCGTGGTGATTGTGATGATGGTGATGATCATGGTCAGACATAGAGAACTCCTTTCACAGCGGCCACCACTTCGTCTGCATTGGGGAGCGCCAGTTTTTCAAGATTAGCGGCATAGGGCATGGGCACGTCCTTGCCCGCCACGCGGGCCACGGGGGCATCGAGATAGTCAAAGGCATGGGTCATGACCTGGGCGGCGATTTCGGAGGTGACCGAGAACTGCGGGAAGCCCTCTTCCACCGCCACGCAGCGGTTGGTCTTTTTCACGCTCTCGATCACGGTGGCCAGGTCCATCGGGCGGATGGTGCGGAGGTCGACGACCTCGGCTTCAATACCCTCAGCGGCAAGCTTGTCGGCAGCAGCAAGCGCGTAGGTCATGCCGTTGCCGATAGAGACAATGGTGACGTGTTTGCCGAGACGGGCGACGCGGGCCTTGCCGATGGGAACAATCCAGTCATCGAGCGTTGGCCCTTCGAAGCTCTTGAACGAGAGTGTTTCGTTCTCAAGGAAGATATACGGGTTGGCATCTCGGAGTGCGGATTTCATCGGGCCTTGGGTTCCCGGC
>CAZRZB010000304.1:0-1540 GCA_964604435.1 uncultured Aestuariivirga sp. | reverse complement strand
ATCGGCCAGGAGGCCGTGGTCATCGGCATGCAGATGGCCGTGAAAGAGGGCGACCAGCTCATCACCTCTTACCGTGACCATGGCCATATGCTGGCCGCCGGCATGGATCCCAAGGGCGTCATGGCCGAGCTCACTGGGAGGCGCGACGGCTATTCCCATGGCAAAGGCGGCTCCATGCACATGTTCAGCCGGGAAAAGCAGTTCTTCGGCGGCCATGGCATTGTCGGCGCCCAGGTGCCGCTGGGGGCAGGGCTCGCCTTCGCCAACAAGTATCGCGGCAACGACCATGTGGCACTCACCTATTATGGCGATGGCGCCGCCAACCAGGGGCAGGTCTACGAAACCTTTAATATCGCTTCCGTCTGGAAGCTTCCCGTCATCTTCGTGATAGAGAACAACCGTTACGCCATGGGCACCGCTGCCCCGCGTGCCACAGCAAAATCGGATCATCTGGGGGCCCGCGGCGAGGCCTTCGGCATTCCCTCCGAACAGGTGGACGGCATGGATGTCCGCGCCGTGAAGGAAGCGGGCGACCGTGCCGTGGCGCATTGCCGCTCGGGGGCCGGGCCCTACATTCTCGAAATGATGACCTACCGTTACCGTGGCCATTCCATGTCCGACCCCGCGAAATACCGCGCCAAGGAAGAAGTGCAGAAGATGCGTGAGGAACATGACCCCATCGAACAGGTCAAGGCGCGGATTCTGAAAGCTGGCATTGCCAGCGAGGATGATTTGAAAAAAGTCGACGCGGATATTCGAGTGGTTGTCACCGAAGCCGCCGATTTTGCCATCAACAATCCCGAGCCCGATGTCTCGGAACTCTACACTGACATTTACAAGAGCGCTTAGGGGTCGGAGCCAACCATGCCAAACATTCTGATGCCCGCACTCTCGCCCACCATGGAAGAAGGCAAGCTTGCCAAATGGCTGAAAAAGGTCGGCGACACTATCAAGTCCGGTGACGTGCTGGCCGAGATCGAAACCGACAAGGCCACCATGGAAGTGGAAGCCGTCGACGAAGGCCCGCTGACCGCCATCCTGGTTCCGGAAGGCACCGAAAACGTCAAGGTGAACACGCCCATCGCGGTGATTGGCCAGGCTTCCTTCGCAACGCCCGCTGCGCGGGCTCCTCAGGACGAGGAAAAAAACAAACTTCGCCCCGAGGCGGCGGCGCAGCCGCCTGCGAGGGGCCCTGAACTGAAAGACCCGGAAATCCCCGAAGGTACCGAAATGCTCACCATGACCGTGCGCGAGGCCATCCGCGCCGCCATGTCCGAGGAAATGCGCCGCGACAAGGATGTCTTCCTGATGGGAGAGGAAGTGGGCGAATACCAGGGCGCCTACAAGATCAGCCAGGGCATGCTGGAGGAGTTCGGGCCGCAGCGGGTAATCGACACGCCCATCACCGAACACGGCTTCACCGGCATCGCCACGGGTGCTGCCTTCGCCGGGCTAAAGCCCATCCTCGAATTCATGACCTTCAATTTCGCCATGCAGGCGATCGACCAGATCATCAACTCCGCCGCGAAGACGCTCTACA
>CAZRZB010000303.1:0-1549 GCA_964604435.1 uncultured Aestuariivirga sp. | reverse complement strand
TTGTGGGAGCCCACGGAATCAAGGGCGAGGTGAAGCTGAAAAGCTTCACCTCCGAGCCTTCGAACCTTGGCCGCTACGGCCCCTTGTGTGCCTCTACCGGCCAGGTCTTTGAAATTGCCAGGCTCAAGCCCACCAGGGACGGTTTCATTGCCGGCCTCAAGGGCGTTGTGGACCGCAATGCCGCCGAAGCGCTCCGGGGCGTGGAGCTCTTTGTGACGCGGGAAAAGCTGCCTAACCTCAAGGAACGTGAAGCCTATGCCCACGACCTCATCGGGCTTGAGGTGGTCCTGGGCGATGGCCGCAGGCTGGGGAAACTCGTCGCCATGCCGAATTATGGCGCGGGCGACCTGCTGGAAGTGGCTGTCGATGGCGAAGCCGAAACCGTGCTCATTCCCTTTTCCAAGGCTTTCGTGCCAGGCGACGATTTCAGCAGCGGCAGGATTACCGTGAATTTGCCCAAAGGATATTTGGATGCGGAATAATCCAATTTCCCTCATGCTGAGGTGGCCGCGGCACGCGGTCCTCGAAGCATCTGCCGGCAGCTGCGCGTCGATTTCCTTCGAGGTCCGCGAAGGGCGCGGGCACCTCAGGATGAGGGAGGGGAGATAAAATGACCTTTGCCGCCACCGTTCTCACCCTCTTTCCTGAAATGTTTCCGGGCTCCCTTGGCATCTCGCTGGCGGGCAAGGCGCTGAACGAGGGGCTCTGGTCCCTCGCGGTGCGCGACATTCGCGCCTCGGCCACCGACAAACACCGCACCGTGGATGACCACCCGGCGGGCGGCGGTGCCGGCATGGTGCTCAAGCCCGACATTCTCGCGGCCGCCATCGATGTGGCCCCCCATGTGGGCCCGCGCCTGCTGATGAGTCCGCGGGGTACCCCCCTCACGCAAGGCTTCGTGCGCGAACTGGCGGCAGGACCCGGCTGCCTCATCGTCTGCGGCCGCTTTGAGGGCATTGACGAGCGCGTCATCGAAAAGCGCGGCCTCATCGAGGTCTCGCTTGGCGACTTCGTGCTTTCCGGCGGCGAGCCTGCGGCCCTTGCCCTGCTCGACGCCGTGGTCCGCCTCCTCCCCGGCGTCATGGGAAAAATCGAATCGGGCCAGGAAGAGAGCTTTGAGGACGGCCTTCTGGAGCACCCCCACTACACCCGGCCACGCCTTTGGGAAGGCCTTGAAATACCTCAGATTCTTCTTTCCGGCGACCACAAGGCCATTGCCAAATGGAAGCACGAGCAGCGCCAAGCCTTAACCAAGGCCAGGCGGCCCGACCTGTGGGCGAAATATGCTGGCAATAAGAATTGATTTGTGAAGCCGATCCCGCTATAGCCCGCCCAACCTTAAAGGATATCTTGTCATGAACATCATTCAACAGCTCGAAAAAGAGCAGGTGGCCATCGTTGCCGCCCAGCGCGCCGTGCCGGTATTTGGCGCCGGCGACACGGTCATCGTCAACGTGAAAGTCGTTGAAGGCGAGCGCACCCGCGTTCAGGCCTATGAAGGCGTTTGCATCGCCCGCTCCGGCGGCAGCATCAATGAAAACTTCACCGT
>CAZRZB010000302.1:0-1553 GCA_964604435.1 uncultured Aestuariivirga sp. | reverse complement strand
GCGGCACGGATCCGGTCTATGTGGCCTATCACGACACGGAATGGGGCGTGCCGGAGTATGATTCACGGGCGCTGTTTGAGAAATTGCAGCTCGATGGCTTCCAGGCGGGCCTGTCGTGGATCACCATCCTGCGCAAGCGCGAGGCTTTCCGCAAAGCCTTTGACGGGTTCGATCCGGAAAAAATGGCACGCTACCGGCCGGCAAAACTGGAGCGCCTGATGAATGATGCGGGCATCGTGCGCAACCGCCTGAAGATCGAGGCCAGCGTCAGCAACGCCCAGGCCTATCTGGCGATCCCGGACTTTTCGGCCTACCTGTGGACGTTCATGGATGGCAGGCCCCTGCAAAACGCGCGGCGCAGCGGGAAGGATATCCCGGCTGCAACGCCGCTGGCGGAGAAGATTTCGAAGGACATGAAGAAACGCGGCTTCCGTTTTGTCGGCCCCACCATCGTCTATGCCTTCATGCAGGCCTGCGGACTGGTGAACGACCACCTGACCGAATGCCACCGCCATGCGGCGGTGCAGAAACTGGCGCGGCGCTGATGGCGGAGGAACGGCGCGCCTGGCAAAGGATGCTTTCGGGGCGGCGCCTCGACCTGCTCGACCCCTCGCCGCTCGACATCGAAATCGAGGACATCGCCCATGGCCTGGCGCGGGTGGCGCGCTGGAACGGCCAGACCGTTGGCGACCATGCCTTCTCGGTGGCGCAGCATTGCGTGCTGGTGGAAGCCATCGCCGCGCATGTCAACCGGCAGTTCGACAAGCAGGCGCGACTCATGGCCCTGCTGCACGATGCACCCGAATATGTGGTGGGCGACATGATCTCGCCGTTCAAGGCCGCCCTGGGACTCGATTACAAGGCCTTCGAAAACCGCCTGCTGGCCGCCATCCACATGCGTTTCAGCCTGCCGCCGAAAACCCCTGCGTCCATCGAGCTCGAAATCAAGCAGGCCGACAGGATGGCGGCCTATCTGGAGGCCACGCAGCTTGCCGGCTTCTCGGTGCCGGAAGCGGAGAAATTCTTCGGCCGCCCCAAGGGCCTGAGCGGCGAAGGATCGCGGAAATTCCTGCAGCTGAAGCCGCTGGCGCCCAACGAGGCGGCGGCCCTCTATCGCAAGAAATTCAAGCTGCTGATGGTGCCGACATGATCATCGTCTGCGGCCTCAATGCGGTGCAGGACCTGGTGGACGCCCATGGCGTGGGGCGCGTCGTCAGCCTGCTGGGGCCGGACACGCCGCACCGCAATTTCAACAACATCGCGGCGGAGCAGCACCTGAAGCTGACCTTCCATGACGTGGTGGAAATGACGGAAGGCTTTTCGGCCCCGCGCGCCACCGATGCGGAGAGACTCATCGAGTTCATCGAGGATTGGGACCGCGCCAGCCCGATGCTCATCCATTGCTGGGCCGGCATCAGCCGTTCGACCGCCTCGGCCTATACGGCGCTTTGCATGCTGCGGCCCGCGGCGGACGAAGAGGAACTGGCCCATGAACTGCGCGCCGCCTCGCCTTCGGCCACGCCCAACCGGCTGATCGTTTCCCATGCGGACGC
>CAZRZB010000301.1:0-1565 GCA_964604435.1 uncultured Aestuariivirga sp. | reverse complement strand
CGCACGAAGACGTGGCGCAACCCCGCCGTGGCATTGGACACATGGTGGCTGATTTTTGTCGTCACACTCATTCACTTCCCCTTCGGCATCAGGATGACATAGTGCTTGCGCACTTTCTCAACGGTCTCCCAGGTGCCCTTGAAGCCCGCGGGAATAATGAAACCGTCGCCCTTCTTCAAGGTCCACTTTTTGCCCTTGTCGTTGGTCAGGATGGCCTTGCCCGCGATGAAGTGGCAGAATTCCCATTCCACATAGTCTATCGGAACCTTGCCCGGCGTCGATTCCCAGATGCCGCAAAACAGCCGGCCATCTTCGCCGGTGAAATGGTTCCAGGTTTTGGTCTTGTATTTGCCCTTGATCAGCTTTGCCGGATCAGGCGAGCCCAGATCAACTTTCGGGGCCCCGCGGCCGCTGGTCTTCATGACGATGATATCGGCCATTCAGGTCTCCTTTATGCTTTGCAGAAGGGCGTCTTTGCTGAGCTTGAAATCCGCGACGATCCACCGTTCTTCCAGGCGGTGCAACTCGCGGCCCAGATCGGGGCCGGGCGGAAAGCCGATGTCGATGAGGTCCTGGCCCGCCACCGGAAAGCGCGGCACCTCCCAGCGCGACGGCAGATTCAGCAGGTGGCGCCAACCCCGGTCGGCAAGCGGAGCGCGCGACCTTGCCCAGGCGAGATTCACCGCGTCCCGCCAGGTGCCAGCGCCCAGGGCATAGAGAATTCTCTTCTGTTCATTCTCGCGCAACGTGGGCGCCAGTGTGGCGCAGTGCAGGAGCGCCTCGATGCGCCTGCCCTGGTTGTTCGACAGGCGCCAGGCCTCGCGCAGGGTTTCCGGCTTTTTAGCCAGCACGAAGGCCCGGAGCAGCGGGTCGGCCGGCAGCCGCCCGATCACCCGGAATTCCTCCGTGTGGGCAATGACGTTCTTCAGCACCTTGTGCTTTGCCATCAGCTTGAGAACCGGCACGGCATTCGGCCCCGCCAGCAATTTGAGCATTTCCCTGGCGATGCGTTCGGCCGAAAGGCCAAGCAGTCCCTTCTTCAGGCGCACGCAGGCCGCCAGGCTGGCCTTGTCCGCCGACATTTTTTCATACGCCGCAAGGAAGCGGAAAAAGCGCAGGATGCGCAAAAAGTCTTCCGTGATGCGCAGCCGCGGCGCGCCGACAAAGACCAGCCGCTTGCGCCGGATGTCGCGCTGGCCGCCGGTATAGTCGTAGATGGTGCCGCGGGCATCGCAATAGAGCGAATTGATGGTGAAGTCGCGGCGCAGCGCATCCGCCTGCCAGTCATCGGTGAAGGCGACCACGGCGCGCCGGCCATCGGTCTCCACATCGTGGCGCAGCGTGGTGATCTCATAGGGGTGGTGATCGACAACGACGGTCACCGTGCCATGCTCGATGCCGGTGGGATGAACCGGAAGGCCCGCCGCCTTGAACGCCTCGGTGACCGACTGGGGCGGCAGGTTCGTCGCGATATCAATGTCGCCAATGGCTTCGCCAAGCAGCGCATTGCGCACCGCCCCTCCGGCCACGCGCGCCTCCCCGCCCGCCGCTGCCACCAGGGCAAA
>CAZRZB010000300.1:0-1572 GCA_964604435.1 uncultured Aestuariivirga sp. | reverse complement strand
CCCCCATGTCGCGGAAGGTGACCCAGGTGACTTCCCATTCGCCGTCCCACAGCAACACTGGCTTCGATTCATCTTCGGGTTGGCCATGCAGGCTGATCTCCGGCCGTTGCAGCCCGGTCCAGTCAACCCGGTCGAGGGCCCGTCCAACCTCGATCATGCCATAGACTGGCGCCTCATAGCTTCCCGCCAGTTCGGCGGTGACCATCTCGGCGGGCCTGCCATTGTGGCGGAAGACTGGAAATGACGAGAGTTCGTGGCTGACGCTCACCACATCGCCGAGTTCCACCACGCCGCGGTCCCCCGGCAGGGCGTTGGCGGGCACCGGGGTTGTCAAGGCGTGTTCGTCAATGACCTTTTCGGAGCGGGCAAGGCCAAGCGTGATGGGAATAGGCTGGCGTCCGCCGCCGCGGTGCGAGTAGCCCACGGTGTTGCGGGCATAGAGCGATTGCAGCGTGTCGTAGACGTCGCGCTCCTCGACCTTCTGGTACTCGAGATTATCCTGGTCGATGGCAACTCGCACCCGCGGGGCCTGGGTTCCGAAGCTGTCATCAATATCGACCACGAAAGGCACCAGGGCAAAGGCCTCGCGCACCTTCGCCGCCGTGGCGCGGCGGGCCTCGGGTGTCGGGCCATAGATTTCCGCCAGCAGGGTTGCCAGCACCGGCGGCCCCGGCGGCGGCTCCACGGTTTTCACCACGGTTCCCGCCGGCATGTCGAGGCCCTTCAGCTTTTCGCGCAGTTCGAGGGCAATCTCGTGGCTGCTGCGGCTGCGCTCGCCCTTTCCGGTCAGGGTGACCTGGATGTCGCCGAGTTCCGGGGATTTGCGCACATAATAGTGCCTGACCAGGCCATTGAAGTTGAAGGGCGCGGCGGTTCCCGCATAGGTCTGCAGCGAATGGACTTCGGCAATGGCCGCGGCCCGGGCGGCAGCCTGTTGCAGCACCCGGTCGGTGGCTTCAACCGAGGAGCCTTCCGGCAGATCGACGACGATCTGCAGGTCCGACTTGTTGTCAAAGGGCAGCAGCTTGACGGTCACATCCTTGCTGTAGAAGAGGACAAGGGAAGCCAGTGTCACCACGCCCACGGCAAGCAGGAAAGCCCAGGCGCGGGCAGGCGATTGGAGAATGGGGCGGGCGACGGATACATACATGCGGCCCAGCAGCCCGCCGTGGCCGGCATCGTGCCCGTGTCCGTGGCCGCCGCCGGCCTTCCCCAGCTTGAGCATCAGCCATGGCGTGACGATGACCGCCACGAAGAAGGAGAAGATCATGGCGGCCGAGGCATTGGCCGGTATGGGGCTCATGTAGGGGCCCATCAGGCCCGAGACGAACAGCATGGGCAGCAGGGCGGCCACCACCGTGAGCGTGGCGACGATGGTGGGATTGCCCACTTCCGCCACCGCATCGATGGCCGCCTGCGTGCGTGACCGGCCATCGTTCATGGCCCAGTGGCGGGCAATGTTTTCGATGACGACGATGGCGTCGTCCACCAGGATGCCGATGGAGAAGATCAGCGCGAAGAGGCTGACGCGGTTCAGCGTATAGCCCATCACGCGGGCCGCAAACAAAGTGA
>CAZRZB010000299.1:0-1576 GCA_964604435.1 uncultured Aestuariivirga sp. | reverse complement strand
TACTTCTTCTTGCCTTCCTTGCGGAAGATGTATTCGCCTGCGTATTTGACGCCCTTGCCCTTGTAGGGCTCGGGGCCGCGGTATTCACGGATTTCAGCCGCAACCTGGCCAACCCGTTGCTTATCGATGCCGCTGATCACGATTTCCGTGGGCTTCGGCACCTTGATTTCGATGCCGGCCGGGATGTCGTAACTCACGTCATGGCTGTACCCGAGGTTCAGCTGGAGGGCCTTGCCGTTAAGCGCAGCGCGGTAGCCGACCCCGGTGATTTCGAGGGACTTGCTGTAGCCGACCGTCACCCCCGTCACCAGATTGGCAACCAGCGTGCGCGACATGCCCCAGGAAGAGCGTGCCAGCTTGGACTTGTCTTTCGGGTCAACCTTGATCCCGCCCTGCTCCATCTTGGCCAGAACCTGGTCGTTCAGCACCACTTTCAACTCGCCCTTGGGGCCCTTCACGGACACCAACTGGCCATTCACCGTCGCTGTGACGCCGGCTGGAACTGGAACTGCTTTTTTACCGATACGAGACATTGCTGCGTTCCTTAGAATACCGTGCAGAGAACTTCGCCACCCACGTTCTGGGTGCGGGCCTCTGCATCGGACATGACGCCCTTCGGCGTTGAGAGAATGGAAATTCCCATGCCGTTGAAAACCGTTGGCAGCGTTTCAACCGAGGCATAAACCCGGCGGCCCGGCTTCGAGACGCGCTGCAGTTCGCGGATCACCGGCGCGCCGTCGAAATACTTCAATTCGATTTCGATCTCGGCCTTGCCCGCGCCCTGTTGCACCGTGGTAAAGCCGCGGATGAAGCCCTCCTGCTGGAGCACTTCAAGCACGCGCTCGCGCAGCCGTGAGGCCGGCGAGGACACTTTTGACTTGCCGCGCTCCTGCGCGTTGCGGATGCGGGTCAGCAAATCACCGATCGGATCACTTGCACTCATTTATTCGTCTCCTTGTCCGTCCGTTCGCCCTACCAGCTCGACTTGACCATGCCAGGAACCATGCCCTGGTTGGACAACTCACGAAGAGCCAGACGTGACACTTTCAATTTCCTGTAGAACGCCCGCGGCCGCCCCGTAATCTCGCAGCGGTTGCGGATGCGGGTCTTGGCCGAATTGCGCGGCATCTGGGCCAGCTTGATCTGCGCCGTGAAACGCTCTTCCATGGTGATCTTCTTGTCCTGCGTGATCGCCTTCAGGCGCTTGCGCTTGGCAGCAAATTGCTTAACCAGCCGCCTGCGTTTTTCGTTCTTTTCTACCGAGCTCGTCTTTGCCATATGGGCTTCCTCAGGTGTCCAGTGTGTTCTCAGGCAGCGGCTTTGCGGGCGCTGCGGCGGAACGGGAAATTGAATGCGTCGATCAGGGCGCGGGCTTCGTCGTCGGTCTGCGCCGAAGTGCAGATCACGATGTCCAGGCCCCAGATCCGGTCGATCTTGTCGTAGTCGATTTCCGGGAAAATCAGGTGTTCCTTGATGCCCAGGGCATAGTTACCGCGGCCGTCAAAGCTCTTCTCCGAAAGCCCGCGGAAGTCGCGCACCCGCGGCAGGGCGATGGTGATGAGCCTGTCGAGGAACT
>CAZRZB010000298.1:0-1586 GCA_964604435.1 uncultured Aestuariivirga sp. | reverse complement strand
GTGATCTGCATCACCAACCCGCTCGACGTCATGGTCTGGGCCTTGCAAAAATATTCCGGCCTTCCCGCCAACAAGGTTGTGGGCATGGCCGGCGTTCTCGACAGCGCCCGTTTCCGTCATTTCCTCGCTGAGGAATTCAAGGTTTCGGTTGAAGATGTCACCGCCTTTGTGCTTGGTGGCCACGGCGACACCATGGTGCCGCTGGTGAAGTATTCGACTGTTGCCGGAATTCCCGTGCCCGATCTCGTGGCCATGAAATGGACCACCCAGCAGCGCGTTGATGAAATCGTCCAGCGCACCCGTGATGGCGGCGCTGAAATCGTGGGCCTCCTTAAAACCGGCTCCGCCTATTACGCCCCCGCCTCCGCCGGCATTGCCATGGCCGAAAGCTACCTCAAGGATAAAAAGCGCGTGCTGCCCTGTGCCGCCCATCTCACCGGCCAATATGGCGTGAACAACACCTATGTCGGCGTGCCGGTGGTGATAGGCAGCGGCGGGGTTGAGCGCATTGTCGAAATCCGGCTCGACGGCGACGAAAAAGCCGGATTCAAGAAGTCCCTGGCGGCCGTCGAGGCCCTGATGGACGCCGCCAAGAAAATCGCCCCGGACCTCGCATAAGGGATATGGCATGAACATTCACGAATACCAGGCCAAGGAAGTCTTGCGCTCCTTTGGCGTGCCGACCGGCATGGGCCACCCGGCCTTCAGCGTCGAGGAGGCCGTGAAAGCCGCCGAATCAATGCCGGGGCCGGTCTGGGTGGTGAAGGCCCAGATCCATGCCGGCGGGCGCGGCAAGGGCGGCGGCGTGAAGGTGGTGAAATCCGTTTCCGAAGTGCGCACCGAGGCGCTGCGCCTGCTGGGGATGAATCTGGTGACCCACCAGACGGGACCTGAAGGAAAGCGCGTGCAGCGCCTCTACATCGAGGAAGGCACCGCCATCGCCCGAGAACTTTATCTCTCCTGCCTGGTGGACCGTGAAACCGCGACCATCGCTTTCATCGCCTCCACCGAAGGCGGCGTGAACATCGAGGAGGTGGCCGCCAGGACGCCGGAAAAGATCGCAACGATCCATGTCGACCCGGCCAGCGGCTATGCGCCCTTCGTGGGCCGGCGGGTTGCCGCCGCCCTCAAGCTCGAGGGCGACCAGGCCAAGCAATGCGTCAAGATGATGGGCCAGCTCTACAAGGCCTTCACCGAAAAGGACATGAGCCTGCTGGAAATCAATCCCCTGGTGGTGACCACAGCGGGCCAGCTCCTCTGCCTCGACGCCAAGCTGAATTTCGATGACAACGCCCTCGACCGCCATCCCGACATCCGCGCCTACCGCGACCTGACCGAAGAAGACCCCAAGGAAATCGAGGCCTCGAAATATGACCTCTCCTATGTGGCGCTCGATGGTTCCATCGGCTGCATGGTGAACGGCGCAGGCCTTGCCATGGCGACCATGGACATCATCAAGCTCTATGGCGCCGAACCCGCCAACTTCCTCGACGTGGGCGGCGGCGCCACCACCGAACGGGTGAGTGCGGCCTTCAAGATCATCACCGCCGATCCCAAGGTGAAGGGCATCCTGGTCAACATCTTCG
>CAZRZB010000297.1:0-1600 GCA_964604435.1 uncultured Aestuariivirga sp. | reverse complement strand
CGAAGCCCTTCCGCTGTTTGACAATTGAAGATGCGGCCCGGATCGGCCCGAAGCGGTCCACCGGAAAGTCCATCCCCAATTTGTCATCCCCGGACTTGTTCCGGGGACCCATGGCAAACACAGGCTCGAGCACCTCCCCATCGGATCGATGGGTCGCCGGAATGAATCCGGCGACGACAAGGATGGAGAATGTTTCGATGACAAATCAGCCATCCTCTCCAGCCTTGCTTTTGCCCCGCAACCGGTCCATTTTCCGCGCGGTTTCGTTTCCCCCCAACCTAGGAACAGCATGGCCAAGGAAGAACTGCTCGAATTCGAAGGCACGGTCATCGAGCTCCTGCCCAACGCGACGTTTCGCGTGAAGCTCGACAACAACCATGAAATCATCGCCCACACCGCCGGCAAGATGCGCAAGAACCGCATCCGGGTGCTGGCCGGCGACCGCGTGATGGTCGAGATGACGCCCTACGATCTCTCCAAGGGCCGCATCAACTACCGGTTCAAGTAGCCGCTTATGGCGGAGCCTCGCGTCAAGCTGGTGCTGGCAAGCGCATCGCCGCGGCGGCTGGCGCTGCTCGAGCGCGTCGGCCTCACTCCCGACCTGCTCAATCCGGCCGACCTCGACGAAACGCCCTTGAAGCGCGAGACGCCGCGGCGGCTGGCGATAAGGCTCGCCGCGGAAAAGGCCGAAGCCGCCCGCCATATGCCGCGGGTCAAGGCGCTGGGGCCGCAGGTCTTCGTGCTCGCCGCCGACACGGTCGTTGGCCTCGGCCGGCGCATCTTGCCCAAGGCCGGCAGCCGCGAGACGGCGGCCGACTGCCTGATGCTGCTGTCGGGGCGTTCGCACTGGGTCTATTCGGCCATCTGCCTGGTGGCGCCGGGCGGCCGCAAGACCACGCGCTGCTCGGAAACCAAGGTGCGCTTCAAGCGCCTGTCGCGCGAGGATATCGATAGCTATCTCAAATCCGACGAGTGGCGCGGCAAGGCCGGCGGCTATGCCATCCAGGGCCGGGCCGAAGCCTTCGTGCGCTATCTGGCGGGCTCCTATTCCGGGGTGATCGGCCTGCCGCTCTATGAAACCGTGCATCTGCTCCAGGGCGCGGGCTATCCGGTCTATCATGCGTGGATGACGGAGCCCTCGGAGCTCATCGGATGAGCCAGCCGGTACGCCTGCGCCCCAAGCGCTCCTGCCCCATCTGCGCCAAGCCGGCGCGGCAGAAATACCACCCCTTCTGCTGCAACCGCTGCGCCCAGATCGATCTCCGCCGCTGGCTCGGCGGCAATTATGCCATTCCCGCCGAGAAGCATGAGGTCGGCGAGAGCCATCCGGATGCCGATCGGCAGTGAGCGCAAAGGCTGGACAAGCCCCCCGGGCCTCTCTTATAACCCGCCCGCTTTCCGGCCCGCAGCCCGGCGGACAAGCAGTGTGCCCAGGTAGCTCAGTTGGTAGAGCAGCGGACTGAAAATCCGCGTGTCGGTGGTTCAATTCCGCCCCTGGGCACCATTCTTTCATTGTACGGCCCGGAGACATGGGTAACGGAACGTACCTAAGAGTCTGTCCGGAGAGATCATGCTGGATTGCATAGTTTTCTGAGCATGA
>CAZRZB010000296.1:0-1621 GCA_964604435.1 uncultured Aestuariivirga sp. | reverse complement strand
GTGTCCTGCTCCACCTTGAAGGAGAGGGGATGCATGGGATCAATGACGATGCGCACCAGGCGGGCGGTATTGAGCACGCCTTCCTCGAGATCGAAATCCCACGAGCGGTTCTGCTGGGCCATGAGGCGGCGTTGCAGGCGGTTGGCCAGGCGCGCCACGACACCCTGCAGGTTGGACAGCTGCTTGTCGAGATAGTTGCGCAGCCGCGAGAGCTCCTCGGAGTCGCAAAGGTCTTCGGCGGCGATCTCCTCGTCGAACTGGTTGGTGTGGACCTTGTAGAAATTGTCGTTCGACAGGGATGAGAAGGGAAGCTGGGGCCGCCAGGGTTCTTCGCCTTCGTCCTGCTCGTCGCCCTCCAGATCATCGGGGCTCTCGTCCATGTCCGTCGCCTGGGACTCCATTTCAGAGGCGTCGGTGTCGCCTTCGGAATCCTGCAGCTCTTCGGCGGCCGATTGCTGGCTTTCCTGTTCTTCGCCTTCGGCCATTTCCTGGCGTTCGCCGGCGTCGGGCTCCGGTTCTTCCTGGTCGTTGGTCTGGTCCGACTGGTCCGGATCGTCGCCAAGCTCATCGGCCATGTCGAGGGCGGCGATGATGTCGCGCGAAGCCCTGGCAAATTGCGTCTGATCGTGGATGGCATCGCCCAGGTGGCTCAGGCGCGCGGCCGCCTTTTCCTCGATCCAGGGCCGCCAGAGATCGACATAGAGCTTGGCGTTGGCAGGGGGTGCCTGGCCGGTCAGGCGTTCACGCACCATGAGGGCCACGGCTTCCTCGAGGGGCGTGTCCTTGCGGTTGCTCGAGCGGTTGACCACGGCCTTGGCAAAGCGGTCCTCCAGGGCGGTGGTGAGGTTTTGCGCCATGCCCGGCATGGCATTGGAGCCCAGCGCCTCGATGCGGGCCTGCTCCACGGCTTCAAACACGGCGCGGGCGTTCTTGCCCTCGGGGCGGTATTTGCTGTGAATCTGCTCGGAGTGGCTGGAGAGCCGGAGGGCCAGGCTGTCGGACAGGCCGCGGGTGATGGCAATGTCCCGGGCGGTGAACTGGCTGCTGACCTGCGGAAGCTTGGCCTTGTGGCCGGCAAGGCCGGGCGCCTCGTTGCCGAAGCTCACGGTCAATTCCGGATCATCGGCAATGGTTTTCATCGCGGTGCTCAGGACGCGCTTGAATTCCTCTGCCTTGCCTTCACGGGTCTCCGCCATTGGCCCCTATGCCCTCAGGCGATCGCCACATGGGCGGATGATTCGGGCAATTCCTCGCCAAAGCAGCGCTGGTAGAATTCGGCCACGATCGGGCGCTCCAGTTCATCGCACTTGTTCAGGAAGGTGAGCCGGAAGGCAAAACCAAGGTCGCCAAATATTTCGGCATTCTGGGCCCAGGTGATGACGGTTCGGGGGCTCATCACGGTGGAGACATCGCCCTGCATGAAGGCGTTGCGGGTCAGGTCGGCGACGCGCACCATGTTGGCAATGGTCTTCCGGCCCTTTTCCGTGTTGTAGCTCTTGCACTTGGCCAGCACGATGCCGGTTTCCTCGGCATGGGGCAGGTAGTTCAAGGCGGAAACGATCGACCAGCGGTCCATCTGGGCCTGATTGATCTGCTGGGTGCCATGATAGAGGCCGGTGGT
>CAZRZB010000295.1:0-1622 GCA_964604435.1 uncultured Aestuariivirga sp. | reverse complement strand
TCCTGCGCATGCGCTTCGGCATCGAAATGAACACCGACCACACGCTGGAAGAAGTGGGCAAGCAGTTCGACGTCACCCGCGAACGTATCCGCCAGATCGAAGCCAAAGCCCTGCGCAAGCTCCGCCATCCGTCGCGTTCCGAGAAGCTCAAGAGCTTTCTCGACAGCGAAGGTTGATCGTTCACGGGCCCTTAGCTCAGCTGGTTAGAGCAGAGGACTCATAATCCTTTGGTCCGCGGTTCAAGTCCGCGAGGGCCCACCAAAAACAAGGGGTTACGCGATGCGTAGCCCCTTTCATATTCAGGCTGTCAACAAACTGTCAACGGCTTCAAGTTGTCAGTTTGTTGACCGGCATTACTTGCTCTGCTACCATTTGCTACAACTGTGGTAAATAGGAGGTAGATGATGAGCATGTCCGTCCGTATTGATGATGAGCTGTATGAACAAGCCAAGACCGCCTCAAAAGGCGAGTGCCGCACTATTGCCGGACAACTCGAATTTTGGGCGAAGGTAGGTCGGGCAGCGCTCGATAATCCCGATTTACCGGTTGGTTTTGTGGCTGAAGTGCTGGCCGCAATGCGTGAACCGCGTGATCAACTTACGCCTTTTGTGCCGCGTAGTCGCAAGGCATGACTTACGAAGCTGTGCAGACACTGCAGTTTGCCCGTCAGTATAAAAAGCTGCATGACAATGTTGTAATTGATGTTGATGACGCGGTCGAAGCTGTCTCTGGACAGCCTTCAATCGGTGAACGTAAAAAAGGTGATCTGGCCGGTTTGTATGTCTACAAATTTCATAGCCAAGGGCAACTCTATTTGCTTGGCTACACTCTCGACGATGCCGTTCAGCTGGTTTATTTGGAAGCTATTGGTTTCCACGAAAATTTCTACCGCAATTTGAAACGTTGACTCATAGCCTTGTCAGAGAATTCAACGTCTTTACTTCTTGGAAGTGCTCAGGTGGCCAGAGAAATGTTTATCGCATTACATATACCTCTGCCTTTTGTAATTCATCGTGCATTCTGTCTGGTGCTAAGTCTAATTCCTCCGGCCAAGTAACTGCACCGTGTTCCACGTGTACTGCCTCGAACACTTTTTCGTTGCGCAATACCTTGAATACTCCGCAATCTCTTTTCAGAAAGCTAGCCATATCTACTATGCCTTCTGTTCCATCCTCAAATTGCCCGTGTAGCCGAAAAGTGGGCAGCGCTTCCACCTTGGACACTCTCCAAGGGTTTTGCTGTGCTATTCAAGTGGCGCTATTTTGTTTGGTGTTTGCAATTGTTCGCATAGCTTCCAATCCTCCATTAATTCATTGCGGTGCTGCATTGCCCATTCTTTCACCAGTATGGCCGCTCCATGCGGTAGTTTGCCTCTGGTTATTTCAAGCGTCTGGATATTAATCACCGCCTCTGCACCACTATACTCGGCATGAAAGTGTGGTGGTGCATGTTCATCCCAATACATTTTTATCAGGATTCCGTAAAAAAACTGAAATAGTCGGCATTTGTTCCTCTGGTAAGCTGGCTTAGTTTAATTCCATTTCTATATCAAACGTGCATTTTTGTAGATATAGTTGTCGGGCGGAGCCCGACCTACGGGTTATTTTCCGTTTGAAAGAGAA
>CAZRZB010000294.1:0-1633 GCA_964604435.1 uncultured Aestuariivirga sp. | reverse complement strand
AAACCGATGGCGAGGTCGTGGCCCGCGCCCGGGTTTTTGTGGATACGCGGGACGGCGCCCTGTCGGAAGCCGGCGACCTGTTGCAGGCACGCGACGAGGGCAAGTTTGATT
Organism: uncultured Aestuariivirga sp.; assembly: GCA_964604435.1. Taxonomy (GTDB): domain Bacteria; phylum Pseudomonadota; class Alphaproteobacteria; order Rhizobiales; family Aestuariivirgaceae; genus Aestuariivirga. The sequence continues at coordinate 1,522 of CAZRZB010000294.1, read as the reverse complement.
TTGCCAATGTCCAGGGCGATCTCTTCGACCTCTGCCGGGGGACCGTGAAGGGCCGCATGAGCCCTGGGGAAATTACCCTTTTCAAGTCCTGCGGCACCGCCCTTGAGGACCTTGCCACGGCAATCATGGTCTATTTGCGCTCCTGAACATTTGCGGCTAACCAGAGCCCCATGAGCGACCCTAACCCCATTTGCGTGGCCCTCGATACGCCCAATCTTGAGCGGGCGCGCGCCCTTGCCAAGGCGCTTGTGCCCCATGTGGGCTATATGAAGGTTGGCATGGAGTTTTTCTATGCCCATGGCGTCGGGGGCTATGCGGCCGTGGCCGCCGAAGGCCTGCCGATCTTTCTCGATTTGAAACTCCATGACATTCCCAATACGGTAGCCTCAGGGATGAAGGCCCTGATGCAGCTTTCACCCCGCCCGGCCATTGTGAACCTCCACGCCTCTGGCGGCCTGGACATGATGAAAGCGGCAGCCGAAGCCGTGAACGGGCGGGCCAAACTCATTGCCGTGACCGTGTTGACCAGCCTCTCAAACGACGACATCTGGGCAGCTGGGTTCAGCGCAGACCAGGATACCGGCGCCCACGCGGCCTCGCTGGCAAAGCTGGCAAAGGCGGCAGGCCTCGATGGCGTGGTCTGCAGTCCCCATGACCTCGCAGGCATCCGCGCCGCCGCGGGCAAGGACTTCCTGACCGTCGTTCCCGGCATCCGTCCCGCCGCGGAAGCCGCCCACGACCAGAAGCGCATTGCCACGCCCGGTGTCGCCATTGCCGCCGGCGCCGATATTCTGGTGATCGGCCGGGCCATCACGAATGCGCCCGATCCCGCTGCCGCGGCGCAGAAAATTCTGGACGAGCTGCGCCATGGTTGACGTGAAGATTTGTGGTCTTTCCACCGTGGAATCTCTCGACGCCGCAATCGCGGCGGGCGCTGATCTCGTCGGCCTGGTGTTTTTCCCAAGAAGTCCGCGCCATGTCTCCTTGCCGCAGGCAAAACTGCTTGCCGACCGGGCCCGGGGGCGTGTGAAGATCGTAGCCCTGACCGTCGATGCCGATGATGGGCTGCTCCGGGAGATAAATGACGTCGTCGCCCCCGATCTCTACCAGGCCCATGGCTCCGAGACGCCGCAACGGGTGCTTGAAATTCACCAGATCACGAGGAAACCGGTGATCAAGGCCATCAAGGTCGGCGATATGAGTGATATTGCAAAGGCAGCCGACTACGCCGGCAAGGCGAACCTCATACTCTACGATGCAAAAGCCCCGGAGTCTTTGACCAATGCCCTTCCCGGCGGCAACGGCCGCGCCTTCGACTGGAACCTGCTGGACGGCCCTGAAGCCGGCCAGGGATTTATCCTTTCCGGGGGCCTTAATCCGGAAAATGTGGCGCGCGCCATTGAGGTGACGGGAGCCCCCATCGTCGATGTTTCCTCGGGGGTGGAGCGGGCTCCGGGAATTAAGGATTTAAGCCTCATCCGGAAATTCATTGAGGCGGCGAAGGCGGCCCGCTAAAACGGCC
>CAZRZB010000293.1:0-1659 GCA_964604435.1 uncultured Aestuariivirga sp. | reverse complement strand
GAAACCCGCGCCACGTCGCCGTGGCGGATCATCAGCATCAGCAGCGTGATGGCGGCAAGCGAGAGCACGAGCACCGACCAGCCGAGCGCCAGCCAGGCGGAAAAGCTGCCATCAAAGCCAAATTCTTCGCTCAGCAAGGCTCCGCTGAACACCACCAGCGAGGCTCCCGCATATTGCCACACGCCGCCACTGGCCAGATTGAGGCCCGTGGCAAAACGCTTCTGGTAAACCGTGCCAAACGACACGCTGAAGGCGCCAAGGATGCACAGGCCGGTGGTGAACGGCGTGATGCCCGATAGGGCAACAGGGTTGAATTTCGGTCCCACCACCAAGCCAACTCCAAGAATTCCCACCGCGAGCCCGAGCCAATGGCGGAGGACGATCTTCTCGCCCACCATCGCCGCCGCGAGGAAGGCCGTCATCAGCGGCTGCAATCCAACAATCAGCGCCGAGACGCCGGCCGGCATGCCGTGCGCCACCGACCAATAGACCGGGCCCAGGTAGCCGCCGTGCAGGAGCGCTCCGGCAATTGCGGCATGGCGGGCCTGGCTGGCATCGGGCCAGCTTGCGCGCTGGTACAGGGCGATGCCCACGAACAGGGCCCCCGCGATGGGAAAACGGATGCTGAGAAAGGTGAGCGGCTCCACATGCCCGGCCGAAAGCCCGGCCACCACGAAGCCCGTGGCCCACAGCACCACAAAGAGCCCCGGCGCAACCGCAATCCAGGTGGGTGCAGGCTTCATCACCTACCCATGCCAAGCTTTGCCGGCGCAAGCGAGTGTTATCTTGAGAACCTCCACGCATATCGGCTATGCCTTTGGCCATGACGCAGAAGCACCCGTCCATTGTGACCCTCGGCTTCGAGGCGCTGCGCCGCCTCTTTGCCGACGAGGCCATTCCGCTGGCGGGCAACATTGCCTTCCGCACGTTGTTCTCGATCTTTCCGTTCTTGATTTTTCTCACCGCCCTCGCCGGCTTCTTCGGCAACGAGGCGCTGGCCGAAAAAGTCGTAAGCTTCCTGCTGGGCGTGGCGCCCGAGCAGCTGGTGCATCCGCTCTCAGCCGAAATCCATTCCATCCTCACGGTGCCGCGCACCGGCCTGCTCAGCCTTGCCGCCCTGCTCACCATCTGGAGCGCCATGGCGGGCGTCGACTCGGTGCGCGTCGGCTTGAACCGCGCCTACGACGTCAAGGAGCACCGCAACCTGTTCTGGCTCTTCGGCCAGAGCATCCTCTTCGTCATCGGTTCAGCCATCTGCCTGCTGGCGATCGCCCTGCTGCTTGTCTTTGCTCCGCTGGCGCTGGCCGCCCTCGACCGTTTCGCCCCGGACCTCAGGCACAACTTCACCACGCTGAACCAGTTGCGCTATCCCATCGCCATTGTCCTGCTGATCGGCGGATTGCAGCTCAGCCACCACATTTTGCCGGCAAAAAGACAGAAGGGACTGGACATCCTTCCCGGCGTGCTCCTGACGGTCGCCGTCTGGGTGCTGCTGTCGAGCCTGTTCTCCTACTACCTGGTGAACTTCAACACTTTCGCTTCCACCTATTCGTCGCTGTCCGGGCTTTTCGCCGCGATGTTCTTCCTCTATCTCGCGGCCCTCGTGCTGATCTTCGGCGGCGAAGTGAACCGCGTCCTGCAACTGCACCGGACCCTGCG
>CAZRZB010000292.1:0-1681 GCA_964604435.1 uncultured Aestuariivirga sp. | reverse complement strand
GCCGCCGCTCTACAAGCTCGCCCAGGGCGCCAAAATCGCCTACGCGCGCGATGACCGGCACAAGGAGGAATTAATCAAGGGCGAGATGGCCGGCCGCGGCAAGGTCGAAGTCTCCCGCTTCAAGGGCCTCGGCGAAATGATGCCGGCCCAGTTGAAGGAGACGACCATGGACCCCGGAAAGCGCGCGCTGCTGCGCGTCTCCCTCGCCGATGCCGAACGCGCCACGACGGCGAAGATCGTCGAACAGCTCATGGGCAACAAGCCGGAAGAGCGGTTTAATTTTATTACGGAGCGAGCGGAGTTCGTGAGCGAGGAGGGGTTGGATATTTGAGGAGTGGCGAGGTCCAGACCGGACTTGTTGTCGATTAAAACGCCGCCAATTCCCAATTTTTTGTCATCGCCGGATTTATTCCGGCGACCCATTTATCCGTATACGGATGAATCACGCGTGTTTCGGCATGGGTCCCCGGGACAAGCCCGGGGATGACAGGAGAGGGCAGCGCCAATGTGGCGTTTCAATGAAAGGCAACCGTATCCAGCGGATGACGAGCAGGCCTCCGTCGGCAAAGGTCGAAACGAAACGGCCCGGCAGGTTCTGCTCGAAAAGCAGCCTCACGTCACGCAGCGCCGACAAGACGGCGCTCGCGGTCCGCCGCGAAGGCAAGGCAGGCGCGGATGTCCTCGACCGTGAGCTCGGGGAAATCGGCAACGATCGCGGCTTCGCTCATGCCGGACGCCAGATAGTCCAGCACGTCATAGACCGCGATCCGCGTATCGCGCACGCAAGGCTTGCCCGAGCGGCGCGCCGGATCGATGGTAATGAGTGTTGGGTCGGCCATTGCTGAATTATGCGGCATCGCGGCCAAGGCGTCAAATCCAACAGGGCGACTGCCAGTTTTGTGAGTCGACTGCGAACCCCGCGAAGTGCATGCTGCTCCGCGTCTCCCTCGCCGATGCCGAACGCGGCACGACCGCCCGGATCGTCGAACAGCTCATGGGCAACAGGCCGGAGGAACGGTTCAACTTCATCTCGGAGCGGGCAGAGTTCGTGAGCGAGGAGGGGTTGGATATTTGAGTTAAGAACTAGGATTGATTGGAGGCTCTTGTGCCCGTTGTTTCGGCTTCAACACGAGCTACAAATTCTGGAGTAGGCGACCCGTCTGCCTCACGAAAGTTGGCTTCAAGAAATCTGAATTTGATGGAAAATATGAAGCCCAATAACCACGAGATTGCCAAAATAAGTGCTGCTAGACTTGCGAGAGCAAATTCGCCCCAAGAGGCGTCGAGCTTCCCATACGTTTGCCAAATCACGCTACCGCATACAATTGTGGGGAATAGTGCTGTAATTACAAGTATGAGTACAACTACCAAGAGAAGGGGAGAACTGGCTCGCTGACGCGAGCTCCTCGGCATGAGGAAGAGTGAGAGGACCCGCATCGCTCTGACCCTGGCCCTCCGGATTTGCTTTTTCCGCCGCTTGACTTGGGTCCCCAACCCCTGCATATACCGCCCACTCTAGGGCCCGGGCATAACCCGGGCTCGTTGGCGTTTGGCTCTAGCAACGGTTTTGCCCACTTTTCGAGGGCGATTCGGGGGAGTGTCCCGAGCGGCAAAGGGGGCGGACTGTAAATCCGCTGGCTTCGCCTTCGTAGGTTCGAGTCCTACCTCCCCCACCACCGGG
>CAZRZB010000291.1:0-1688 GCA_964604435.1 uncultured Aestuariivirga sp. | reverse complement strand
GAACCTGGCCGACGGAGGCGCCCATGCCGCGTTCCGACATGCCATGGGGGCAGCCAAAATTCAGTTCCACCGCGTCCGCCTCGGTTTCATCGACGGCGGCAAGAATCTGCTTCCACGGCAATTCCTCGCAGGGCACCATGAGGGAGACAACCATGGCGCGGTCCGGCCATTCGCGCTTCACCTTCTTGATTTCCTGCAGGTTGATCTGCAGGGGACGGTCAGTGATGAGTTCAATATTGTTGAGGCCGAGAAGCCGCCGGTCTGCGCCATGGATGGCGCCATAGCGCGGGCCATTGACGTTGACGATGGGCGGGCCTTCCTCTCCGAGGGTTTTCCACACCACGCCGCCCCAGCCTGCCTGGAAGGCGCGCACCACGTTGTATTCCTTGTCGGTGGGCGGGGCCGAGGCCAGCCAGAAGGGATTGGGAGACTTGATGCCAACAAAATTAGTGCGAAGGTCAGCCATGGGGTTTCTCCTTAGCTCATCAAATGGGCGTGAATGGATTCAGCGGCGCGGCGGCCGTCATCGACGGCGGCAACGGTCAGGTCCTTACCGCCCGCGGCGCAATCGCCGCCGGCCCAGATGCCCTTGACGCCGGTTCGCCGGTCCGTATCGACCGCTATGCGTCCGCCCTCGAGTTTGAGCGCACCGCCCGTTGCATCCACATAGGTCTGGCCGATGGCCTTGAAGATCATGTCGGCGGCAAGATCGAAGGTTTCGCCGGTGCTTGCGAGTTTGCCCCTCATTTCCTTGGTGTATTCGCAGGTGAGGCCGACGGTCTTGCCGTTCTTGACCAGCACTTTCTTCGGCGCGACCCAGTACTTGATCTTGACACCCCTGGTCTGGGCCAGCTCCTGTTCATAGCCGCTCGCTTTCATCTGCCCCTGGCCGCGCCGGTAGAGGATGGTAACGTCCTCGGCTCCCAAGAGCTTCGATTGCACGGCCACGTCGATTGCCGTCATGCCGCCGCCGATCACCAGCACACGGCGGCCCACGGGCAATTTGCCCAGATCCTTGGCTTGGCGCAGTTCGGCGATGTAATCGACCGCGTCCTCGACGCCTTTCGCATCTTCGTTCTTCGCGCCGAGCGCGTTGACGCCGGCCAGGCCCACGCCCAGGAACACCGCCTGGTAATCGCGCTGCAGGTCCTTGAGCTTCAGGCCCTTGCCCAGCGCCTTGCCGGCCTCGATTTTGATGCCGCCGATCGACAGCACGAACTCGACTTCCTTCTGGGCGAAATCGTCGACGGTCTTGTAGGCGGCGATGCCGAATTCATCGAGGCCGCCCGGCTTCTTGCGCGCCTCGAAGACGGTGACGTCGTGACCGTGCATGGCAAGCCGGTGGGCGCAGGCGAGCCCCGCCGGTCCAGCACCCACGACCGCCACTTTCTTGGCCGTCGCCTTCGCCCGCTTATAGGGATGCTTGGCCTCGGCCATCAGCGCATCGGTGGCATAGCGCTGCAACCGTCCGATCTTGACCGGCTTGCCTTCGGCGGTCTGGCGCACGCAGGCCTCTTCGCACAGCGTTTCGGTCGGGCACACCCGCGCACACATGCCGCCGAATATGTTCCGGTCGAAGATGGTCTTGGCCGCACTCTTGGGATGGCCCGCCTGAATTTCGCGGATGAACATGGGAATGTCGATCGAGGTGGGGCAGGCCGTCATGCAGGGCGCGTCGTGGCAGAAAT
>CAZRZB010000290.1:0-1707 GCA_964604435.1 uncultured Aestuariivirga sp. | reverse complement strand
GCACCGCCCCTCCGGCCACGCGCGCCTCCCCGCCCGCCGCTGCCACCAGGGCAAACACCCGTTGCAGCGAAGGTTCCTTGAGCCAGCGGGCCCGTGCCAGTGTTGCAGGCTTGCTCATGCGTAAAGCCGATCATAGAGGTTGCGGATCATCCCCGCGGTTGCCCCCCAGATATAGCGCTCCTGATAGGGCATGGCATAGTAGAAGCGTTGCCGGCCTTGCCATTCGCGCGAATGGGTTTCGTGGTTTTCCAGCGTCATCAGGAAGCGCAAGGGCACTTCAAACACCGCGGCGACCTCGCTTTCCTGCGGCGCGATGGTAAATCCCGGCCGCACCAGGGCCACCACCGGGATCACCTGATAGGCGCTGGCCGTGAGATAGCTGTCAAGAAATCCCAGGGGCTCGACGAAGTCGGGGCTCAGGCCGGTCTCTTCCCTGGCCTCGCGCAGCGCCGCGGCCACCGCGTCTTCATCTTCCGCATCGATGCGCCCGCCCGGAAAGGCGACCTGGCCGCCATGGCTTGAGAGATGGTCGGTGCGCTGGGTGAGCAGCACCGTCACCTCCGGTTCGCGCAGCACGATGGGCACCAGCACGGCGGCAGGCTTGGGTGTTACCCCGGCCGGAATCATCGGCACCGCGGCGTTCATGTCATCGTCGCTGCGCCCGTGCTTCAGCGGAGCCTCATGCAGCAGGCCCTTGGCGGCGCGTGCCCGTATTTCCGCCTCGCTAAATTTCATCGGCGCGCTGCATCGGAAAGAATTCGCCCGCCGACCAGACGCCGAACCACTCGCCCTCGATGCAGCCCCGGGCCACCAGGTCATAGAACAGGGCCCGCGACACCAGCGCCTCAAGGCGGGCCCGCACCAGCACATAGGGCTTCAGGCCATCGGTTCCGGCCTCGGTCTCGAAGCGCAAGGGATGTTCCCGGTTCACCTCGACCATGTCATCCACATTGGTTTCAAAGCTGATGACCTGGGCCCTGCCCTCGCCCTCCACGTTCATCCGGATGGCCAGGAACGGCGCGTCATCGACCCGGATGCCGCATTTTTCCACAGGGGTGACGAGATAATATTTCCCGTCCTCATCATGGCGCAGAACCGAGGCAAAAAGCTTGAACAGGGGTTTGCGGCCGATCGGCGAATTCATGTAGAACCAGGTGCCGTCGGCGGCAATGCGCATGTCGATGTCGCCGCAAAAGGGCGGGTTCCACAAATGCACCGGGGGCAGGCCCCTGGCTTTCGCCGTGGCTTCCTTGAGGCCTTGCAATGGATTGCTTGCATCGCGCGCAATCGTCGTCATCATATGCCCGTCCAAACCCGAAATGAGTCGCAAATTGCCGTCTTTATTAAGCCATTCTCCTTCACGAGGATGTCATTAACAACAATTCCTTTCCCCTGCCAAATCAGGGGGACAGCAAACTATAGTGGGAGCCATGGCAAACATCAAAGAAGCGAACAAGGAAATCCTCAAGGAGCTGGAGGCAACCGGCGAACGGCTGGAGAAAGTGCGGGCCGAAATCGGCAAGGTGATTTTCGGCCAGAGCGAGGTTGTGGAACTGGCGCTGACCGCCATTCTGGCGGGCGGCCATGCGCTGCTCGTCGGGGCACCGGGCCTCGCCAAGACCAAGCTTGCCACCAACCTGGGCCGGGTCCTCGGCCTTGATGAAAAGCGCGTGCAGTTCACTCCCGACCTGATGCCCGCCGATATCC
>CAZRZB010000289.1:0-1759 GCA_964604435.1 uncultured Aestuariivirga sp. | reverse complement strand
GTTGCTGAGTTCGCCGAAGTCGCGCTGGACGCCGCGGGCGGCCTTGCGGACGGCGGCTATCATGATGGTCATCGAGGGAGAAGCGGCCACGGAAAAATCCTTGTTATTTCGGGGCAGGGGTTAGCAGGCCTTGGAGCGGAAGGCTAGCTTCCGCTTTTGCCGGTTTCCGGCTTGAAGGCGGCGGCGCGGGCTTCGGCGTCTTTTCTATCGGCCTCGGGTTGCTTGGCCTGGAAGTCGTCGAGCCAGGGGTCGGCGCGGCCACTCTTGCTTGCCAGGATGTTCCATTTCATCGCTTCGATAGGATCAAGCACCAGGCCCCGGCCCGTGGCAAAAAGCTTGGCAACGCGGTTTTGCGCCACGGCATTGCCGCGCCGCGCCGCAACCAGCAGCCATTTTGCGCCGACGGTTTCATCGCGCTGAACCCCTTCGCCGCGGAATACCAGCACGCCATAGTCCAGGGCGGCATCCGGAAGGCCCTGCAGCGCTGCCTTGGAAAACCAGCCGGCTGCCGCGAGTTGGCTTTGTTCAACGCCTTTGCCATCAAGATAGAGCAGGCCGAGATTGTACTGGGCTTCGGCGAAGCCCCGGTCTGCCGATTTCCTGAACCATTCGGCAGCTTTCGGCCAATCGGGTGGGGTGGCATAGACGCCGGTGTAGAGCAGGCCCAGATTATACTGGGCTTGGGCGTTGCCGCCGCTTGCGGCCTTTTCCAGCCACTTGGCGCCTTTGTCGGCATCGGGATTTCCGAGCGAACCGTCGAGATAGAGCATGGCCAGCGAGAACTGCGCGCCGGGGTGGTCTTTCTCCGCTGCCTTGGTGAACCAGGAGAGCGCTTTCTTGGGGTCCGGCTTCACGCCACGTCCGGTCTGGTAGAAGGCTCCCATCATGGCCATGGCGCGGGCATCGCCGCCCTTGGCAAGGGCTTCGGCGATTTCGCGGGCGCCCTTGAAGTCCTTGTCCTCGAACAGGGCGACGGCCTCTTCAAAGGTGGCCGCCGCCATGGCCGGCGCGCCTGCCGTCAGGAGGAGAAGAAGGGACAGGACATATTTCATCAGGCCATCCGCTGCATAAGCCCGGAGACGATCCGTTGCGCTTCCCCGGGGGATGCCCACATGGCATCCGAAGGGCGGATAAAGTCCGGTTTCTGCGGCAGCAATATGTCGAGCTTTTCAGCCTCCACGGGATCGTAGGCGACGCAGGGAATTTCAAACAGGTCCGCCCACCAGCCGATGATGGGTTCACCCGGGGCATAGGTGTTCTGCGAGAGGGCGATGTAGTCGGCGCCGTCCTCGGCGGCCTGCATGGCGGCATGGCGCGAGGCGCCGCAAAAGGCGCCGACGATGTTGTCCTTGCCGAGCGCTTTCCGTGCCATGGCCACGTCATCTTTTGCGGCGTCGAGGTGCACGCCGTCGCATTTCAGTTCGGTTGCCCCGTCGGCGAGGACGGCGAGGCCAAGGCCTTGAAGTTTGAGGGTCGCCGCCGGCAGGATATCTCTCGGCACGACAATGCTGGCCACATCGCCCGCGGCACAGGCGGCCGCAGCGCAGGCCAGAATCTGCTCCGCGCCCAGGCCCGCCGGAGCGACCAGAAAGAGGCGGGGCTTAGCCACGGCGGCTTGGCCTCACGTTTCCAGCGACTTCGACCATTTGCCAAGCGAGGCGAGGGCATTCATCCTGGCGCGGTGCGAGAAGGCTGCACGGGCCGCTTCAATGTTGGCGTCCTTGCCGCCCCAGGCCTTCAGGGCATCGGCCTGCAGGGC
>CAZRZB010000288.1:0-1806 GCA_964604435.1 uncultured Aestuariivirga sp. | reverse complement strand
GACAGCGTTTATGCCAATCGCACGCGGCCCTGCCTGCTCTACCAGATCAAGCGCTGTTCGGCCCCTTGCGTGAATTACATCGCCCTTCCCGCCTATAACGAGCTGGTGCGCGAGGCCGAGAGTTTTCTGGAGGGCAGGAGCCAGACGGTGAAGGCCGAGCTTGCCGCCGCCATGGAAGCCGCGGCGGAAGCCCTGGATTTCGAGCAGGCGGCGCGGCTCCGGGACCGTATCCAGGCCATGAGCTTTGTCACCCAGACGCAAGGCATAAACCCGCAAAATGTCGACGAGGCCGATGTTTTCGGCCTGGCCCAGGAGGGCGGCCAGGCTTGCGTCCAGGTGTTCTTTTTCCGCGCCGGGCAGAACTGGGGCACGCGGGCCTATTTCCCGCGCGCCGACCGGTCCATGGAGCCGGCCGAAATCCTCGCCTCCTTCATCGGCCAGTTCTATGACGACAAGCCCATCCCGAAGCTGGTGCTGCTCTCCCATGAAATCGAAGAGCTTGATCTTCTGGCGGAGGCGCTGTCCAGCCATGCGGGCCACAAGGTGGAAGTGCTGGTGCCGCAGCGCGGTGAAAAGCGCGCCCTGGTCGAGCATGCGGTCACCAATGCGCGCGAAGCCTCGGGCCGGAAGATCGCCGAATCCTCTTCCCAGGCTAGGTTGCTGGCCGGGGTGGCCGAAGCCTTTGACCTCGCCGAGCCGCCAAAACGCATTGAAATCTATGATAATTCCCACATTTCCGGCACCCACGCGGTGGGCGGCATGGTGGTGGCCGGCCCCGAAGGCTTAATGAAATCGCAATACCGAAAATTCAATATCCGCTCCGAAGACTTAACCGGCGGAGATGATTTCGGCATGATGCGCGAAGTTCTGACGCGAAGGTTCTCGCGCCTTCTGAAAGAGGAGGGCCAGCGCGGGCCGGCGGAGTCCGAGAATTCCACCTGGCCCGATCTCCTCCTCATCGACGGCGGGCAGGGGCAGCTTTCCGCCGTGCGCGGCGTCCTGGCCGATCTCGGGCTTGGCGACATGGCGGTGGTGGGGGTGGCCAAGGGGCCGGACCGGGATGCCGGGCGCGAGCATTTCTTTGTCGCCGGGAAGCCCTCCTTCATGCTGGCGGCGCGCGATCCGGTACTCTATTATATCCAGCGTCTGAGGGATGAGGCCCATCGCTTTGCCATTGGCAGCCACCGGGCCCGGCGCGCCAGGGCGATTGGCGTCAGCCCCCTGGACGAGATCGCAGGCATAGGACCCTTGCGCAAGAAGGCCTTGCTCAGGAGCTTTGGATCGGCGAAAGCCGTTTCGCGGGCAAGCGTGGGGGATTTGGCGGCGGTCGAAGGCGTGAGTAGCGCGTTGGCGCAGGCTATTTATGACCACTTTCACGAGGGCGCGGGATGAGCGAACTGATGGCAACGGGCGGAGCACGCAAGACGAAGTTCTCGGAAATCTGGAATCTTCCGAACGTCCTCACCTATGGCCGCATCGCCGCCGTGCCGCTGGTGGCGGGCCTTCTCATGTATGGCGGGAACTCGGCCCGCTGGCTGGCGCTGGCCATTTTCGTGGTGGCCGCGATCAGCGATTTCTTCGATGGCTATCTGGCGCGGAGATGGCAGCAGCAATCCTCCCTGGGCATCATGCTGGACCCCATTGCCGACAAGGTTCTGGTGGCCGTCGTGCTGCTGGTGCTGTCGGCCGACGGCATCCTGTTCGGCGGTCATATCTGGGCGGCGATCATCATCCTGGCGCGCGAGGTGCTGGTCTCGGGCCTGCGCGAATATCTCGGCGGGCTGCAGGTGTCGGTGCCGGTCACGC
>CAZRZB010000287.1:0-1858 GCA_964604435.1 uncultured Aestuariivirga sp. | reverse complement strand
CGGGTGGCCAATTGTTCGCTCGACATTTCCAGCGAGAAGAAGGCGACCACGCCGCCATCGAGAACCTTCACGCTGCCATCGGTCTGGTGTTCGGCCTTGTAGGCCTTGGCGACATTATAGGCGATGTTGGTGGCAAGCGCCGTCTTGCCCATGGCGGGGCGGCCGGCGAGAATGATGAGATCGGAGGCCTGGAGGCCGCCCATCTTTTCATCGAGATCCTTGAGGCCCGCCGAAATGCCGGAAAGGCCGCCATCGCGCTGGTAGGCGCCGGCGGCCATGTCGATGGCATCCGACAGGGCGCGGGCGAAGGGATGGAAACCCTGGCCGTATTTCCCGGTTTCGGCGAGACCGTAAAGTGTCTGCTCGGCGCGCTCGATGAGATCGCGGGAGGTTTCCTCCACCGGGGTGTCGAAGGCCTCGTTCACGATGTCGGTGCCGATGCCGATGAGCTTCCTCCGCTGGGCCAGCTCATAGATCATGCGGCCATATTCCTCGGCATTGATGATGGTGGTGGCAGACGCGGCAAGGCGGCCGAGATAGGCAGGCCCGCCGATTTCCTTCATGGTGGCATCGCTGTCGAAGTACGTCTTCAACGTGATCGGGCTGGCGAGCTTGCCGATGCGGATGAGGGTCGAGGCCGCCTCAAAGATGCGGGCGTGGACGGCTTCGGAGAAATGATCGGGCAGGAGGAAGGAGGAGACGCGGTCGCAGGCCTCGTTGTTCACCAGGATGGCGCCCAGCAACGCCTGCTCCGCCTCCAGGTTGTGGGGCGGGGTGCGGAAGGTGTCGTCGGGCCCGTCGTTGTCGACGGGACGGAGGTTCGCTTGAGTGGCCATGGCTTAAGGGTAGCAGTTTCTCTGGACTGAATTGATTCTAAATCAAATTATACGCGTTATTCACAGGGGGAGGCAAAAGGCGGGTTGACTCACCTCCACAAGTGCCTTTCAGCATTCGCCGGAATGATGGACAGGGGACAGGCCATCGATGCCTTCTCCCAAGGTTTCTTGAGGGAACAATTTCTGCTTGACTCCAAATGTTACTTATAGTAACAATTGAGCATGTACCGGGTCGTCACAACCAAATCCTTCGATAGGGCCTTGGCGCGGCTTCCGCTGACCTGGCAGAAACGGATTGTGGCGAAGGTCAAGGAGGTTGCGGCTGATCCTTACGCGCCGAACAACAACCTTACGAGGCTTCAGGGCCGTAATGGCTACCGGCTTCGGGTAGGGGACTGGCGCGTCATTTACGAGTTGCAGGATGAACGCCTTGTGATGCTGGTTTTGGACATGGGGCCAAGAGGAGATATTTACTGATGGGCATTGAAAAAATAATCCGCCGTGGCAAGGAATTCGCCGTGTTGCCCATGGATGAGTTGAAGAGACTTATGGACGATGCGGAGATGCTTGCCGATGTGAAGGCCTATGACGCGGCAAAGCTGCGCCTTGCGAGTGGCGAAGACGAGGTGATACCGCTCGATATCACCGAGCGGCGGCTTGCCGGGGAAAGCCCGGTTAAAATCTGGCGGAGTTATCGCCGGCTCACCCAGGAAGGCCTTGCGAAGAAATCCAAGGTTTCGCGCCCGATGATTGCGGCCATTGAATCAGGCCGCAAGACAGGCGGAATCGCTACACTGAAGAAGCTGGCCGTGGCGCTGAAGGTTGATCTGGAGCATCTGGCGTGATTTGTCACCTCTAAGTCCGAGTGGTCGGGTCAAGCCCGACCATGGAGAGTTTAGAAACAAAAAGGGCCACCGTTTCGGGTGGCCCAATCTTGAATGATGCCAGCAGCTTAGGGTGCCGCGATTTCCTCGGGGATGGCGGCTTCCTCGTCGAAGAGGGCTTCGGCCGCGGCGCGGATT
>CAZRZB010000286.1:0-1874 GCA_964604435.1 uncultured Aestuariivirga sp. | reverse complement strand
GCCCTCCTGTGCTGGGTCAACCACTTGCTGGAGAACTTCACCAGGGCTTCCCTGATGCCTTCATGGGTGATGAGGTCGAAGGCCTCGCCGACGAAGGCGGCAACCAGCAACGACTTGGCTTCGGCGGGCGGGATGCCGCGCGACATCAGGTAGAAGAGATGGTCATGGTTCAGGTCACCCGCGGTGGCGCCATGGCCGCAGACCACGTCATCGGCGAAAATCTCCAGCTCGGGCTTGGCATCGAACTCGGCAGTCTCTGACAGCAGCAGCGCGTGGCTGGACTGCTTGCCATCGGTTTTCTGGGCGTCTTTCCGGACGATGACCTTGCCCTGGAAAATGCCGCGAGAGTGATCATCCAGCACGCATTTGAACAGTTCGCGGCTGGTGCAATGGGGAACCTGATGGTCGATTACCAGGCGGGTATCGGCATGTTGCCTGCCGCCCAGCATATAGGCGCCGGAAACTTTTGCCTCGGTGCCCTGGCCTGCGAATTCCACGGTACCGTTCTGGCGGTTGGTTTTGGCGCCGGAGGTCAAGGTGAAGTCGTTGAAGACGGCATTCTTCGCAAGGACTGCATGGGCATGGCCGAGATGGATGGAATCGGTGGATTCAAGTTCCACCTTGATGCGGTCCAGCCTCGCACCTTCGGCAACACGGATTTCGGTGACGCTGTTGGCGAGATAGGAGCCCTCGCCCAGATGGGTTTCGATGAGGGTGGCGGAAGCCCCCTGCTCCACTTCAATCACATTGCGCGTGGCTATGGTGCGGGGCGCGGCATCGGTGGTGATGAAAACAAGTTCGATGGGCGTATCGGCATTACCGGATAGTTTCAGGCGGGCGCCATCGGTGGCGAAGGCCGCGTTCATGGCGATGACGGGTTCGTCGAGCTTCACGGTGGAGGCGAGCGCATCATTCTTCAGCTGTGAGTGGCCTGCCGCATAGTGGCCATTGACGAAGACGAGGCGCTGGCCTGCCACCCTGGCGAAGGGCGAGGACTTCAGCAGGCGCTCGACATCTTTCGACGAAGCGGCAACCGTTTGGCGCGGCGGATAGGGCCGGTCGACGAGCTGGCGCAGGTCGGTCCAACGCCAGTCCTCCATGCGGCGATGGGGAAGCGGGAGGCCGTAGTCCAGTTCGGCAGGCGTTTTGGGCAGGGCCAGGTTCACGCCGCCTCGCTTTCAAATTCGGCGTAGCCCCTAGCTTCGAGCTCAAGCGCCAAAGACTTGCCGCCGGATTTCACGATGCGGCCCTTGGAGAGGACATGGACATGGTCCGGCACGATGTAGTCGAGCAGGCGCTGGTAATGGGTGATGACGATCATGGCGCGGTCGGGAGAGCGCAGGGCATTGACGCCATCGGCCACGAGGCGGAGCGCATCGATGTCGAGGCCTGAATCGGTTTCATCGAGGACGCAGAGGGAGGGCTCGAGAACCGCCATCTGGAGGATTTCGGCGCGCTTCTTCTCGCCGCCGGAGAAACCCACATTGACCGGGCGCTTCAGCATGTCGGGGCCGATGTTCAATTTGGCGGCGCGCTCCTTCACCAGGCGCATGAAGTCCGGGGTGGAGAGTTCCTTCTCGCCGCGGGCCTTCCTCTGGGAATTCAGCGCAACTTTCAGGAACTGCATGGTGGCGACACCGGGAATCTCGATGGGGTACTGGAAGGCGAGAAACACGCCCTTGGCGGCGCGCATGGCAGGTTCCATGGCCAGCAGGTCCTCGCCCTTGTAGGTGACGGAGCCCTCGGTGACTTCATAGCCTTCGCGGCCCGAGAGCACATAGGAGAGGGTGGACTTGCCCGAGCCGTTGGGCCCCATGATGGCATGGACTTCGCCAGGCTTCACCGAGAGGGTTAGGCCCTTGAGGCTGACCCGG
>CAZRZB010000285.1:0-1875 GCA_964604435.1 uncultured Aestuariivirga sp. | reverse complement strand
ATGGCCAAATCGTCCCCTGGAAAGAGGCAAAGGTGCATGTCCTCACCCACGGCCTCCATTATGGCTCCTCCATTTTTGAGGGCGAACGCGCCTATGCCGGAACCATTTTCAAATCGCGCGAACATTCCGAGCGCCTGCACAAATCCGCCGCGATCATGCATTTCGTGGTCCCCTATTCGGTCGAGCAACTCGACGCCGCCAAGGCCAAGGTTGTGGAGCTGAACGGCGGCGGCGACCAGTATGTCCGCCCCGTTGCCTGGCGCGGCTCCGAGATGATGGCGGTCTCCGCCCAGCACAACACAATCCATGTGGCCATTGCCAGCTGGACCTGGCCCTCCATGTTCGATCCCGAAACCAAGATGAAGGGCATCCGCCTCGACATCGCCGATTATCGCCGTCCTGATCCGCAGTGCGCGCCAGTTCATGCCAAGGCGGCGGGCCTCTACATGATCTGCACCATTTCCAAGCACAAGGCCGAGAAGAAGGGCTATGCCGATGCCATGATGCTGGACTGGCAGGGCCGCGTGGCCGAATGCACCGGCGCCAATATTTTCTTCACCCGCGACGGCGCAATCCATACGCCGATCGCCGATTGCTTCCTGAACGGCATCACCCGCCAGACCGTGATTGCCCTTGCCAAGCAGCAGGGCATGGAAGTGATCGAAAGCCGCATCATGCCCGACGACCTGCCGAGCTATAATGAATGCTTCATCGTGGGTTCGGCGGCGGAAGTCACCCCCATTTCCGAAATCGGCCCCTATAAATTCAAGCCGGGAAACATTTCTCGCACTCTGATGGATGCCTATTCAAACGCCGTGCGCATTCCGGCCAAGGCCGCATGATCAAACAAGCCTGTTGCGAATAGCCGGGGCCCATTCCACAATGGGCCTCTTTTTATTGCGCTGGAGCCTGCTGCCCCATGGAACGAAGTGGAATACTCTGTGCCGGGGCCTGGTGTGTTGACCACAACTTCCGCATCGAACATTGGCCCGAGGAAGAATCCCTGGCAAAGATCATTACTGAAAGCTTCCACGGCGGCTGCCCCGGACACAACATGTCTTCCGCCCTGAAGCGCTTGGGCGCACCCTTTCCGGTGGAAGGCATGGGGCTCCTGGGTGACGATGCCGATGGCCGTTTCCTTCTGAAGATCTGCGATGACCTAGGCATTGAGCGCTCGGCGCTGGAAATCCGCCCGTCAGTCAAAACCGCCCGCACCCTTGCCATGACCGCGATTCCCACCGGCAAGCGCACCTTCTTTTATTCCGGCGGGGCCCATGCGGCGCAAACCCCCGATGATTTTGACTTCACCAAAACCTCCGCCCGCATTGCCCATCTGGGCCTGCCCGGCGTCCACGAAATTCTTGACGTGCCATGGAAGGATGAGCCTTCCGGCTGGATCGCCGTTCTCAGGAAAGCCCGCGCCGCGGGTTTAAAAACCAATATGGAGCTTGTCTCCCTCGAGCCCGAAATCATCCGTGCCGTAACGCTGCCGCTCCTGCCATGGCTCGACACCCTGATCTGCAATGACCATGAGGCCGGCGCCCTCGCCAGCTTTGAAACCGTGCACGATGGTATCGCCGATGCGGTCGCCTGCCGCGCCGCGGCTGAACGCCTGATGCAAACAACCAAACTGTCGCTGCTTGCCGTCCATTTTCCCAAAGGCGCTGTCGCCATGACGCGCGACGGTACGGTCGTTGAACACCCCTCGGTCAATGTGCCGCAAACCGAAGTGGTAGGCAGCAATGGCGCCGGCGATTGCTTTGCCGCCGGCATGCTGTTCGGCCACCATGAAGGCTGGAACCTGAAACAAACGGTGAAGCTCGCCCACGCCAGCTCGGCTTCCAGCCTGCGTTCTGCCTCAACCACGGAATCCGT
>CAZRZB010000284.1:0-1894 GCA_964604435.1 uncultured Aestuariivirga sp. | reverse complement strand
CAAGACAAGCGAGATAGGAGCCCATGCCATTCATCCGCGACATAATGCGGTTGGCGATGGTGGAAACGCGCCTTGAAGGCTTTCCAGCCCTGCGTTTTATCGGATTTGGCAGAACGGCCGCAAGAAGAGCCGCCTCACGTTTCGACAGCTTTGAGGCTGGCTTCCTGAAATGGAACTGGGAGGCGGCCTCGGCCCCGTAGACCCCCGGGGCCCATTCCACGATATTCAGATAGATTTCGATCATGCGGCGCTTGGAAAAAACCAGGTCCATCCAGTAAGCCATTGGAATTTCTAAACCTTTCCTGATGATGCTGCGCCCCTCCCAGAGAAAGAGGTTCTTGGCGGTCTGCATCGAAATGGTGCTGGCGCCGCGGATGGGACCTTCGTCATCGTCAAATACGTCCTCCACAACGCCCTGAAATTCGACCCAATCGACCCCGTTATGCTCGCAAAAACGGGCGTCCTCGGAGGTTATGACGGCGCGGGGCAACTGCGGCGACATTTCATCGAACCCCACCCAATCCTTGTGGATGCCATTCCCGGTGAACAGGCGGAGAATCATCAAATTGGAGAAGGGCGGCGGCACGGCCGTATAGACCAGGGTCATGACAATGGGCCAGGCGACCATGAAGGAGAGGCCGATGACCAGCCATCTTTGCCACGGCCTCAAGCGGTCCAGAAAGAGCCTGGACGATCTGATGAAGCCTGATTGAGTTTCACTGGTCATGACGATACACAGGGGGTCTTAACTCACAGGTCAGGCCTTGGCGTCAACACCCGAAACGCACTTTGAGACGGCTTTGCAGGATGCGGCCAAGGCCACGGATATCCTGCTGGAGCAACTGCTTGCCGAAAGCGCATCGCCACGGCTGGCAAGCGCCATGCGCTATGCAACGCTGGGTTCGGGCAAGCGCCTGCGGCCGTTTCTGGTGCTCGAGTCGGCGCGATTGTTCGATGTGCCTCAGGGGCAGGCGCTGCGCGTGGGGGCAGCCCTTGAATGCGTGCATTGCTATTCGCTCATTCACGACGATCTGCCGGCAATGGATGATGATGACCTGCGGCGCGGCAAACCGACGACGCACAAGAAGTTCGACGAGGCCACGGCGATCCTCGCGGGCGACGCATTGCTGACGCTCGCCTTTGAAATTCTGGCTGACGAACAGACCCATCCCGATGCAAAGGTGCGCAGCACCCTGATCCTGGAATTGGCGAAAGCCTCCGGCAAGGATGGCATGGCAGGCGGGCAGATGCTCGATATCGAAGCCGAGACAGAGGCTTCTGTATCGCTCGACCACATCATACGGATCCAGAACCGCAAGACGGGCGCCCTCTTCCGCTTTGCCTGCGAGGCCGGGGCCATTCTGGCAGGGGCTGATCGCACGCCGCTTCGCCGTTACGCCGCAGACATCGGTCTCGCCTTCCAGATTGCCGATGACCTGCTTGATCTCAAGTCGACGCCGGAGCAACTCGGCAAGGCAACCCATAAGGATGCGCGAAAAGGCAAGGCGACGATTGCAGAACTTTTGGGACATAGCGCAGCCCAAGCGAAGGCCGAAAGTCTGGTGGCGTCCGCAATTGCCGCACTGGCGCCTTACGGGAGCGATGGCGAAACACTTCGCGCCGCAGCCCGCTTTATCATCTCGCGGACAAGATAGTTTCAGCCCCAACGGGTTTTGACGTAGTTCTCAACAATGTCCTTGAACTGCCCGGAAATATCCGCGCCCTTGAGGGTCGCGGCCTTCTTGCCGTCGATATAGACGGGGGCGGTGGGGAGTTCGCCGGTGCCGGGGAGCGAGATGCCGATGTCGGCGTGCTTGGATTCGCCGGGGCCGTTCACGATGCAGCCCATGACGGCGAGCGAGAGGTTTTCAAAGCCGGGATAATCCCTGCGCCA
>CAZRZB010000283.1:0-1922 GCA_964604435.1 uncultured Aestuariivirga sp. | reverse complement strand
CCGAGATTGGTTTCATAGCCCGAAGCGCCAAGCGAGCAGCCGGCATTGACCGCCACGCGAAGCGCCGGAAGAGCTGCTGCGAAAGCCAGGATGTTCGTCTCGTTCTTTGAATGGATGGCGGCGGAATGGCCCCGGCCGGAAAGACGCATCATGGAGCGGGCCGCGGCGATGGCCTGGTCGATGTTGCCGACCTTGGCAAAGGCCAGCACCGGGCAGAGCTTTTCGCGCACCAGTTTTTCTTCCGGTTGCACCAGCTCAACCGGGGTGACCAGGATCTTGGCATTGGCGGCCGAGAAGCCCGCCTCCTTGGCGATGAAGCTGGCATCCTTGCCGATCATGCCGATGTTGAAACCATGGTCACCAAAGAGCAGGCGCCGCAGTTTCTGGGTCTCTTCCGTTGAACAGATGTGCGCGCCCTCGGCCTTCATGGCGGCGAGAAGCGAATCTGCGATACTGGTGAAGGCCAGCACGGCGGACTCATTGGTGCAGAGGATCGAGTTGTCAAAAGCCTTCGAGGTCACAATGCGTTTGGCTGCCAGTTTCATGTCGGCCGTGTCATCCACCAGCACCGGCGCATTGCCGGGCCCCACGCCATAGGCGGGGTTGCCGGAACGGTAGGCCGCCTTCACCACCGTGGGGCCGCCCGTTGCAATGACAAGGTCGACGCGTTCGTCGGCGATGAGCTGTTCGATATGCGGAATGTTGGGGTCTTCCAAAACCTGGATGATGCCGTCGGGGGCGCCTGCCGCCTTGGCCGTTTCCGCCATCATGCGCGCCGCATCGGCGCAGCATTCCCTGGCCCCGGGGTGGGGGCTCAGGATGATGGCGTTGCGGGTCATCAGTGCCAGAAGCGTCTTGAAATAGACCGTGGCCACCGGATTGGTGACCGGGATCAACGCGAATATCACGCCCGCGGGGCGCGGCACGTCGACGATTTTCTTGGCCGCGTCAATGCGCGGGGCGACGAAATTCTCTCCCCCGTAGGTCTCAACCAGGCCCTTGGAACAGGCCTCGTTCTTCAGGCGCTTGTGCGCGACCACGCCCATGCCGGTTTCGCGCACCGCCCATTCGGCATAGCGCTGCGCTTTTGCATGGGCCGCGGCGGCCACCGCAGTGACGATGCGCTGGGTTGCCGTGCGGTCGAGTTTTTGAAAACGCGTGGCACCCCAGCGGGCACGGTCCAGCATCATCCGCGCCTGTTCAAGGGCGGCATCGGGGACTTTCAACAGGGCTTCAGCCATCTCACGCTCCTCAATTCACTTTGTCGGCACTGCGCAGCAATTCGCGCGCCCGCGGCATGGCCGCGTCAAACCGGTCAAGAATTTCCTGGCACATGCCGGCGCTCAGCAGGGCGCCGGGTTTCCATTGCAGCACGCGCTTGTCGAGCGAGGAGAAGATCGCCCACACGCCGTGCTCATAAAGCGCCCGCGACACCGAGACCGCCCCTTCCGGGTGATTGAATTCAAGCCCGAGGACCACGCCTTTCTGGCGCACGCCGGTGAAGATATCGCCATGGCGTTCCATCATCTCCTTCATGCCCTCGCGGAAAAACCCGGTGACCGCATGGACATTGGCGATGGTCTCCGGCCGCAGCAGCATTTCGATGACCTTGTGGGCCACGATGCAGCCGAGCTCGGCGCCGCCCGAGGTGCTGATGTGGGCGGCACCGTCTTCATTCAGCCATTCGCCGGTTCTCTCGTTCACCAGGCAGGCGCTGATCGGATAGAGCCCGCCGGAGAGTCCTTTCGCCGTCACCATGATGTCAGGCTGGACCCCATAGGTCTGCCAGCCCCACATGGAGCCGGTGCGCATCAGTCCGGTCTGCACTTCATCGGCGATATACATGGCGCCATATTTTTCACACAAGGCCTTGCAGGCATTGAGATAGCCCTCGTTCGGCATGGGGAAGCCATAGGTTGCTG
>CAZRZB010000282.1:0-1941 GCA_964604435.1 uncultured Aestuariivirga sp. | reverse complement strand
CGATGACTTCACGGGTTGCGACAGTGGCGTTTCAGGGCATCGAGGCCGTGGCGGTCGATGTGCAGGCGCAATTCCTCTCGGGCCAGGTGCAATTCCATATCGTCGGCCTGCCCGACAAGGCGGTGGCGGAAAGCCGCGAACGGGTGCGCGCCGCCCTCTATGCCATCGGCCTCGGCCTGCCGGGCAAGCGGCTGGCGATCAATCTCTCGCCCGCCGATCTCCCCAAGGAGGGCAGCCACTTCGACCTGCCCATCGCGCTCGCCGTGCTCGCGGCCCTCGGCGTCATCCCGCCGGATTTCCTCACCCGCTATGTGGTGCTGGGCGAGCTGGCGCTCGATGGCGCGCTGATGGCGGTGGCGGGCGCGCTTCCCGCCGCAATTGCCGCCAATGGCCGGGAGATGGGACTGATCTGCCCCAGGGCATCGGGGGCGGAGGCCGCCTGGGCCGGCGAAGACATTGATATCCTCGCCCCCGACAACCTCATTCAATTGATCAACCATGTGAAGGGCACGCAGGTTCTCTCGGCCCCCAGGCCGGCGCTGGCGGCGGAGCCCGGCCTGCTGCCTGACCTCCGCGACATCAAGGGGCAGGAGGCGGGAAAGCGCGCCCTGGAAGTGGCGGCGGCGGGCGGGCATCATCTTTTGATGGTTGGCCCGCCGGGGGCCGGCAAGTCGATGCTGGCCCAGCGGCTTCCCTCGATCCTGCCGCCGATGGATCCGCGCGAAATGCTCGACGTCAGCATGGTGGCCTCGCTTGGCGGCGAGTTGAAGGATGGCAGGCTTTCGCAGCGGCGGCCCTTCCGCAGCCCCCATCATTCGGCGTCGATGCCGGCCCTGGTGGGCGGCGGGCTGCGCGCCAGGCCCGGCGAAATGGCGCTTGCCCACCACGGCGTTCTCTTTCTCGACGAGCTGCCGGAATTCCAGCCGCGCGTATTGGAGTCCCTGCGGCAGCCTTTGGAGACGGGCGAGACCGTGGTGGCGCGGGCCAATTATCACGTCACCTACCCGGCGCAGTTCCAACTCGTCGCCGCGATGAACCCGTGCAAATGCGGCATGGCGGGCGAGCCTGGCCACACCTGCCGCAAGGGCCCGCGCTGTGCCGCCGATTACCAGGGGCGCATTTCCGGGCCGCTGCTCGACCGCATGGATATCCAGATCGAACTGCCCGCGGTGAAAATCTCCGATCTCACCCTGCCGCCGCCAAAGGAAAGCAGTGCCGATGTCGCGATCCGCGTTGCCGCCGCGCGCGGTCGCCAGAAGCAGCGTTTTGAAAAGCTGGGCCTGAAGCATTTGCGGATCAATGCCCAGGCCGACGGGGCGGTGCTCGAAGAAATCGCCCAGCCCGATGCGGCAGGCCTCAAGCTGATGCGCGAGGCGGCCGATGCCATGGGGCTTTCGGCGCGGGGCTACCACCGGGTCCTGCGCGTGGCGCGCACCCTTGCCGATCTCGACGGGCGCGAGCAGATCGCCCGATTGCATATTGCCGAGGCCCTGAGCTACCGCCAGAAGCTTGCGGCCTTCCAGGCAGCGGCTTAAGGTCCGGTCCGAGCTGGCCGTTTCGGAACAAACCCCATGAATGTGAATGCCGCGCCGCACGACTATGGCCTTCTGGGCCGGGATGCCAAGATGGCCGAGGAATTGGGCCTTGTATCGGCCCAATGGTACCAATGCCCGCTGCCACGCAAACGGCTCAAGGAACTCATGACGCGGAAAGACCAGCCAGCCATCCGGGACAGCCTGATCTGGCTTGCCGCCTTTCTGGTCAGCGGCGGCTTCGCCTATTACTTCTGGCCTACATGGCTGGCACTGCCTTTCTTCATCATCTACGGCGTGCTCTATGGCTCATCCTCGGATTCACGCTGGCATGAATGCGGCCACGGCACTGCGTTCAAGACCCGCTGGATGAATGACGTCATTTACCACATCGCCTGTTTCATGATCA
>CAZRZB010000281.1:0-1952 GCA_964604435.1 uncultured Aestuariivirga sp. | reverse complement strand
GGCCAGAAGATGCAGACGATCACCTGGATCGAAGACAAGAAATCCGGCGAATTGCGCCGTCCCCACCACATCGATCTGAAGACCGGCATGTATCGCGGCCGCCAGGTTTTGGCCGTTAAGGCTGACCTCTAAAACCTGCGTTTAAAGCTTTTGGACCGGTCGGTTGACCGGTCTTTTTCTTTATCAATCAGTATCTGCCGGTATGGCCCGCGGCTTGCAGCGCGTTCGCCATGTTGGCAGGAAATTGGCGCATGATAACGGCGGCTGATCTGCGCGAAAGCGCGGAGTGGGATGCCGTCTTGCCGGCCTGGAGGCGCCTTGCCGACCATAGCCTGGCACCGGCTGGCCTGAATGCCCCGGAACTGCTCGTGCCGCTGTTGCGAGCCTTGCCTGGGGCCGAGCTAGCCACGGTAAGGCAGGGAAATGACTTGCTTTTTGCCCTCCCTGTCCAAAGATGGCGTTATCTTCCGAGGCTCCTGTCCAATTGGATGACCGCGCTCACCATCATCGGCGAGCCCCACCTCGACCGGGAGTTTCCCGAAGCTGCCTTAACCTCGTTCATTAATCATCTGAAATCTCCCATTGTGCTGCATTCGCTGGAAGTGAATGGTCCATTTTGGAACGTCCTTGCCAGGCAGGATGCCCAGGTCTCGATTCTGGCGACTTGGCAGCGCGCCGCCCTGCACCTGACGGGAACCTATGAAAGCTGGGCCGAATCAAACTTCGGCGCCAAGCGCCGCAGGGAATACCGCCGCCTCACCAACCGCCTGTCGGAGATGGGCAAGCTTGAGTTCCTCTCCCTTGAAACCGGCCGCGATTGCAAGCCCTGGGCGGCCGATCTGCTGGCCCTTGAGGCGGCAGGCTGGAAAGGCAAGCGTGGCACCGCAATGGCGGCAAACCCGGGCCTTGGAGCGGCGTTCAAGGATGCCTGCCAGTTCCTGGGAGCTGCCGGAAAGCTTCGCTTCTGGAAACTGGCGATTGATGGAAAACCGGTTGCCATGATGTATGCCATCGTCGAGGGCGACCGGGCCTGGCTTCATAAGATGACCTACAACGAAGATTACGCGAAATTCTCGCCCGGCATCCTGCTTGCGCTGTTTGCCATTGAAAGGCTCTATGCCGAAGGCGGTGTTAGGCTGGTGGACAGCTGCGCTATACCTGGCCATCCGATGATGGAAAGTTTCCTGCGCGACCGCCTGCACATGGCCGACGTCATGGTTGCCCCCCATTCCGTTGGCACAAGGCGCTTTGACATCACGCGCGGGGCCGAAAAATGGCGCCGCGCCGCGCTGAATTTCGCCCGCGACTCCTACTACCGCATGAGAAGAAAAAAACGGTCGTAAGCCTCCCGGGCGATAACCGCGGCGGGGCCGATTTCGACAACGGAAACCGAAGTCCTATCCGGCAATAACCTTGTCGGCCGCCACATAGGCATAGCCCAGATCATCGGCCACCGCCTTGTAGGTCACCTTGCCGTGGGCCACGTTCAGGCCGTTCTTCAGATGCGCGTCATCCGACAGGGCCTTCTTCCAGCCCTTGTTGGCGATGGCCATGGCGAAGGGAAGCGTGACATTGTTCAGCGCGAAGGTTGAGGTGCGGGTCACGCCGCCCGGCATGTTGGCCACGCAGTAGTGAATGACGCCGTCAACGACATAGGTGGGTTCCGCATGGGTTGTGGCCTTGGAGGTTTCGGCGCAGCCACCCTGATCGATGGCGACGTCGACGAAGACCGAACCGGGCTTCCAGTCCTTCAGCATCTTCCTGGTGACAAGTTTTGGCGCGGCGGCGCCGGGGATGAGAACCCCACCAATGACGAGGTCGGCGGCAGCGCATTCATCTTCAATGGCGCCCTGCGTGGAATAGAGCGTCTTGAGGCTGATGCCGAAGCGGGCCACCAGTTCTTCCATCCGGTCCGTGCTGCGTTCGATGACGGTGACATCTGCCCCCATGCC
>CAZRZB010000280.1:0-1960 GCA_964604435.1 uncultured Aestuariivirga sp. | reverse complement strand
TCGGTGTTTTCGCAATGCTGCAACTGCCGCGCGAACCAGTCTTCCGAGATATAGCCAGGCGGGCTGGCGAGGAACTGGAAGACGCGGCCCACGAGATGGGCGTGCTCGGCGGGGGAAATGTTGCGGTAATCGGGCAGTTGGCAGGCCGACCAGAGCAGCTCCACGTCGCTTTTGGATTTGGCCAGGCCGTCGATGGCGGAATCACGCGCCACGGCCTCCAGGGCCTGGATATCGGGACCGGCCTGGGCGCGGGTGAGGCCGTCGCGATGTGGCATCTTCGTCAGGCTTCGGCGCAGGTGCTCAAGGGAGTTGAAGTCGAGATCCGGGTTGCGCCACTGCAATGAGCGGATGCTGTCGAAATTATGGTTTTCCAGCCGGTCGATGGTGTCCTGTTCGAAGGCCTCGGCTTCGCCGGTGCAGCCGAAGGTGCCATCGTTCATGTAGCGGCCGGCGCGGCCCGCGACCTGGCCGAGTTCACCCGGACTGAGCTGGCGGTACTGGAAGCCGTCGAACTTCCGGGTGGCGGCAAAGGCTACATGGTCCACATTCATGTTGAGGCCCATGCCGATCGCATCGGTGGCGACGATGTAGTCCACGTCACCGGACTGGTAGAGGGCAACCTGGGCATTGCGGGTACGCGGCGACAGGGCGCCGAGGACGACGGCAGCGCCACCACTCTGCCGCCGGATAAGCTCGGCGACCGAGTAGACCATTTCAGCCGAGAAGGCGACGATGGCCGAGCGCCGTGGCAGCCGGGTCATCTTCCTGACGCCGGCATAGGTGAGCTTGGAAAAGCGCGGCCGCGAAACAAAGCTGGCCTTGGGAAGCATGGCTTCGAGGATCGGCTTCATGGTGGCCGCACCCAGGAGCATGGTTTCCTCGAGCCCGCGCCGGTACAGGACGCGGTCGGTAAAGATGTGGCCGCGCTCGAAATCGGCGCAGAGCTGGACTTCATCGATGGCGAGGAACGGGACGCTGACGTCGGGCGGCATGGCCTCCACGGTTGCCACCCAATAGCGCGGCGCGGCGGGAATGATCTTTTCTTCGCCAGTGACCAGCGCCACGGCATGATCACCTGCCTTGAGGCGCACCCGGTCGTAGATTTCGCGGGCCAGGAGCCTGAGGGGCAGGCCGATCATGCCGCCGCCATGGGCCAGCATGCGCTCCACCGCCAAATGGGTCTTGCCGGTATTGGTGGGCCCCAATACGGCGGTCAGGGTGTGAATGGGTGGCATGGGATCAAAGTAGATGCGAATTGGCCGATGTCAACCGGAGGCCCGGGTTTTCAATCCTGTGCCGAATTGTGCCGCCCGCTTAATACTTGGATTCAAAGCAGAACGAAGCCTGACCGAATCGCTGACTCATGACGGATTCATTCTCTGTTCCCGGTCAATGATTGGCGTTCCGGCGGGCTGGTTTTCTTGTCGACCGGATTTTCGGTGGGCCGATCGATGAATTTGCCGCCCTGGCCTTAAGGTTTGTACCCATCTCCTAACGAAAGATTTAAGGGAAGGCCGCAAAGTTGACATTCCGCCTTAACGAAGCGTTCCGGTTTGAGAACAGAAGGTGGGCGAATCGCGGATTGATCTATTTTCATGTTATGTTCTCGCAAGATGTGGTAGAGAGCCCCTGGCAAGACACAAGAATCTGCTTCTTTCACCGGAGGTTATGCGGGTCTTCCGGGGCTGCCGTTAACCCGGCTGTTCTAAAGCGGGACGCCGGAGTTTTCCGGAATTTATCGGTCTGCTGCTTGACCGGGGCAGGCTCTCCACCTATAGAAGCGCCAACCGAGCCGGGCCTTGAGAGGTCTGGCCTTTATTATATTGC
This sequence comes from uncultured Aestuariivirga sp., assembly GCA_964604435.1. Lineage (GTDB taxonomy): Bacteria > Pseudomonadota > Alphaproteobacteria > Rhizobiales > Aestuariivirgaceae > Aestuariivirga. The sequence continues at coordinate 133 of CAZRZB010000280.1, read as the reverse complement.
GGAGTACTTCACCATGGCGCGCGTTTGCGAGTTGACAGGCAAGAACCCACTGGCAGGCAACAACGTCAGCCATTCCAACAACAAGGTCAGGCGGCGCTTCCTGCCGAACCTGTGCAGCGTCAGCCTGATGAGC
>CAZRZB010000279.1:0-1968 GCA_964604435.1 uncultured Aestuariivirga sp. | reverse complement strand
GGCAGATCGGGGCCATGGCGGGTGTCAGCGTTCCGCTGCAGCCGGTGAAGCACCAGTATGTCATTACCGAAAAGGTGGAAGGCCTGGCCACCGATGTTGCCACCATCCGCGACCCCGACCGGCGCACCTATTTCAAGGAAGAGGTGGGCGGCCTGGTATTCGGCGGCTATGAGCCGGACCCCGTTGCCTGGACGCAGGGCGATATTCCCGACAATTTCGAGTTCCAGCTGTTTGAGGATGACTGGGACCATTTCGAGCAGCATATGAGCCAGGCCCTGTACCGGGTGCCTGCGCTTGAAAACACCGGCGTCAAGAAGATGATCCACGGGCCGGAAAGCTTCACGCCGGATGGCAACTTCATTTTGGGTGCCGCCCCTGAACTGAAAAATTTCTATGTCGGCGCCGGGTTCAATGCCTTTGGCATCGCCTCCGGCGGCGGCGCTGGCTGGGTTCTGGCGGACTGGGTGGCTTCCGGGGAAGCGCCGATGGACCTGTGGGTGGTGGATATCCGCCGCTTCTCCGACCTGCACAAGGACCGCACCTGGACCTCGGAACGCACGCTTGAGGCCTATGGCAAGCATTACACCATCGGTTTTCCCCACGAGGAATACCAGTCGGGGCGGCCGCGCATCGTCTCGCCGCTCTATGACCGGCTGAAGAAATTCAATGCCTGCTTTGGCTCCAAGCTCGGCTGGGAGCGGCCCAACTGGTTTGCGCCCAAGGGTGTGGACCCGCGTGACATCTATACCATGGGCCGGCAGAACTGGTTTGCAGCGGTGGGCGAGGAGCACCGGTGCGTGCGCGAGCGGGTGGGTGTCTTCGATCAATCCTCCTTCGCCAAGTATGAGCTGCGCGGGAAAGACGTGGAAGCAGCGCTGGGCTGGATCTGCGCCAACAATGTGGCGCGGGCCCCGGGCAAGCTCACCTATACGCAGATGCTGAATTCGCGCGGCGGCATCGAATGCGACCTGACGGTTGCACGGCTTGCCGAGGACCTTTTCTATATTGTGACCGGCACCGGCTTCCGAACCCACGATTTTGCCTGGATCGTCGATCACATCAGGCCGGGACTTGATGCGACACTTACCGACATCACCGAAACATTCGGAACCCTCTCGGTCATGGGGCCGAAGTCGCGGGCGGTGATCCAGGCGGTCACCAAAGCCGACATGTCGAACGCGGCTTTCAAATTCGGCGAGGTGCGCGAAATCGAAATTGCCGGCCACGGGGTACGCGCCCTTCGCGTCACCTATGTGGGCGAGCTGGGCTGGGAACTGCACATGCCCATTGCGGCCACAGGCGATGTGTTCGATGCGCTGATGGCGGCAGGCGAGAGCCATGGCATCGCGCCCGTCGGCTACCGGGCGCTGGAATCCTTGCGTCTTGAAAAAGGTTATCGCGCCTGGAGCTCGGACATTACGCCCAACGACACGCCTCTGCATGCGGGGCTGGGCTGGGCGGTGAAACTGAAAACCAATCAGCCCTTCCTGGGCCGCGAGGCGATTGAAAAAATTGCGCAAGCGCCGCTTGGCAAGATGCTTGCCGGCTTCACCACGGAGCGCGAGGACATCGTGCTTTCGGGCCGCGAAACCATTCTGCGCAATGGCGCCTTCGCGGGCTATCTCACCAGCGGCGGCTATGGCTATACGGTCGCAAAGCCAATCGGCTTTGGCTATGTGCGAAATGCCGGCGGGGTGAATGAGGCCTATCTTGAAAGCGGTTCCTACGAGCTTGTCGTGGCCAAGGAAATCGTCAAGGCAAACATACACTTGCAGCCGATATATGACAGTTTGAATCAACGCGTGAGGTCATGAACTGGGATCGTAAAGTCCGTATACTGATTATCGGCGGTGGGGCCATCGGCACGTCGCTCGCCTATCACCTGGGGCGCGATGGGGCGAAGGATGTTTTGCTGGTCGAAAAGGCCCAGCTCACCGAGGGTTGCACCTGGCATGCGGCGGGGCTTGT
>CAZRZB010000278.1:0-2003 GCA_964604435.1 uncultured Aestuariivirga sp. | reverse complement strand
GCAGGGCTACACCGACCTTGAGTTCGACGCCTATGACACGGACTGGGACGGCGAAGCCTACCGCACCGTTTCGGGGCAGAATTCCAACAACTCGGTGCGCGTCACCGATGCCTTCCTGCGCGCCGTCGAAACCAACGGCACCTGGAACCTCAACGCCCGCATGACCAACCGGGTCACCAAGACCCTGCAGGCGCGCGACCTGTGGGACAAGATCGGCCAGGCGGCCTGGGCTTCGGCCGATCCCGGCATCCAGTACCACACCACCATCAACGACTGGCACACCTGCCCGGCCTCGGGCGAGATCCGCGCCTCCAACCCGTGCTCGGAATACATGTTCCTCGACGATACGGCGTGCAACCTTGCTTCGCTCAACCTGCTGCAGTTCCGCAATCCGGAATCGGCCAAGTTTGACGTCGAAGCTTACGAGCACGCGGTGCGGCTGTGGACCATGGTGCTGGAAATCAGCGTGCTGATGGCGCAGTTCCCGTCCAAGGAAATCGCCAAGCTCTCTTATGAGTACCGCACGCTTGGCTTGGGCTTTGCCAATATCGGCGGGCTGCTGATGACCAATGGCATCGCCTACGACAGCCACGAGGGCCGCGCCATCTGCGGGGCGCTCTCGGCCATCATGACCGGCATTTCCTACGCCACCTCCGCCGAGATGGCGAAAGAGCGCGGCCCCTTCCCCGGCTATGCGAAGAACAAGGAGCACATGCTGCGGGTGATGCGCAACCACCGCCGCGCCGCCTATGGCGCGGCCGTGGGCTACGAGAACGTGAGCATCGCGCCAGTGCCGCTCGATGAGACGGACTGCCCCGACCAGGATCTCATTACCCACGCCCGCAAGGCTTGGGACCTGGCGGTTGAACTGGGCGAGGCCCATGGCTACCGCAATGCCCAGGCCACCGTCGTGGCCCCCACCGGCACCATCGGCCTGGTGATGGATTGCGACACCACCGGCATCGAACCGGACTTCGCCCTGGTGAAGTTCAAGAAGCTGGCGGGCGGCGGCTATTTCAAGATCATCAACCAGGCGGTTCCCGAGGCGCTGCGCACCCTGGGCTACGAGGCTTCGCAGATCGAGAAGATCATCAATTACGCGGTCGGCCTCGGCACCCTGCAGGACGCCCCTGCCCTCAACCATGCCCAGCTTCGCGCCAAGGGTTTTGGCGATGAGCAGATTGCAACAATCGAATCGGGCCTCGCCTCGGCCTTCGACATCAAGTTCGTGTTCAACAAGTGGACGCTGGGCGAGGAGTTCTGCAAGTCGGTGCTGAAGATCAGCGCCGAGCAGCTCAACGACTACGGCTTTGACCTGCTGGCCCATATCGGCTTCTCGAAGGCCGATATCGACAGGGCCAACATTCATGTCTGCGGGGCGATGACGCTGGAAGGCGCCCCCGGCCTCAAGGACGAGCATCTCTCCGTGTTCGACTGCGCCAACGCCTGCGGCCGCCTCGGCAAGCGCTACCTCAGCGTCGAAAGCCACATCCGCATGATGGCGGCAAGCCAGCCCTTCATCTCGGGGGCCATTTCCAAGACCATCAACATGCCGAACGAGGCGACGGTCGAGGAGTGCAACGCGGCCTACATGCTGTCGTGGAAGCTTGGCGTGAAGGCCAATGCGCTTTACCGCGACGGCTCCAAGCTTTCGCAGCCGCTGTCCACGCAGCTCCTTGCCGACGAGGCCGACGAGACCGAGGACGCGGTGGAGGGCCTGATGGCCAAGCCGATGGTCCAGCGCATCGAGACCATCGTCGAGAAGGTGATCGAAATCACCCGCGGCCGCGAGAAGCTGCCGGGGCGCCGCAAGGGCTATACCCAGAAGGCGGTGGTGGGCGGCCACAAGGTCTATCTGCGCACCGGCGAATATGACGACGGCAAGCTCGGCGAGATCTTCATCGACATGCACAAGGAAGGCGCGGCGCTGCGCGCCATGATGAACAATTTCGCCATTTCCGTCTCGGTGGGCCTGCAATACGGCGTGCCGCTGGAGGAATATG
>CAZRZB010000277.1:0-2046 GCA_964604435.1 uncultured Aestuariivirga sp. | reverse complement strand
GCGAGCGAGCAGATCATTCCCGTCGAAATCGACATGGAGCAGGTGGCGCGCTCGCGCGAGCGCGGCATCCGCGGGCTTGGCCAGATGAGCAAGTCCTTCCGCGACCGGCCGGTGAATTTCCCGGTCTATGAAAGCGGCTTCGACACCGGCTACCTGGACAGCCTGGGGCCGCTGGCCACGCCGCGCCGGGTCGATGAAGCCCCGCCCGCCAATGTGAAGACGCTGCCGGTCAGGCGGAGTTTGCTGAAGTAGGGGGGCAATTTCTTGCTCTGTCTTCCCGGCGAATGCCGGGACCCAGACTATCAATAGTCACCCATGCTCAAAGTCTGGGCCCCGACTTTCGTCGGGGTGACAGAGTATTGGGCGGACAGGCTCTCTCAAAACATCTTGCTGGCGGCGTGCGCCGGCGGCGGGGCGGGGGCGGTGGAGCCGGTGACGGGGATGGACTGGAATTCCCCGTGGATGGCCTTGACCCAGGCCCTGGCCCGATCGGTCAACTGGCGGTCATCGGTCTGGAAGCGCCCGCGCGAAACCAGGATGCCGAGATCGGCACCGTGGTAGCGGTAGTCGCCCGCGGTGTAGACGCGGAGATAGAACGCCTCGTCCTCATCGGAGACCTGGAACCAGTCGATGGACTTGCGCACCAGCTTGATGGCGCCGTTCCGGTCCATGCGATAAATCCCCGAGGAGGGCGCCTTGGTGAGCATCTCCACCCGGTCCTCGGGATATTTCAGGATGAGCTGGCTCCAGTTGTCGAACTCGGACCACCTTTCCTGGATCTTCGAGAGGTCGAGTTCCCATTCGACAGCCATGAATTCCAGCAGGTGAAACATGTAGATGGGGCAGCCGCCGTAGGTGGAGGTGATGAGGTTGGTGAGCGGCGAGGCGCCGGAGACGCGCGGATTGATCTCGCCGAGATAGACGTCGCGGGTGTCGGTATCGATCAGGAAGTCCATGCAGAAGGCGCCCTTGTAGCCGGCCTTGTAGAGCTGGCCGCCGAGCTTCCGGGCCATGTCGGCGACGGCCTTGCGCTCCTTCGCCATGCCGCCGGTGAAGACATCGTTGCCGCACCAGCCGCCCTGATAAGGGGTGACTTCGGGGAAGCCGGTGATATCGGTCTGCATGGGCCCCACCAGGGTGCCGTGCCGGGTGGCGACCGCCTCGACCGTGCCGGGCAGATGGTTGAGGCGGCGCATGACCTTCAGCTGCTCGCCGGCAATCTCTTCCGCGTAGAGGTGCCAGTCCGCCTCGCCCTTGATGAAGAAGGTGGTACGGCCCGAATCGCCATAGGGGGTCTGGACCACGAGATCGCGGCCAAGCTTGGCCTTGTCGGCGAGACCGCAGAGCTCCTCGTAGGACCTGGCCTCGCCGAGGATGTTGGGGGCGCTCTTGATGCCCGCGTCGTTGCCGAGCTTGGTGGTGGTGATTTTGCTGTCAATGTGCTTGCGCAAGGCGGCGGGCGGCAGGGCGATCTTCTGGCCCAGTTCTTCGGCGAGGGCTTCGGTCTCCTCGTCGAACATGACGAGCAGCAGCAGGCCGGGCCCACGCTCCTTCAGGCGGGCGCGCACGTCCTTGTGGCGCAACAGGTAATTGTTCACCGCCTCGATGGACTTGAACTCGTGCGGGCCGTGCTCGCGCGGCACGACGATCTTGGGATGGCTGCCATCGAAACTGTCGAAGAAATTGATGTACTCGAAGCGGTTGATCCAGCGGCCGAGGCCCAGGATGTTATAGGGGGTGGGCGAGAGGAAGGTGACGGGGGTCTGGTTCCGCCTGAAAAAGGCGTAGATATCCGAAAGACTTGCCAGTTTTTCCTGCCGTTCCGCCGTGGTCAAAATCGTTCTCCCCGCCCTGCGCGCGCGGGCAAGTTAAGCGCAATTCGGCGGATTAGAAAAGCGCTTGAAGTTGGCGGGGGCGATATTTTTAATGGCCTGCGGCGGCCTGGGCCTGTTCGAGAGGCTTGACGAATTCAATGGCCACGCCATTTTCCAGGTAGCGCACGACGCGGCCGCGCATCTTTCCCAGCATCACATAGGTGCCGAGGCT
>CAZRZB010000276.1:0-2052 GCA_964604435.1 uncultured Aestuariivirga sp. | reverse complement strand
GCGACCTCGATGATCAGCGCATGCTGGCCCGCGTAGGGCGGATAGCCGCGCGCCCTCGTGGGCGTGCCAAGATAGGCGGCAAATTGCGGCTGCAGGCTTTCAAGCGTCAGAAAGACCCGCAAGTCGCCCTTGGCGGGCTTGCGCTCAGGAACCACGTTTCAGGCCTGTCTTTACTTGACGTTGCCGGAAGTGAAATGCTTGGAAACGTCGGCGTGCGGACGCGGGATCACATGGACCGAAACCAGCGTGCCGACCTGGCCAGCCACTTCAGCGCCTGCCTCGGTGGCGGCCTTCACCGCGCCGACATCGCCGTTGATGATAACGGCAACCAGGCCATCGCCCACTTCCTCACGGCCGATGATCGTGACATTCGCGGCCTTCACCATCGCATCAGCGGCGGCAAGCGCGGCCACATAGCCTTTGGTCTCGACCATTCCGATTGCATTGTTCGACATGTTCTTCTCCTGTGGTTGGGTTTCGTTACTTCTTCTTTTCCGAGGATTCATCGATGGAGCCGATGATCAGCGCATCGATGGGCGGTGCCTTGCCCGGAAACCATGCGGCGGCAACGGAGCCCGTTGCCACCATGACCCGTTCGCCGTCGCCGCATCCCAGCGGATCGAAGGCGAGTAGCCGTGTTGAAGACTCGTCGACCTGGACCTCGAGAATGGATCCGGCCGGGACATCGCCGAGTTTCTTTGTGGACCAGATGCGGCCCGTGACCGTTGCCTTGAGCATCAGCGTCTCCTTTCAATTTTCAGACCAAGTTTGCGGGCCCTGTCGCGCGCCAGGGGCGTGAGCACGGCGGTGGGGCCCAGAACCAGGGTGCCCTTCGCCGCCATGGCGGAAATCCTCTGTTCACTGACCACGCCTTCGAGAACGGCGCTGGTGGCCGCTGCCGCTGCGGGAGCGGCCTGCCCGAGGGTGAAACGCAATTTCCCGCCGCGCACGGTTTCGATGACGCCGGGTTTTGCAAGGCGGTTCACGAAGGCCTGCAACTCCGCCTCGCTCCCGATGCGCACAGTCTCTGTGCCTTGTGCAGGCTGAGGCGGCTCCCGGTTGGCCATGGCTTCCTTGAGCACTTCCCGTACCAGGCCACGCAGTTCATGGGAGGTTTCCGGTTTCATAGTTCCAAGGCCTGTTCTGCTGCGCCGGCGGCGGCTTTCACTTCCGATTCCGTTCCCGAAAGATAGAGCCTGCCGGTCGCCCCGATCATACGATAATCCACGATCTTGATATTGGCAGCTTTTTCCGCTGCATTGGACGCCAGAATGGCATAGGCGGCAGGTTCCGTTTCCAGAACGAAGAGCGTTTCGCCAGCCAGGATCATGGAGCCGCCTTTATTGCGATTGATCAGGAAGGCATGGTTCGGATCAATCCGCGTGATGATTTTCGAGGCCAGGATCTTGGGCGGCATGGCATCGGAAGCCGTCTTGCCGAGTGCTGCAAGCACCGCTTCGGCGGAGGCCTTGACCGCGGCGATATCGCGGGAATGGATTTCGAGATAGCCGAACTGCCGTTCCACCACCAGAATGCCGCCCTGGACGTCGGCTTCCTTCAGCGCGATGTCGGTGAGGGCTTCGATATCCAGCCCCGGGGCAACCTCGATGATTTGCGCCGCCATGTTGCGGCGGGGCAGGGAGCCTTTGATCCACGAGCCCAGATAGCACATGGTCTGCGGCTGCAGCTGGTCGAGGAAGATGAAGGAGCGGAGTGTTGCCATGGCTTATGCCGCGAGAACCGCGTTCAACTCCTCGAGAATGATCTTGCGAAGTTCACGGCGCAGTTCATCGGTGTCCGGATTGCTGACCACCAGGGATGGCGCAGGCTTTGCAGCCTTCGGCAGGTTCAGCGGATCAAGGCCGGTGAAGTGGCCGAAGGCCTCGCTGGCCTCCTTGTTATAGGCAATGCGCGTGTACTGCATGAGATGGTGCGGGGTGAGATTTTCATTGAGCGAGGAGCCGCCGGCAAAGCCCGTGCCGATGGTCATGGAGGGGCCGAGATTGGTTTCATAGCCCGAAGCGCCAAGCGAGCAGCCGGCATTGACCGCCA
>CAZRZB010000275.1:0-2057 GCA_964604435.1 uncultured Aestuariivirga sp. | reverse complement strand
ACCGCGCCGCCAATGAGCGTGGGAATGCCCGGCACCTCGTTCATGAAGATCAGCACCCAGAAGGGGGTGAGCGGAACTTCCAGCGCCGCGACCAGGGTTGCTTCCGCCGCCGGCACGCGCTTCGAGCCATAGGCATAGAAGATCAGGCCCGCAGCATTCTGCACGACTCCGAACAGGGCGATGAGCCCGAGTTCATAGGGCGTGACGGCAAGCGAGCCGGCAAACCAGAAGCAGATGAATGAGGTGAGCCAGGCGGAAGCCCCCATGGAGGGCAGCATGGCCACCTCGCGGTGGCCGCGCATCACCACCGTGAAGCCCGCCATCGCCAGCGACATGATCACCGCCAGCAACTTGCCATACATGCCGCCGCCCCAGGGCGAACCCGCCAGCATGATCGAAACGCCCGCAAGGGCAACCGCACTTGCCAGCAGCGTCGAGCGGCTTGGCCGCTCGCCGATGAACAGGTAGGCGAGGCCCGCAGTGACAAAGGGCACAGTCGCATAGATCACCATGGCGTCCGCCACGCTGGTGTAGCGCAGGGAACCAATCCCGGTGATCATGCCGAGCGAGGACAGGCAGGCAACCGCAAGGGCCGGCCAGCGCAAGCCGGCCAGGATGCCCAGCGCCCGGCGGCCCTCGGAAATAAGGAAGAACAGCAGCACCGCGCCGCCCGAAAACAGCCCGCGCCAGAACAGCATGGCCATCAAATCATTGGGAATTAGCCGGGTGAAGAGGCCCGCCGAGGACCACGACAGGGCGGCACAGGCCACCAGGACAAGTCCCAGCCGATGCTGCTTTTGGTCAAATTCGGTCATGGCGCTGTCATAGAATTGCCCGCCCTGCGTCGGCAAGGACCGTAAACCTCATGGCAACCCTGCTTGCAGCGGTGGGCTTGACGGAATTGGGCCTTTCCAGCATGGTGCGCGCCATGAACACCGCCCTCCAACATGCCGTTAACATTTGCGGCATAATTATTATTTGCTAGTTGAAAAACTGCTGGCAGGGCGCCGCTTGACTTAAATTCATCCCAAAGCGTTTCCCGGTCAGGTCAAAACCGTGGAAAAATGATGACTTTGCGCCTTTACAATACGCTCACCCGCCAGAAGGAGGACTTCAAACCCCTCGATCCTGCCAACGTGCGCATGTATGTCTGCGGCCCCACGGTCTATGATTTCGCCCATATCGGCAATGCCCGGCCCGTCATCGTTTTTGACGTGTTGTTCCGCCTGCTGCGCCATCTCTATGGGCCGGAGCACATCACCTACGTCCGCAACATCACCGACGTCGATGACAAGATCAATGCCCGGGCCTTGCGGGATTTCCCCGAGCTGCCCCTCAACGAGGCTATCCGCCGCGTCACCGAAAAGACCGCCAGCCAGTTCCAGGCCGACGTGAAGGCCCTGGGCTGCCTTGAGCCCACCTACCAGCCCCGCGCCACCGAATTCATCGCCGAGATGATCGCCATGATTGCGACCCTGATCGGCAAGGGCCACGCCTACCAGGCGGGCGGCGAGGTGCTGTTCGACATTGCTTCGATGAAGGATTACGGGGCGCTCTCCAACCGCAAGCTGGAAGACCAGCAGGCGGGTGCACGCGTGGCCGTGGAAGCCCACAAGAAAAACCCCGGCGACTTCGTGCTGTGGAAACTCTCAAGCCCCGAGGAACCGGGCTGGGACAGCCCCTGGGGGCGCGGCCGCCCCGGCTGGCACATCGAGTGCTCCGCCATGAGCAAGCGCTATCTCGGCGAAGTCTTCGACATCCACGGCGGTGGCCTCGACCTGATCTTCCCCCACCACGAAAACGAAATCGCCCAGTCCCGCTGTGCCCACGGAACGAAGGTCATGGCCAACGTCTGGATGCACAATGGGTTTCTCCAGGTCGAAGGACAGAAAATGTCCAAGAGCCTTGGAAATTTCGTGACGATTAGTGAGTTGCTGAATACGGAAAAGTTCGGCGGGCGTGCCTGGATTGGTGAATCACTTCGATTTTCAATGTTGAACACTCACTATCGCGCTCCAATTGATTGGACAGTTGAAAAACTGACATTTGCAAATACA
>CAZRZB010000274.1:0-2070 GCA_964604435.1 uncultured Aestuariivirga sp. | reverse complement strand
CATCCGTCTTACCGGAGGTAAGCGGCAATTTGGAAAGAAGAAGGAGAACAGGGAAGATGAAGAAGTATCTACTGGCCGCGGCAGCGGCAGGCGCATTGCTCGCAAGTTCCACGGGGGCATTCGCCGAAGCGGTAAAACTGCAGCTGAAGTGGGTGACCCAGGCGCAGTTCGCCGGCTACTATGTGGCCCAGGCCAAGGGCTTCTACAAGGATGCGGGCCTCGACGTCACCATCCTGCCGGGCGGCCCGGACATCAATCCGCAGCAGGTGCTGGCCGGCGGCGGGGCTGACGTGGTGATCGACTGGATGCCATCGGCCCTGGCGACGCGTGAAAAGGGCTCGCCGGTCGTCAACATTGCCCAGCCGTTCAAGAAGTCGGGCATGATGCTGACCTGCCGCAAGGATTCGGGCATCACCAAGCCGGAAGAATTCAAGGGCAAGACCCTTGGCGTGTGGTTCTACGGCAATGAATATCCCTTCCTGTCGTGGATGAGCCAGCTTGGCCTGGCAACGGCGGGCGGGGCTGACGGCGTGACCGTGCTGAAGCAGGGCTTCAACGTGGACCCGATCCTGCAGAAGCAGGCGGACTGCATCTCGACCATGACCTACAATGAATACTACCAGATCATTGAGGCGGGCATGAAGGCGGAAGACCTGGTGGTGTTCAAGTATGAAGACCAGGGCGTGGCGACGCTGGAAGACGGGCTCTATGTGCTGGAAGACAAGCTGAAGGATCCGGCCTTCGTCACCACCATGGCGAAGTTCGTCAAGGCTTCGATGAAGGGCTGGGACGAGGCGCGCGCCAATCCGGCGGATGCGGTGAAGGTCGTTCTCGAGAATGACGCCTCCGGCTCGCAGACCGAAGGCCACCAGACCACCATGATCGAGGAAATCAACAAGCTGACCGAAGGTTCCGACGGCACGCTTGATGTGGCTGCCGCCGAGCGCACGGTGGACACCCTGATGAAGGGCGGTTCCGATCCGGTCATCACCAAGAAGCCGGAAGGCGCCTGGACCAGTGTTGTAACGGACGCCGCCAAGGCGATGTAACGCCAATTGCCCTCATCCCTTCCCCTCCCCCTTGTGGGGAGGGGTTAGGGGTGGGGGTCGCTCGGTCGATACCACCAGACCCCCACCCGAAATCCACGCTCTCGCGTGAATTTCGACCTCCCCACAAGGGGGAGGTGCAAGACAAAACGGAGAATTCCCATGTCCACACTCATTCGCGGCGGCACTGTTGTAAATGCCGATCTCTCGGAGCGCGCCGATGTGCTCATCAAGGACGGCAAGATCGCCGCGGTGGGCGAGGGCCTGTCGGGCGACACGGTGATCGATGCGGGCGGCTGTTATGTGATGCCGGGCGGCATCTACCCGCACACCCACATGGACATGCCCTTCATGGGCACGACCACGGCCGATGATTTCGAAAGCGGCACCATGGCAGCACTCGCCGGCGGCACGACCATGACGGTCGATTTCTGCCTGCCCGCACCTGGAGAGAGCCTGCTTGCGGCCTATCAGGCCTGGCGGCACAAGGGCGAAAAAGCGGCGGCGGATTATTCCTTCCACATGGCGATCACCCGCTGGTCTCCGCAAATCCACGACGAGATGGAAACCGTGGTGAAGACCTACGGCATCAACACCTTCAAGCATTTCATGGCCTACAAGGGCGCGCTCATGGTCAATGACGATGAGCTCTACAATTCCTTCCAGCGCTGCGCGCAACTGGGGGCGCTGCCGCTCGTCCATGCCGAGAACGGCGATGTGGTGGCGCGCATGCAGGCCGACCTGCTGGCGCGGGGCGTCACGGGGCCTGAGGGCCACAGCTATTCGCGCCCGCCGGAGGTGGAGGGCGAAGCGGCAAACAGGGCCATCATGATCGCCAACATGGCGGGTGTTCCGCTTTATATTGTGCATGTCTCCTGCGAGGAGACCCATGAGGCGATCCGGCGCGCCAAGCAGGCAGGCCAGCGCGTCTATGGCGAGCCGCTCGTCCAGTTTCTCGTGCTCGATGACTCGGAGTACCAGAACAAGGACTGGGACTATGCGGCGGGCCGCGTGATGTCGCCGC
>CAZRZB010000273.1:0-2161 GCA_964604435.1 uncultured Aestuariivirga sp. | reverse complement strand
ATCATGGCTGAAACAATCAAGTGTTTCTCGCCGGTTGACGGCAAGCTCTATGCCAGCCGCAAGGTGGCCTCAAACAAGGAAGTGGCCGCGGCGTTTTCCGCCGCCCATGCGGCCCAGCAGAAGTGGCGGCGGGTACCCTTGGCGGAACGCGCCGCCTATTGTTCGGCGGCGGTTGATGCCATGCTGGCCATGAAGGACGAGATTGTCCCCGAGCTTGCCTGGCAGATGGGCCGCCCCATCCGCTATGGGGTGGGCGAACTGCGTGGCTTTGAGGAGCGGGCGCGGCACATGATCGGCATTGCCGGGGCGGCACTGGCCAACCATGTTCCGGCGGCAAAGGAAGGTTTCACGCGCTTTATCGCCCGCGAGCCCTGGGGCGTGGTCTTCACCATCGCGCCGTGGAACTATCCCTATCTCACGGCGGTGAACTCCGTCATTCCCGCCCTGATGGCCGGCAATGCGGTGGTGCTGAAACATGCCTCGCACACCCTGCTGGTGGCCGAGCGCTTCCAGAAGGCCTTCGACAAGGCCAAGCTGCCGAAGGGGGTTTTCCAGCATCTCGTGATGAACCATGCGCAGGCGTCGGGCGTGATCTCCGATGGCCTTGCCAACATGGTCTGCTTCACCGGCTCGGTGGCCGGCGGCCGCGCCATGGAGCAGGCGGCGGCAGGCCGCTTCATCAACGTGGGCCTTGAACTCGGCGGCAAGGACCCGGCCTATGTGCGGCACGATGCAAATCTGGCCCATGCGGTGGAAAACCTGGTGGACGGGGCCTTCTTCAACTCGGGCCAAAGCTGCTGCGGCATCGAGCGCATTTATGTGCATAAGAGCCTCTACAAGGATTTTGTCGCGGGCTTTGTCGACCTGACGAAGAAATACGTGCTGGGGTCACCGCTTGATGAGGCCACAACGCTTGGGCCGATGATCAAGCCGGAGGCCGCCGATTTCGTCCGTAAGCAAATCAAGTCGGCCCTGCGTGGCGGCGCCAAGGCCCATATCGAGGCAAAATCATTCGCCATGGACAAAGCCGGGACAGCTTACATGGCCCCGCAAGTCCTGACCGAGGTAAACCATCAGATGAGCGTGATGACCGAGGAAAGCTTCGGGCCGGTCGTGGGCATCATGAAGGTTTCCGACGATGCCGAGGCGGTCTCACTGATGAATGATTCCGACTACGGCCTCACGGCGGCCCTGTGGACGCAGGATGCCGGTGCGGCCCGGAGCATTGGCGACCAGCTTGAAACAGGCACGGTGTTCATGAACCGCTGCGACTATCTCGATCCGGCGCTCGCCTGGACCGGGGTCAAGAACACTGGCCGCGGCATAACCCTTTCCGCACTCGGCTATGAAGCCCTGACCAGACCCAAAAGCTATCATTTGAGGACAAAGCTATGACCATACCAAACCGCAATTTCAGCTATCCGACGGCGCTCAAATACGGCGTGGGCCGGATCAAGGAACTGGCCGAGCTCTGCAAGGCCAACGGCATCATGCGCCCGCTGTTTGTGACCGATCCGGGCCTTGCTTCCATGCCCATGGTGCATGCCATCATTGAAGACGTGAAGCGCGCCGGCTTGGCCATCGCGGTGTTCTCCGATGTCAGGCCCAATCCGATCGAAGCCAATATCCTTGAGGGCATCAAGGCCTATCGCGCCGGGCGCCATGACGGCGTGATCGCCTTCGGCGGCGGCTCGGGACTTGATATCGGCAAGATGATTGCCCTCATGCACGGCCAAACCATTTCGGTTTTCGAGCTTGAGGACATCGGCGACTGGTGGACGCGGGCTGATGCCTCGAAGATTTCGCCGGTCATCGCGGTTCCGACCACGGCGGGAACCGGCTCGGAAGTGGGGCGGGCCGGCGTCGTCACCCATCCCATCAGCCATGAGAAGAAGATCATTTTCCACCCGGCGATCATGCCGAAGGTGGCGATCCTTGATCCGGAACTGACGGTCGGCCTGCCGCCAAAACTGACGGCCGCCACCGGCATGGATGCGCTCGCCCATTGCCTGGAAGCCTATTGCGCGCCGTTCTACCATCCGCTCTCGGCAGGTGTCGCCCTCGAGGGCATGCGCCTGGTAAAGGAGAACCTGGTGCAGGCGGTCAAGAAGGGCAAGGACCTGGATGCGCGCGGCAACATGCTGATGGCCTCCACCATGGG
>CAZRZB010000272.1:0-2169 GCA_964604435.1 uncultured Aestuariivirga sp. | reverse complement strand
GTTGAGCACGTTCAGCTTTTCAACCCTGCGCCAGCTCGTCCGCAATTGGCGCTGCAAAAGACAACTCCTCAAATTGCATGCATTGGAGGATTACCAACTGAAGGATATCGGCCTGACCCGCGGTCAGCTGCGGCACATCTCCGGCCTGCCCCTGTCGGTTGATCCCGTTTGGGAAGCCGAACGCCTGCGTCTCATCGCGTCACACCAGAAAGTGGAACGCGGCTGTGGGAACGCCACAATTGAAAGTTGACATCCTGGCTCACGCCAGGACGACAGGTTCAATTCGACAGGAAATAGGTGATCGTGGTCACCACGCGGACCTTCTTGTTGATCTGCTTTTCAGGCCGGTCATTGGGGATTTCAACCGCCGGATTGATTTCAATAATACCTTGGTTGGCGCTTTGGATGTCTCCCACATGGGCGCCTGACTCCTGGGCAAATTTGTCTGCTGCCTCCCGGGCCCGTTTGGTTGCCTCGGTGAGCATGTCGCCCTTGAGTTCATTCACATCCGTGAAAATAAATGATGGCCCCGCATTGTAGGCATCCGATGAAAACACCACGCCGGATTTCAGCAAGTCACCGATCATGCGCGAGGCGCCAGCAAGTTTCTCGACCTCCGATGACTTCACCAGAATGTCCTCGGTGAGAACAAAACGGCTTTCCGGCGGCACTCCCTGGTTGTTGTAGCCGGCCAGCCGGTCTTCAACCTGAATGTTTTGCACCTGCATGTCCTGCTCGGTGAAACCATGGGACGTAAGGAAGGCCTTGACGGCCGTTTCCGAGGTCACAAGGGCCGCACGGGCCTCTTCAAGCGAGGGACCCGTAGTCACAAAGCGCACCGGCCAGAAACCAAGATTGGCTTTGACTTCCCGTTCGGACAGGCCCTTCACCGTAACGGTGCGAAAGCCCAGCCGGCTTTTGACCAATGATTCACCGGCCAGAAAGCCGCCACTGGCAACGCCGAGACCAATCAGGCCTCCGGCGAGGATATTCGAAAATGATGACATGGAAAGTTCCCGATTGTCGCCCCTCTTGGTTCAAGGCTGGGCGTCCTTTGTGGTGCTTTTTTGACCGGCAAGAATCACGGAACTATTTTGAACGCCATCGAGAATGAATTCTTCTTGCCGGAATTCTTGTCTCGCACCATGGTGATGACCTCATAGTCGCCCGGCTTGAGACCGGTAAAGTCATAGTTGAGCTTGCCCATGAACTCCTTGTTGGGAACCCGGCTGCGCAAGGTCCAGGAGGCAAAATTTTCCTGTTTGGCAAGGCTGGCGCCCGACGAATCCCTGATCTCGAAATCGAGCCCCATGTCGGTGATGAAGATTTGCCCGTCACGGCCATAGGAAAATCCCACCGGCTCCGTGTAGATCACCAGCGGCTCGCCGCTCTTGAACTCACTGGTTTCACGAATGTCGTAGATTCCAAATCCGGCGGGGTCGGAGGCCACGAAAAGCGTTTTCCGGAATGACAATGGCGCTTGCTTCCAGACAGCTTCACGGGCCGACTCCAGGGCCTGCAGGGCCTCGTCGAATTTTCCGGCGCGCACCAGCTTTTCTGCGGCGGTGCCGGCATCGGAGATTTCGCCGCCGATCACGGAGGATGCAGTTATCAGCAAAACTGAACAAATACATAGCGAACGGATGCTTAACATAACGTCTTCTCCCCTCAATTGTAACGATCATCGCTCCGAATCTGGCTGGGGGCAATAGTTGCGTCTGGTTGTTTCCCTTGCCTGCCCAAGTCTGCTAATCTGACTCAAAATATCAGCTGGAGTGCACCATATGAACAAGCCACAGGACCACAGGGACGCCAAAACCTGGGAAGCCTCGCCCAACAATCTTGAACCCTTCTGGATGGGGTTCACCCCCAACCGGGCTTTCAAGAAGCGCCCGCGGATGATCGCCCGGGCCAAGGACATGCATTATTATGACATGTCCGGCCGGGCAATCCTGGATGGCAGCGCGGGCCTGTGGTGTTCAAATGCCGGCCACTGCCGGGATCCAATCGTCGCGGCAATCCAGAAGTCGGCCGCCGAGCTGGACTTCGCCCCGACCTTCCAGTACGGCCATCCCAAGGTGTTTGAGCTTGCCTCGCGCCTGGCCACCATGGCGCCCGGCGATTTGAACTATGCCTTCTTCTGCAACTCCGGTTCGGAAGCCGCCGACA
>CAZRZB010000271.1:0-2212 GCA_964604435.1 uncultured Aestuariivirga sp. | reverse complement strand
TAGGCCTGGTGCAGGGCCCGCACCGCGAGCTCCGTATAGGCCTCATCAATCAGTACACTGACTTTTATTTCCGATGTCGTGATCGCCTGGATGTTGATGCCCTTGTCGGCGAGCGCCCGGAACATCTTCGCGGCAACGCCCGCGTGGCTCCGCATGCCAATGCCGACGACTGAAACCTTGGCCACATCGGCCGAATGGGTAAGCTCGAGAAACCCTATCTTGTCCTTCACCCCGTTCAGCACTTCAATGGCCTTGCGCAAGTCCTTGCGCGCCACCGTGAAGGTGATGTTGGCGGTCGATCCGTCGGTCGAGACATTCTGCACGATCATGTCGACGCTGATGTCGGCCTCCGCCAGGGGGCCGAACACCGAGGCCGACACGCCCGGCTGGTCCTTGACCCTCCGGATCGAAACCTTCGCCTCGTCGCGCGAATAGGCGATTCCGCTCACCACATGCTGTTCCAAGATCTTATCCTCATCGCAAACGATTGTTCCCGGCCCGCTGCCATCGGGCTTGTTCTGGTTGGGCGAGTCCGGCGCCTCGAAGCTCGATCTTACCTGCAAGGGCACCTTGTACACCATGGCAAGTTCAACCGAGCGGGTTTGCAGCACCTTGGCGCCCAGCGAGGCCTGCTCCAGCATTTCCTCGTAGGATATCCGGTCAAGCTTGCGCGCCCCTGTCACGATCCGGGGGTCGGCCGTGTAGACGCCGTCCACATCCGTATAGATGTCGCAGGCGGCCTCGAGCGCGGCGGCAATCGCCACCGCCGAGGTATCCGAACCGCCGCGCCCCAGGGTGGTGATCCGTTTGTCCGGGCCGATGCCCTGGAACCCGGCGATCACCGCAACCTGGCCCTGCTCCATGCGCTTCCTGATCTCTGCCGGGTCGATTTCCGCGATGCGCGCCGAGGCATGCACGCCGTCGGTTTTCAGCGGAATCTGCCAGCCGTGCCAGGAGCGGGCCGGAACCCCCATGTCCTGCAGGACAATGGCCAGAAGCCCGGCCGTCACCTGTTCGCCGGAAGCGACGATGGCGTCATATTCGCGGGCATCATGCACCGGGGCCGCTTCCTTGCACCAGTTGACCAGTTGGTCGGTGGTGCCGGCCATGGCCGACACGACCACCGCGACATGATTGCCCGCCTTCACTTCCCGCAGCACATGCCGGGCCACATTGCGGATGCGGCCGATATCCGCCACCGAAGTGCCCCCAAACTTCATAACCAAACGGCCCATTGGCCAAAATCCTTCCTGATCTTAAAACTCTGGCTTGCGGCCAAATCAGATGTAAAGTGAATTCTTAAGGTGCGACGCGGGCGTACTCATAGATGAGGGCCTTTGCATATGCAATAATCGCACCCATAAAATTGGATATTTGAAATGACCGCCGCAGGCCTTTCCACCCTCGACCCCGCCGAAGTCGAAAAATTCTCGAAAATGGCCGCCGAATGGTGGAATCCCAAGGGAAAATTCGGGGTTCTCCATGTCTTCAACCCGGTGCGGCTGGCCTATATCAAGGAACAGGTCTGCGCCCGTTTTGGCCGTGATCCCTTTGACCCCAGGCCCTTCAAGGGGCTGCGCTTCCTCGACATCGGCTGCGGCGGCGGGCTGCTGACCGAGCCCATGGCGCGGCTGGGGGCCGACATCGTGGGCGTCGATCCGTCGGAGAAGAACATCAAGACCGCGAAGGTCCATGCCGAGGAGCAGGAACTGGCCATCGACTACCGCTGCGCCACCGCCGAGGACCTCGCCGCAGCGGGCGAGCGTTTCGATGTCATCCTCAACATGGAGGTGATCGAGCACGTGGCCAACCCGCAAGGCTTCATCCGGATTTGTGGCGAGATGCTCAATCCCCAAGGCCTGATGTTCGTGGCCACCATCAGCCGCACCCTGAAATCCTTCGGCCTCGCCATCATCGGCGCCGAGTACCTCCTGCGCTGGCTGCCCAAGGGCACCCATCAATGGGAAAAATTCATCACCCCGGCCGAGCTGAAAGCCTGGCTCGCCGGCAACCGGATGGCCGTCAAGGGCGAAACCGGCGTCACCTACCATCCATTGGCAAATGAATGGCGCCGCTCCCGTGACATGGATGTGAACTACATGCTGGTGGGGCAGAAGAGTTAAGATTTTTCGACTTTACATTGAAGCCGCGGAAAGAGCCCTCATCCGCCCTTCGGGCACCTTCTCCCATGCAAGAGCACGGGAGAAGGCGA
>CAZRZB010000270.1:0-2226 GCA_964604435.1 uncultured Aestuariivirga sp. | reverse complement strand
GCATCAAAGGCCGGCTCCTTGTCTTCCTGCATGTCCTTTGAATAGGTAAGCGGCAGGCCCTTCATGACGACAAGCAGCGCGGTGAGGGCGCCGAGAATCCGCCCCGGCTTGGCGCGCACCAGCTCCGCCGCATCGGCGTTGCGCTTCTGCGGCATGATCGAGGAGCCGGTGGTGAACTTGTCGGAGAGTTTCACGAAACGGAACTGCGAAGTTGACCACAGGACGATCTCTTCGGCGAGGCGCGAAAGATGGGTGGCGCAGATCGCCGCCGCCGCGAGAAGCTCAAGGACGAAATCACGGTCGGCCACGGCATCGAGCGAATTGCGCATGGGCCGGTCGAAGCCCAAGGCCCTGGCGGTCATCGTCCGGTCGATGGGGAAGGAGGTTCCCGCCAATGCCGCGGCCCCCAGGGGGCTTTCGTTCATCCGGGCTCTGGCATCGGCCAGCCGCGAGCGGTCGCGCCCCAGCATTTCCACATAGGCGAGACAATGGTGCCCGAAGGTGATGGGCTGGGCCACCTGCAAGTGGGTAAAGCCGGGCATGATGGTTGCGGCATGGGCCAGGGCCTTTTCCGCCAGCGCCAGTTGCAGGTCCTTCAGCTGCCCGTCGAGATGGTCGACCGTGTCCCTGATATAAAGGCGGAAATCGGTGGCCACCTGGTCATTGCGCGAACGCGCCGTGTGGAGCCTTCCGGCCGGTTCGCCGACAATATCCTTCAGGCGCTGCTCGACATTCATGTGAATGTCCTCAAGCGCTGTCGAAAAGGTGAACTTGCCCTGTTCGATCTCGGCTTGCACCTGGTCCAGCCCGCGGGTAATTTCTTTTGCATCGGATTTCGAAATGATGCCTTGTTGGGCCAGCATTGCGGCATGGGCTTTCGAGCCCGCAATGTCCTGGGCGTACAGGCGCCTGTCGAAGCCGATCGAGGCATTGATTTCCTGCATGATGGCGTCAGGCCCGGATTTGAACCTGCCGCCCCACATTTTGTTGGTCATTGAATATCCCTATGGCGAACGTGTAAGTCTTTTAGCGATGAATGACCCGAAGCGAAATCGAAATTCACTCGTCTATATTGCCCTGCTGGCCGTGATCGCGGGAGGCATCGGTATTTACCTGTCCGCAGACGGCCCACCCAAGGTGGATATCGTCAGCAAGGGGGGCGGGTTCAGGGAGCTCGCCGTAGGGCCAATGGCGGCTTTTCTGGTCAAAACCGAGCGCCCGCTGGTGCCCGACCTTGGCTTTACGGATGCAACGGGAAGTCCCGTAAAATTGGAGAAGTGGCGGGGCCGCGTCGTTCTGCTCAATCTATGGGCGACGTGGTGTGCCCCGTGCCGGAAGGAGATGCCCACCCTGAACGCGTTGCAAAAGAAGTTGGGCTCCAAGGATTTTGAAGTTGTGGCGCTGAGTGTCGACCGCAAGGGGCTTGCAGTTTCGTCGGCCTTCTTGAAGGATGCCGGCGCAGATTCCCTTGGCCTTTACGCCGACGAGACGGCCAAATCCCTTGAAGATTTGCAGGTCCCGGGATTGCCCGTGACCCTTCTGGTCGACCGGAAGGGCCGTGAAATCGGCAGGCTTTTGGGACCAGCCGCGTGGGACAGCGCGGAAGCCGTTGCCCTGATCAAGGCCGCGATCAGCGAGTAGGCACGGGCTTTTCCCCGCGATAGTCATAGAAGCCGCGGTTGGACTTGCGTCCCAGCCAGCCGGCCTCGACATATTTTACCAGCAGCGGGCAGGGGCGGTATTTTGAATCGGCCAGGCCTTCGTAGAGCACCTGCATCACCGACAGACAGGTATCAAGACCGATGAAGTCAGCCAGTTCCAGGGGGCCCATGGGGTGCCTTGCCCCCAGTTTCATGGCCGTATCGATGGCCTCGACACCGCCCACCCCTTCATACAGCGTATAGATCGCCTCATTGATCATGGGGAGCAGAATGCGGTTCACGATGAAGGCCGGGAAATCCTCGGCGACCGCAATGGTCTTGTGCAGCGCCAAGGCGAATTCCTTGACCAGGGCAAAGGTTGCTTCTTCGGTGGCGATGCCGCGAATGAGTTCCACCAGTTCCATGACGGGCACCGGGTTCATGAAGTGGATGCCCATGAACTTTTCGGGGCGGCCGGTCACGGCAGCAAGCCGGGTGATGGAAATCGAAGAGGTGTTGGAGGCCACAATCGTGTGGGGCTTCAGGTGCGGGCACAGGGCCTGGAAAATCTTGCGCTTGATCTGCT
>CAZRZB010000269.1:0-2228 GCA_964604435.1 uncultured Aestuariivirga sp. | reverse complement strand
GCGGCCAAGAAGGTGAAGCGCGATCCGATCTTCTTTCTCGTCACCCACATGCCGGGACGCAGGATCAACGGCGAGGTGTCCACCATCATCGGCTATCCGTTCAAGGAATCGACCACGGTCCAGCTCAAGATCGACACGGTTGAATTCGAGCTCTTCACCAATGGCGACGGGGCCTGGGCCGATACGACGGAAAAAGAAAAGAAAATCGTGGCAACCATGAAGGCGGGCCAGACGTTCTCGGTCCGCGGCACCTCGTGGAAGGGCACGGAAACCACCGACACCTACTCCCTGAGCGGCTTTTCCGCGGCCATGGACAAGATCGACGCCGCCTGCAAATAAGTGGGCCATGCGGCGGCTTTTTCCGGTTCTCCTGTTTCTTGCCCTGCACTCCATTGGGAGTGCGGCCGGACCCCTGTGCGCGGCTCTTTACTTTGAAGACAATGCCTACAGCGTTTGCAGGATCGACCTGCGTGAAACGCGGCTTGAACTGTTCAACCTTGATGCCCAGGGCATCCCCTTCGGCTCCTTTTCAGCCCTTGCCGACAGCCTGGGGGCGGAAGGCAAGGAACTCAGCTTTGCCATGAACGCCGGCATGTTCGACGAGAGGCTGAGGCCCATCGGGCTTTATGTCGAAGACGGGGTGCAGGCCAGAAAGCTGAACCGGCGGGATGGCTACGGCAATTTCCATGTGAAGCCCAACGGGGTGTTCTACATCAGCGGCGACCGGGCGGGCGTGGCGGCGACCGATAGCTATGCCAGGCTGAACGAAAAGCCGGATTTCGCTACCCAATCGGGGCCCATGCTGGTGATTGAGGGCGAAATCCATCCGCGTTTCTCGGACACCGGCACTTCCTACAAGAGGCGCAACGGGGTGGGGGTGCCGGACGCCCATACGGCGATTTTCGCCATCTCGGAAAACGCGGTTAATTTCCATGACTTCGCCAAGTTGTTCCGGGACCGGCTGAATTGCCCCAATGCGCTGTTTTTCGACGGCACGGTGTCGAGCCTCTACAGCCCCGAGCTGGGCCGCAATGACGGGTTTGCAGCGCTGGGGCCTATGGTCGGGGCGCTCAAAGTGAAGTAAGAGGCGGCCCATGGTGACCCTGTTACAGAAGCAAGCCGCGACCCCCGCGGTCTATCTGCCCAATGACCTGCGCCCCTCGCTGATGGGGCTCTCGCGGGAGGAGCTTGCCGGCGTCCTGTGCCGTGTGGGCGTCCCGGAAAAGCAGCGGCGCATGCGGGCCCGCCAGATCTGGCACTGGATCTATCACCGGGGCGCCACCAGCTTTGCCGAAATGACCGATATTTCGCAGAGCCTGCGCCAGCAGCTTGAGGACACGTTCTCCATCGGCCGGCCCGAGGTGGTCACCGAGCAGAAGTCTTCGGACGGGACGCGGAAATGGCTGCTGAAACTGGCCCCCGACGAGCGGGGGGCACGCCATGAAGTCGAGATGGTTTATATCCCCGAAGAAGACCGCGGCACGCTGTGCATTTCAAGCCAGGTGGGCTGCACGCTCACCTGCACCTTCTGCCACACCGGCACGCAGAAGCTGGTGCGCAATCTCACGGCCAATGAAATCGTGGGCCAGGTGATGCTGGCGCGTGATGCGCTGGAGGAATGGCCGCACCAGATGGAAGCCAACCCACACGCCCCGGAAAGCGGGCGTTATCTCACCAATGTGGTGCTGATGGGCATGGGCGAGCCGCTCTATAACTTCGACAATGTGAAAACCGCCATCAACATCGTGGCCGACGGCGAAGGCATATCGCTGTCGAAGCGCCGCATCACACTTTCAACCTCGGGCGTGGTGCCGGAAATCATCCGGGCGGGCGAAGAGATCGGCACGGGCCTTGCCATTTCGCTGCACGGCACGACGGATGAAATCCGCAACAGGCTGGTGCCGCTCAACAAGAAATACCCCATCGCCGAATTGCTGGCGGCCTGCAGGGCCTATCCCGGCGCCTCCAACGCCAAGCGCATCACCTTTGAATATGTGATGCTGAAGGGCGTGAACGACAGCGTGGCGGACGCCAGGCGCCTGGTGAAACTGCTGGAAGGCATGCCGGCCAAGGTCAATCTCATTCCGTTCAATCCGTGGCCCGGCACGCCATATGAATGCTCCGACTGGGATGTGATCGAAGTCTTCGCCGAAATCCTGAACAAGGCCGGCTACGCCTCGCCGGTACGCACGCCGCGGGGCCGCGATATCATGGCGGCCTGCGGGCAG
>CAZRZB010000268.1:0-2228 GCA_964604435.1 uncultured Aestuariivirga sp. | reverse complement strand
CAACAAGGTCAGGCGGCGCTTCCTGCCGAACCTGTGCAGCGTCAGCCTGATGAGCGATGCCATGGGCCTCACCTACCGGTTCCGCGTCAGCGCCAACGCGCTCAAGACGGTCGAACACCGCGGCGGGCTTGATGCGTTTCTTCTGAAGGCCGGCAACGACGAACTTTCCGACAAGGCCCGCAAGCTCAAGAGCTCGATTGCCAAG
Organism: uncultured Aestuariivirga sp.; assembly: GCA_964604435.1. Taxonomy (GTDB): domain Bacteria; phylum Pseudomonadota; class Alphaproteobacteria; order Rhizobiales; family Aestuariivirgaceae; genus Aestuariivirga. The sequence goes on along the minus strand of CAZRZB010000268.1, from coordinate 2,023 downwards.
AAGCTGCAGGAAAAAGCTGCCGCCTGACCTGCTTCATTCACCGAATTCGCACAAGCCGCTCCAAATCGGGCGGCTTTTGTTTTAGGTTCAGGCGATGAGCAAGCCACCCAAGCGACATTCGCCGCGCGCCACGCGCGACGGGGAACCTATCATTCACCCTTCGGCAACGTTGCGAAACGCAAAGCTCGGGCGCTTCACCGAAATCAAGGAACGGGTGGCCTTCGCCGACGCCGAACTCGGCGACTATTCCTATGTCGAGCGCCATGCGGAGGTGATCTATGCCAAAATCGGGAAATTCTGCGCCATCGCCGCCAATGCGCGCATCAATGCCCTTGAACATCCGCTCGAACGGGTGAGCCAGCACAAGATCACCTACCGGGCCAATGAATATTTCCTCGGCGCCAAGCTCGACGGGGAATTCCGCGAAAGGCGGCGGGGCAAGACGGTCGAGATCGGCCATGATGCGTGGATCGGCCATGGGGCCATCATCAAGCCGGGGCTCAAGATCGGCATCGGTGCCGTCGTGGCGGCGGGCGCCGTGGTGACCCATGATGTGGAACCCTATGCCATCGTCGCCGGGGTTCCGGCCCGGTTCTTGCGCTGGCGATTCGAGCCGAAGCTCAGTGAACGGATTATTTCCCTTGCCTGGTGGGATTGGGAGCATGACAGGCTGGCGGCGGCCGTCGATGACATGCGGGTGCTGCCGGTTGCGGCGTTCCTGGAGAAATGGCAGCGCTAGGATCCGGACGAACGGGTGAACAGGATGACCGTGCCGTTCTTGTAGACCGTCCGCAATTTTTCCTGAAAGCCGATCTTCCGGGCAAGGCGGATTGACGGTTCATTGCCGGGCGAGATGATGCAGGCCGTTTCCGGCGCCTCAAAATGGGCATCTCCCCATGATGCGATCGCCGTGAGGGCTTCGGTGGCGTAGCCTTTGCCATGGGCGGAGGTTTTCAGAATCCAGCCCAGTTCCGGCCGTCCGGCGAAGGGCGGATCAATATCGCGGTGGAAATCGGCAAATCCCATTTCGCCCAGGAAATCACCCGTGCTCCTCTCCTCAACCGCCCAATAGCCGTAGCCGAGCAGGGCCCAGTGGCCGAGATAGCGGAGCAACCGGCTCCAGGATTCTTCGCGGCTGGAGGGGCGCCCTGCGATGTGCCGATAGACTGCCGGTTCGCCCCACATGGCGTGGAGAGCGTCAAAGTCCTGAAGGGTGTGCTGGCGCAGCCGCAGGCGTTTGGTCTCGAGGCGCGGTATCGCGGTTATGGGGCTGGCTCTCACGCCTGGGCACGGCGGCGCGGGGCGGGGGCGCCACGCTTGTCCTGGGCGGCGTTTTCCTCAAAGAGTTCGGCCAGTTTCTCGGTCATGGCCCCGCCCAGTTCCTCGGCATCGATGATGGTCACGGCGCGCTTGTAATAACGGGTCACGTCATGGCCGATGCCGATGGCGATGAGTTCAATGGGAGACTTGCCTTCAATATCGGCGATGACCTGGCGCAGATGCCGCTCCAGATAGTTTCCGGAGTTCACCGAGAGGGTTGAATCATCGACCGGCGCGCCATCGGAGATCACCATCAGGATGCGGCGCTGCTCGGGGCGGGCCAACAGGCGGTTGTGGGCCCAGATCAGGGCCTCGCCGTCGATGTTCTCCTTGAGCAGGCCTTCACGCATCATCAGGCCGAGATTGCGCCTGGCCCGGCGCCAGGGCTGGTCGGCGGACTTGTAGATGATGTGGCGCAGGTCGTTGAGCCTGCCGGGGTTTGCGGGCTTGCCCGCGCCCAGCCATTTTTCGCGCGACTGGCCGCCCTTCCAGGCCTTGGTGGTGAAGCCGAGGATTTCCACCTTCACGCCGCAGCGCTCGAGGGTGCGGGCCAGAATGTCAGCGCAGGTTGCGGCCACGGTGATGGGACGGCCGCGCATGGAGCCGGAATTGTCGAGGAGCAGGGTGACCACGGTATCGCGGAATTTCGTGTCCTGCTCCACCTTGAAGGAGAGGGGATGCATGGGATCAATGACGATGCGCA
>CAZRZB010000267.1:0-2230 GCA_964604435.1 uncultured Aestuariivirga sp. | reverse complement strand
TAGGCGATGATATGGACCTGGGGCATGGACATGGCCACGCAGCAGGCAAGGCCGGCGACCACCAGCAGGCCCTGGATGAGCGGCGTGCCTTCGGGGGCGTGATTGCCGCGGCGCGCCGCGATCGAGGGGCTGGGCCGCTCGTCCAGCGAGGCGCGGCGGCGCAGCAGCAGCGAGAGCGGCAGCATCAGCGCGGCGGTGAGGATGCCGAGGGCCATGAAGGAGTGGCGCCAGCCATAGTTCTCGACCCCCCAGGTGAGAACGGGCGGCCAGATGGTGCCGGCGAAATAATTTCCCGAGGCGACGATGGCCACGGCAATGCCGCGGCGTTTCTGGAACCAGAGCGAGACATCGGCGACCAGGGGCCCGAAGGTGGTGGCGCAGCCGAAGAGGCCGATGAGGCCGGCCTGGGCGAAGATGTACAGCCAGTAGGTGGGCGCAAGGGCCGCGGCGATGAAGCCGAGGCCCAGCATGATGGAGCCGAAGAACATGGGCAGCATGATGCCGAAACGGTCGGCGAGCCTGCCCATCAGCACGCCGCCAAAGGCAAAGCCGATCATGGTCAGGGTGTAGGGCAGCGAGGCGCCGGAGCGGTCGACGCCGAATTCCGCCTGAATGACGGGCAGCACGACAATGCCGGCCCACAGGCCGATGCCGGCAATGGTGGCAAGCGCCACGGAGACGGCAAGGCGGAACCAGGCATAGGGACTGTCGGGGGCGTGGGTTGAGGTCATGGCGCCTTATGTCACCGGGGACGGTGATTGGGCAAGATGGCGTGGTGCATGGCTGGTCTATTTGCCACGCTGAGAGAGCAAGAAGGGCCCTCATCCGCCCTGTCGGGCACCTTCTCCCATTCGCAAGCGAACGGGCGAAGGCAATACTTTCAAAGATTATCGCCTTCTCCCGCCGAAGGTGGGAGAAGGTGGCCAACGGCCGGATGAGGGCCCTTCTTTGTTCAGCCCTCAATCTTCGAAAAATCCGCCACCGCCAGGGTCGCCGCGCGGATGCGGTTGAGGAGGCGCAGGCGGTTTTCGCGGAAGGAGGGATCATCGGCGTTCACCGTGACCTTGTCGAAGAAGGCATCGACGGGGCCGCGCAGCTTGGCGATGGCCGTCATGGCGGCGGCGAAATCCTCATGCTCGACGGCCTTGCGGGCGTTGGCTTCGGCGGCGGAGACGGCGCGGTGCAGGTCGCGCTCCTCGCCCTGGATGAGAAGCTGCGGATTGGGCAGGCCGGCGAAGCCGTGGCCATCCTTCTTCTCCTCGATCTTGAGAATGTTGGAGGCGCGCTTCACCCCGGCGAGAAGATTCTTGCCGTCATCGCTGTCGAGGAACTTGGAGAGGGCTTCGACGCGGCGGACGATCATCAGGAGATCATCCTGGCCGCCGAGCGAGAACACCGCATCGATCAGGTCATGCCGCGCGCCCTGCTCCTTGAGATAGACTTTCAGGCGGTCGGCGAAGAAGGCGAGAAGGTCGGCGCTTGCGACCGACAGCTTCAGGCGCAATCCACTATCAAGCAGAATCCTGATTACACCCAGCGCGGCGCGGCGCAGCGCATAAGGGTCTTTTGAGCCGGTTGGCTTTTCGTCGATGGCCCAGAAGCCGACGAGCGTGTCGAGCTTATCGGCCAATGCCACGGCCTGGCCGACTTTGGAAACGGGGATTGAATCGTTGGGCCCCTGTGGCTTGTAATGGTCGCGGATGGCTTCGGCGACTTCCGTGTCGATGCCCTGATCAAGCGCGTAGTAGTGGCCCATCAGGCCTTGCAGTTCGGGGAATTCGCCGACCATGCCGGTGACGAGGTCGGCCTTGGCGAGCCTTGCGGCCTGCTTTGCGTTTATGACATCGGCGCCGATGGTCTTGGCGATTTCGCCGGCCAACGCCTCGATGCGTTTGACGCGCTCACCCTGGCTGCCCAGCTTGGCATGGAAGGTGATCTGATCGAGTTTCGGCAAGAGGTCTTCGAGCCTGGTCTTGCGGTCCTGGTCCCAGAAGAACTTGGCATCGCTCAATCTTGCGGCGATGACCTTGTTGTTGCCGGCGATGATGGTCTTGCCGCCGTCGCTTGCCGCCATGTTGGCGACCAGCAGGTATTTGTTGGCGAGCTTGCCGGCCTTGCCGCGGAGCGCGAAGCATTTCTGGTTGTTCTTGATGGTGGTGACGATGACTTCCGGGGGCACGCCGAGGAAATTCCGGTCGAACTCGCCCATCAGCACCACGGGCCATTCGAC
>CAZRZB010000266.1:0-2262 GCA_964604435.1 uncultured Aestuariivirga sp. | reverse complement strand
ATCATCGAGGGGCCGGCGCTGGACGAGCTGATCGAGGCGCTGATGACCGAGCATCAGGCGGAACTCCTGGCGGCACAGGATGCCGATGCCGCCTGACACGGTACGGCGGCTCATCGCCGAAGCGCGGCGCGGCTTCGAGGCGGCGGGGATCGAGACGGCGGCACTCGATGCCAGGCTTCTACTGCAGTACGCGGCGGGCCTGGCCCATGAGGAGATCGTCGCCGAGCCGGACCGCGTGGTCGGTGAGGCCGAGGCAGCGCGCTTCCGCGAATTGGCGGCGCGGCGTGTTTCGCGCGAGCCGGTGTCGCGCATCCTGGGCGAACGCGAATTCCATGGCCGCGGCTTCGCGGTGACGCCTGCCGTTCTCGATCCACGGCCCGATACGGAAACGCTGATCGATGCCGCCTTGGCACGGCGGCCTGCGCCCAGGCGGCTGCTCGATCTCGGCACCGGCTCGGGCGCCATCATCGTCACCCTGCTGGCCGAATGGCCCGACGCCACCGGGGTGGCCACCGATCTGTCGGCGGCGGCGCTTGAGGTGGCGGAGCGCAATGCCGGGCGGCACAAGGTTAACCGGCGGGTGGCATTCGTGCACGGCAACTGGTTCGAGGGCGTGACCGGCCGTTTCGACCTGATCCTGTCCAATCCCCCCTATATTCCGCTGGGCGAGATTGCCGAGCTTGCCGCCGATGTGCGTGAATTCGATCCCCGGCGGGCGTTGGATGGCGGGCCGGACGGGCTGGAAGCCTTCCGGCGCATTGCCGCGGGCGTGGGCGGCCATCTTGCACCCCACGGGCTGGTTCTGGTGGAAATCGGCGCTGGCCAGAGTGCGGCGGTGGAGGCGATCTTCCAGGCATCGGGGTTAACCTGCCAGGGCCGGGCCCGCGACCTCGCCGGCCACGTCCGCTGCCTTACCTTTTGTAAGGCTTAATGCTGCGGTCTGTGGACACCGGCCAAAATAGCCATTGGAAAGCGCCCGCGGCTGGGCTAAATAGGAGTCGGTAAATCATTCTGCCCTATGCGATCGCGCTGGTTTCTGGCGCAGTTGAGGAACAGCACTTCCGGGCCAGGAAATGCCAGCGGCAGAAGAAAAGCTTACCACAACCACAGGGTTCGGTTTTGGGAAGACTCAGGATTGAGTCGATTTGCCTTCATCGCCCGCGGCTTGGCGGGATAGGACGGCTTTGGCCGCAATGAACATTCAAACGTAAAACAAATGGATATCGCATGAGACCTGTGCAGCACAACAAGCGCGGCCGCGGCCGTAGTCGCCATCAAGGTGGTGGTGGCGGCGGCGGCGGGGGCGGAGCCGGCGGCGGCGGCAACCCGTTGAGCCGGATTTACGAGAGCAACGGACCCGACGTGAAGGTGCGCGGCACGGCCCAGACGGTGGCGGAGAAATACCTGCAACTCGGCCGCGACGCGCAAGTCTCCGGCGATATCGTCATGGCCGAGAGTTATTATCAGTATGCGGAGCATTATCTCCGCATCGTCGCCGCCGCCCAGGCCTATCAGCAGGTGCAGCCGCAATTGCGCCGTCCGGGCGAGGAGTTCGACGACGATGGACCGGAGGGCGAGGCTGACGAGGCCCAGCCCCAGGCGGCAAGCCCGCCGGGATTGAGCGATCAGCCCGACGCCGCGGCACCCCAGGGCGGCTCCGACGGCGAGCGCCAGCAGCAGAATTTCCGGCCGCGCGAACAACCGGGCGGCCGCGAGCAACAAGGTGGCCGCGAGCGTTTCCGGCCGCGCTGGCAGGAGCGGCGCGAGCGCCCGCCCTCTGGCGAGCAGCCGCGCCAGGACGAGCAGCCACGCGAGGCTCAGCCCGGCAGTGGCAACGGCGAGGCAGCCGAGCCCGGCCAGTGGGAGGCGCCGTCCTTCCTGCGCCGTCCGGCGCCGCTGCCTGCCCCGGAGGCGGGCGAGGAGCCGGGGCAACGCCGCTCGCGTTATGAGCGCCGGCCGCGCCCGGAAGGCGCCGAAGCTGCCCCGGAGCCCGGTGCCCCAGTGCTGCCCCCGCGAGCCGATTGATCCATATCATTTTGGCAAAGGGCCGGGTTTCCGGCCCTTTTTCTTAACCGCCGCCTTCCTATATCTCTGCCATTCAGCCGATGACGGCGTTCCGGCGGGGGCTCGAACGAGACCTCCTGAACGCGCCGAGGAGGAGAGGTCATGGATTTCGAGAAATACACCGAGCGTTCGCGCGGTTTCATCCAGTCGGCCCAGGCGCTGGCGCTGCGCGAGGGCCATCAGCGCTTCAGCCCCGAA
>CAZRZB010000265.1:0-2313 GCA_964604435.1 uncultured Aestuariivirga sp. | reverse complement strand
CTCGACATCCGCCAGAACACCACGGTCATCAACCGGGTGCTGCTGGAAATCTGGCACAAGATGAATCCGCTCGCCAGGGAACCCGCCCCGAAGGAGGGCAGTGCCAGATGGACCGCCTGGATCGTGGAAGAACTCAACAAGCCGCTTGGCTTCCTGCCCAATTTCTTCGGCGTCTCCGACGAGACGCGCGAGCTGCTTGATCTCCTCTACCTCATCCGCGAAACGCTGGACGGGCCCGATCCGCAATCCATCGGCACCTTTATCCTTTCGATGACGCGTCGCGCCTCCGATGTGCTTGGCCTCTATCTGCTGGCGAAATACTGCGGCCTGTTCAGCGACGACACCAACCGCGAAAGCTGCCGGCTTCGCATCGTGCCGCTGTTTGAAACCATCGATGACCTGCGCGCCGGCCCCGCCATCATGCAGGAGCTGCTGGCCACGCCCGTCGTCAAGAAATCCGTTGCCGCGAGCGGCGGCCGCCAGGAAATCATGCTGGGCTATTCCGACAGCAACAAGGATGGCGGCTTCTTCTGTGCAAGCTTTGAGTTGTACGAGGCCCAGCGCCGCCTGATCCGTGTCGGCAAGCAGGCGGGCGTTGACATCTGCTTCTTCCACGGCCGCGGCGGCTCGGTAAGCCGTGGCGGCGCTCCCACGGGCAGGGCGATTGCCGCCCAGCCCGCCGGCACCGTCAACGGCCACATGCGCGTCACCGAGCAGGGCGAAGTCGTCTCGTCAAAATTCGCCAATCGTGGCACCGCGCTGAACAACCTGGAAGTGCTGGCCTCCAGCGTTCTGGTCCACACCTTGAAATCAGCCGAGGAGCCGGAACTCCGCATCAATCCGGAACACCAGAAAGCGGTTGAGGAAATCGCCGGCCTGTCCTTCCGGGCCTATCGGCGCCTGGCCGAGGACAAGGCCTTGCTCGCCTATTTCCACAGCGCCAGCCCGGTTGAGGAATTGGCCCTGCTGAAAATCGGTTCGCGTCCCGCCCGCCGCTTCGGCGCCAAGGGCATTGAAGACCTGCGCGCCATTCCCTGGGTCTTTGCCTGGAGCCAGAACCGCCACTTGCTCACCGGCTGGTATGGCCTTGGCTATGCCTTGGATGATTTTCTCGCGGCCCGGGGCCCCCAGGGCCTCGCCCTGCTGCGCGACATGTTCAAGAAATCACGCGGCTTCCGTCTTGCCGTCGATGAGGTCGAAAAATCCCTCTACCTTGCCGACATGCGTGTGGCGGAAAAATATGCCGAGTTGGTCCCGGACCGCATCGCTGCCGAGCGCATTTTTGCCGTCATCAACCATGAGCACCGCCGCACCAGCCGGGCCATTCTGGAACTCACCGGCGCCAAGGTTCTCTGTGAACGCTTCCAGGGATTCCGCCGGCGCTTCGACCGGGTTCGCCCCATGGTGGACCGCGCCAATCTCTGGCAGGTGCAGTTGCTCCGCGAAACCCGCCGCGAAAAGCCCGACGGCACCCTCAACCTGCCGCTGCTGATGACCATGAACTGTGTGGCCGGTGGTTTGGGGTGGACAGGCTAATTGCCCCCTTGTGGCCACACCCCCTTTCCGGTGTATGCTCGCTCAGCCACGCCGAAACAGGGAGTCAAATATGGCACATTCCAAACGTAGTTTCCTCGCCCTTGCTGCTTTGCTTGCCTTCTCCACCTCTGCCATGTCCATGGACATGATCGGCAATTGCGAACTGTCCGGCGCCAAGGGATCAATCCCCATTGCTGCTCCCGCCAAGGCCGGCCAACTCACCGTCCAGGTCTCCCTGCCGGCCCCCATCTGGTGGAACGGTGATACGCCGGAAGCCATCAAGGATGGCATGGAATACTGCATGGCCGCCGAAATTGCCTGGCGCGCCGGCTACGACAAGCTTGAAGTGGTGAACGTGGGCTGGGATCCGCTGGTCGCTGGCCAGACCTCCGGCTATGACCTCACCCTTTCGGAAGTCTCCATCACCGAGGACCGCAAGAAGGTGGTCGATTTCTCCATACCCTATTTTTATTCCGACATTGGCGTGATCACCCGCGCCGACGCGCCGGTTGATGCCACGACGATCAAGACGGCAAAGGTCGGCCTGCAGCAGGCCACTACCGGCGCCGCTTTCGCAACCGAGAAACTGGGCCTGACCAATGTGCAGATGTATCCCGATCAGGGCGACATGTTTACCGCACTCCGCGCCGGCCAGATCGACGCCGCGATGACCGATACGTCGATTACCCTGGCTGAGGAAAAGAGCACCGAAGGAAAATCCGTGGTGGTCGGCCAGTACAAGACCGGCGAAGCCTACGGCGCGATTTACGAAAAGGG
>CAZRZB010000264.1:0-2317 GCA_964604435.1 uncultured Aestuariivirga sp. | reverse complement strand
GCTGGAAACAGATCACCGATCTGATCGGCAAGACCCACCAGCTGGTGGGCGACGATCTTTTCGTCACCAACACCACGCGTCTGAAGCGCGGCATCGATGAGCACATCGCCAACTCCATCCTGGTGAAGGTGAACCAGATTGGCTCGCTCACCGAAACCCTGGAAGCCGTCGAAATGGCCCACAAGGCCGGCTATACTGCCGTGATGTCCCACCGCTCGGGCGAAACCGAGGATTCAACCATCGCTGACCTTGCTGTTGCCACAAACTGCGGCCAGATCAAGACGGGTTCGCTGGCCCGCTCGGACCGGCTTGCGAAGTACAACCAGTTGCTGCGTATTGAAGAAGAACTAGGGACACAGGCGCACTATGCCGGGGCATCCATCCTCAAATCCTAAGCCGGCCCGTTTCACCAATGCCCATATGGTGGCCACCAGCTTCGCCGCCGTGGCCGGCGTAGCCATCGCTGCCTACCAGACGCTCATGCCCGGCGCCACGCCAGCCCCCGCACCGGTGCAGGTCACCCTGGCGGTCGAATCGCCTGCGGCAGAGACCGATGCTCCGGTGGCCAAGGGCGATGCGGTGCCATCGGGCCCGTTCGACATCGGGCAGGGCGCGCAATTTTCCGCTGCCCTCAAGGATGGTGCCGAGCAACGCTACCGCCTGTCAGAGCTGTTTGACGGCAGGCCGGAAACCTCGCTCAGCATCGCCGTGCCCGACCGCGAATTGAATGTGCTGGTGAGTTTTGCCGGTGACTTGGCCCAGCCCGTAAATCTGATCGAGTATGTTCCGCCCGCCGGCAGTTCCGCCACCGCTGCCACGCAGCTGGATGTAATGGTTTTGCCCGAAGGTCTCATGGATACCACCGGTAGGCCCATTCAGAGCTTCACCTTGCAGACCACCCCGGGCAAGCAATCCTTTGCCATTCCCGGCAGCGCCATGGGTAAAGGCGTGTGGCTCCGCATCGCCGGACCCGCCGACGCTGCGAGCATTGCCATCGGGGATTTCAGAATTCTGAAATAGCCATCCCCACTCTCGTCATGCCCGTGCCCGACACGGGCATCCCGGGCATGTGAAGAAGATGACCGGATCAAATCCGGTCATGATGAGTTTTATCGGGTGAAAATGAAACTCAGTGGATGGCTTCAGCTACATCCTGGAGCGTTGTCCCGGAGAGTGAGTTGGACAGGGCATTTTCGGCTGCTCGCAGCGGCCCGCTCAGAATTTTACCCATTTGGCAGGCGACCGGGCATTTCGAATTGGGATCGGTCTTGTGCATGCGGAAAACCGTTTCGTCTTCCACCGCCTGATAGATATCGGCCAGCGTAATGCCCTCGGCTTTCCGGTCCAGTTCAAAGCCGCCCGAGCGGCCCGCCGTGGCGCGCACCAGCTTGGCCTTTTCCAGTTCAGCCATCAGCCTGCGGATCACCACCGGATTGGTGTCGACGCTGCTGGCAATCGTCGACGAGCACACCGGACCCTTGTTGGCATGGCGTGCCAGCACGCTGAGGGCGTGTATTGCCACTATGAAACGGCTGCTCGATAACATCTGCGTTAACCTCGCCCCCTACATCGTATCCTTTGCTCAAAAAAGCAAGCCCGCCATGGCGCGGCTTGTTTACCAAACCTTAAGCGACTCGATTGGAATATTGAATGCATGCGCTTCTCGAAATTTGACAGTGTTGTCACCTGCGGCTGCCTGGGGCTGCTCGGCTTTTTCGCCTGGCATGCCTTGGAAGGCCCCCGTAGTTTCAAATTCCGCGAAAAGCTTGCGGCCCATTTCCAACAGTTGACCGGTGAACTGGCGGCAATCGAGACGCAGCGGGATGACTTCGAGCGCCGCGTTGCGCTTCTCAGGCCGGAATCCGTGGACCCCGACATGCTCGATGAAATGGCAAGGGCAACCCTCGACGTGGCGGCTCCAAACGAACTGATTGTCCTCGATTCACCATAATTTCCCAATGAAATCCGGACTGTAAACCGAATTTCGGTTAACACCACTAAAAGCAAGCCATCTCAACCGCTTAATGCTATGAATTAACTCTAAAGGCATGGCTGGAGGAGTTCATGGCGGTGAAATCGGCCTATATTGCACGCAAAGGTTCAAAGCCCGAAAAGGCCGACAGGTCAGCCCTCAAGAACAGCGGTTTTTCCACAGAGGAAGAACTCCGGGCCTACAAGGACATGCTGCTGATCCGCCGTTTCGAGGAAAAGGCCGGACAGCTCTATGGCATGGGTTCCATCGGCGGCTTTTGCCACCTTTACATCGGCCAGGAGGCCGTGGTCATCGGCATGCAGATGGCCGTGAAAGAGGGCGACC
>CAZRZB010000263.1:0-2360 GCA_964604435.1 uncultured Aestuariivirga sp. | reverse complement strand
ATGTCCGGCGCGCCGATCATCAGCGGCACGAACCAGTTGCCGAAGCCGCCGATCAGCGCCGGCATGATCATGAAGAACACCATGATGAGGCCGTGGGCCGTCACGAACACGTTGAACATGTGCTTGCCGGCATCGAGTGCCGCTTCGCCTTCAGAGCCGTAAACCCAGCCGGCGAGACCGTGAAAGATCTGGACGCCCGGCTCGGCAAGCTCCATGCGCATCAGAACCGACAGGATGCCGCCTATGACGCCAGCCACGATCGCGAACCACAGATACATCGTGCCGATGTCCTTGTGGTTGGTGGAATAGACATAGCGCCGCCATCCGGCCGGATGGTCATGACGATCGTGGGCGGCTGCAGCGTGTGCCATCGGTTTCTTGCCTCTTCTGATCTCAGTTCCGCGCCAGCCGGCCCTTGGCCTTGAGCGTGGCAACCATGAATTTGTGGGCTTCCTCGATGCCGGCGGTCTTGGCCGTTTCGGCCCAAGCATTGAAATCGGCCTCGGAAACGACCCTGACCTCGATCGGCATGTAAGCGTGGTCCTTGCCGCAGAGTTCCGAGCACTGGCCGTAATAGGTGCCCTCCACTTCCGCCTTGAACCAGTCCTCGTTGAGACGTCCCGGCACGGCGTCGATCTTCAGGCCGAAGGAGGGAATGGTCCAGGAATGGATGATGCCTTCCGGATCGGCGGTGACGATGAGCTTCACCGTCTTGTTGACCGGCACATAGACGGGAACGTCGGTGGCGAGCAGCCAGGGCTCGCCCGCCGCATCGGCTTCGGCCTTGGGCTTGAGATAGGCGGTGAAGCTCACCTTGGCGGAGCCGTCGTCGTTGAGGCCGAGATCGGGATATTCGTAGGTCCAGTTCCAGCTCGGATTGCCGATCACCTTGACGGTCATGTCGGCGGCGGGAATGTCGCGCTCCAGATAGAGCAGCCGGAATGAGGGAATGGCGATGGTGACGAGGATGACGATCGGAATGACCGTCCACAGAACTTCGACCAGGGTATTGTGAGTGGTCTTGGAGGGAACCGGGTTGGCCTTGGCATTGAAGCGCACCATCACATAGACGAGCAGCGCCAGAACGAAGAGCGTGATCGCCGTAGTCAGCGGCAACAGCAGGTCATTGTGGAACCAATGAATGCCATGGGCCACCGGCGTTACAGCATCCTGGAACGTCATCTGCCAGGGCTCCGGATGCCCGGCCGCCGCCATTGCCTCGGGCGCCAGGCCGAAGCCCAAGGCCAAAGTCATGAATAGTTTGTTCGCGAACTGCATCGTCGCCCCTTTCCCAGTCAAAACGTCCCGGCCAGCACCGGAACCGACCACCCCCAGCGGGGTGACTGCGCTTCCCACGGAATGTGAACCACATTCGCAACCATCCCGCAACTTGCCCGGGCGCGGCAAAACGTCGTTGCAAAACAATCGATTCCATCGACCGGAATTCCGCCCCATTTATCCGGGAATTCGCTGTTGTCTAATTCCACCCCCGGCGCTAAGAGCCGTCGGGCCAACCGCAGAAGGTAGTTTTCGTGCGAATCACATCGAGTACCCGCGGGTTTGCCGCCGTTGCGGCGCTTGCACTGTTATGCATCGGCCCGGTCGCGGCGCAACAAGAACAAATCCCGCCAAAACAGTTCGGCCCCCGTGTCGCGGCGGCAAAACCCGGGGCGGCACCGGGCGTCGAAGTGATCGCCACCCACGGCGCCTGGAAAATCCAGTGCGAAGTGCCGCAGAACGGTCAGGCGGCCGAAGGACAGGCGGAAGGCCAGAAGCAATGCGGCATGGTGCAGGGCGCTCGCAGCGAGAAGAATCCCAAGGCCAGCCTCACCCTGGTGCTGATCCGGGCGAAGCAGGCGGACAAACAGGTGACCATGATCAGGGTCATGGCGCCGATCGGCGTGTTTCTGCCCACCGGCGTGGCGCTGGAGATCGACGGCGCCGCCGTAGGCCGCGTCCCCTTCACCCGCTGCCTGCCGCAGGTGTGCATGGCTTTTGCCGAGGCGACGCCGGAAACGCTCGACAAGATGAAGAAGGGCAGTGCCGCCAATTTCATCATCTACGAGGCGCCGGGCCTCGGCCTGCCGATGAAGATTTCCCTCGACGGGTTCTCGGCCGCCTTCGACGCCCTGGAAAATCTTTAGGCCGCGGCTCTGGCAGCGGAGGCCACGCGCGCCTATCTTGAGCGCTGCCCCGTCTCCGGAGAATCGCAGACTTGCCGCCGCCCGAGCCCCTCTCCCTCCTCGATCACACCGGACTTTCGCGCGAACGCGCCGCCGCAATCGTCGCGGCGGCACTGGCCGGCGCGGATGACGGCGAGCTGTTTCTCGAAAAGCGCCAGAGCGAATCCCTCGTCTATG
>CAZRZB010000262.1:0-2375 GCA_964604435.1 uncultured Aestuariivirga sp. | reverse complement strand
CCCTGTTCCACCACGCGGCCGAGATACATCACCATCACCTCATCGGCGATGTGCTTCACCACGGACAGGTCATGGCTGATGAAGAGGTAGGCGAGGTTGTGCCTTTCCTGAATGTCGGCCAGGAGATTGAGAACCTGGGCCTGGATGGAAATATCCAGGGCGGAAACCGGTTCATCGAGCACCAGAACGTCGGGATCGAGCATGAGGGCGCGGGCGATGGCGATACGCTGGCGCTGGCCACCGGAAAACATGTGGGGGTAGCGGTCGTAATGCTCCGGCCGCAGGCCCACGCTGGCCATCATGGCGCGGGCCCGCTCCTGGCGTTCGGCCTTTGGCATTTTGGTATTCACCAGCAGCGGCTCTTCCAGAATGGAACCGATTTTCTGGCGCGGATTCAGGGAACCATAGGGGTTCTGGAAGACAATCTGCACCTTGGGGCGCAGGGCCCGCAGGGTTTCCGGCGTGGCGCCCACAATGTTGTGGCCGGCAATGTTGAGGGTACCGGAGGTCGGCAGCTCAATCATGGTGACGAGGCGGGCAAGGGTTCATTTCCCGCAACCCGATTCACCCACCACGGCCAAGGTCTTGCCGCGCTCCAGGGTGAAGCTTGCCCCATCAACGGCTTTCAAGACGGAAGTTTCGCGGAAGGCGCCGCGCGAGACGCCGTAATAGCGGGTGAGGTTTTGGGCGCTCAGAACCTGGCTCATGCGGCAGCCTTTCCAAGCGGGTAATGGCATAGGGCCCCCTGGCTGAGGACGGGCTGCGTGGTGTGGCAGAGTTCGGTTGCAAAGCTGCAGCGCGGGGCGAAGAGGCAACCCCTGGGCCGGTCGAACTGGCCCGGCACCACGCCCGGTATGGACGGCAGGCGGCGCGACTTGCTGCGCTCGGGAAGGGCCGAGAGGAGGGCCGCCGTATAGGGATGGCGCGGGGCGGCAAAAAGCCTGGCAACCGGCTGTTCCTCGACCTTCTGGCCGGCATATTGCACGCTCACCCGCTCGGCCGTTTCAGCCACGACACCCATGGAATGGGTGATCAGGACAAGGGCCATGCCGGTCTCCTTCTGCAGGCGCACGAGAAGCTCGAGGATTTGCGCCTGAATGGTGACGTCGAGGGCGGTGGTGGGTTCGTCGGCGATCAGCAGTTTCGGCTTGCAGGCAAGCGCCATGGCAATCATCACGCGCTGGCTCATGCCGCCTGAAAGCTGGTGGGGGAATGACGACAGGCGGGATTCGGGGCCGGGAATGCCCACTTCCTCGAGCAGCTCGATGGCGCGCTTGCGCCGTGCGGCCTTGTCCATGTCGAGATGGGTTTGCAGGGCTTCCGTCAGTTGAAAGCCCACGGTGAAGCAGGGATTCAGGCTCGACATGGGCTCTTGGAAGATCATCGCCATGTCCTTGCCGGTGATCTTGCGGCGGTCGGCCGGGGAGATGTTCAGGAGATCGCGGCCGTCAAAATCGATCTTGTCGGCGGTGACCTTCGCGGTCCAGGGCAAAAG
The DNA here is from genome assembly GCA_964604435.1 of uncultured Aestuariivirga sp. Classification (GTDB taxonomy): domain Bacteria; phylum Pseudomonadota; class Alphaproteobacteria; order Rhizobiales; family Aestuariivirgaceae; genus Aestuariivirga. Next base: position 880 of record CAZRZB010000262.1, on the reverse strand, counting down.
CCCCATGACGGCCAGCATGGAGACGGATTTTCCGGAACCGGATTCACCGACAATGGCCAGGACTTCCCGGGAATCCACGGACATGGAGACATTGTCCACGGCGCGGAAGGCGCCACTTGCGGTCTTGAACTCAACGGTCAGGTTCTTGATGTCGAGGAGGGGCATACGGGTTGTTTTTTCCTTGATTTACACTATATTCATGGGGCTATGACAACTTGCGCTTTCGTTTTTCAGGAGGCTTTGATGACGGGTCCGATCGTCCCGATTTCCTGAAGATAAGCTTCATCTCTTCCCTGGCCTGCAGCAGCAGATTGCCAGCGCGGGTTTCGTTTTCCCTCAAATCCAGTCCCTGTTTGCCGGCAAATGCCGATAGGTCAGCAAGCGCTGACTCGCCCAAAATCTTCTGTGTTTCCACAATCTGCAGCAAATGGCCGATAATTCGGCGCTTTTCGGATGGGGTCTGCTGGAGAAAGTACGGATCGCGCAGGTCCGCGGTCAGCAGGTTCGACTGCTTCGCGGTGCGGTAGTACTGCACCACGGAATGGATGACTTCGGCAGGCAGTATTGAAAGATCGTCCTTCACGGAATCGAACACAAAATCCGTGTCATCCGGCGTGGCAAAGGGGGTTTCCTGGGCCATGGCATATTCGGCGTCTTCCTTGGTAAGTTGGCGCCGGTTGGCGACAATGCCCGCCAGGATTTCCGAGTGCAATGCCACCACGATGTCAAGGACACGCTGTTCGCGCAGCCGTTCCTCGGCGTGGCGCTGGGCTTCGCGTTCCGATAGCTCGCGCTGGCGGTCATGGCGCGAAGCCAGATACCAGGTGACAACGCCCACGAATGCGGCGGCGATGGTTCCGAGCGCATTGATGATGGCATC
>CAZRZB010000261.1:0-2382 GCA_964604435.1 uncultured Aestuariivirga sp. | reverse complement strand
TCCGGATAGGACACGGCAAGGCGCACGCCGCGATGGCCGAGCATGGGGTTGAACTCCTGCAACTCGCCGACACGGGTGCGCAAATAATCGGGGGCAATGGCGAGTTCCTGGGCAAGCTCGAGGATTTCATGTTCCGATTTGGGGAGGAACTCATGGAGCGGCGGATCGAGCAGGCGGATGGTGACCGGCAGGCCCGCCATGATTTCAAACAGCTCGATGAAGTCGCGGCGCTGCATGGGGAGGATTTCATCCAGCGCCTGCTTGCGCGCCGCAACGGTTTCGGCAAGAATCATCTTGCGCATGGGGCCGATGCGGGCGGCACTGAAGAACATGTGCTCGGTACGGCAGAGGCCGATGCCCTCGGCGCCGAAATAGCGGGCGGAACGGGCCTCGTTTGGGGTTTCGGCATTGGCCCGGACCCGCATGCGGCGGAATTCATCGGCCCATTCCAGGACGGTGGCGAAGTCGCCCGAGAGCACCGGCTTCTGGGTGGCCAGGCGGCCGCGGTAGACGCGGCCCGTCGAGCCATCGATGGTGATCACGTCGCCTTTTCTTACGGCAACGCCCAGCGACATCATGGTGCCCGCCTCATGGTCAATGCGCAGGCCGCTGGCCCCCACCACGCAGGTCTTGCCCATGCCGCGGGCAATCACCGCGGCGTGGGAGAGCAGTCCGCCGCGGGCGGTGAGCACGCCTTCCGCGGCATGCATGCCCTGCACATCCTCGGGACTGGTTTCACTGCGCACCAGAATGCAGGGGCGGCCCCGGGATTTGAACTGCTGGGCTTCCGCCGCATCAAAGACAACCTGGCCCGAGACCGCGCCGGGGGAGGCGGCAAGACCGGTGACGAAGATCTCATGGGTTTCGGTGGCATCCAGAGTGGGATGGAGAAACTGGTCCAGCATGAGGGGATCAACGCGCAGGACCGCTTCCTTCCTGGACAGCAGGCCCTCTTCCACCATGTCCACCAGCACTTTCAGTTCCACCCGGGCGCTGAGCTTCGCAGGCCGTGTCTGCAGAAACCAGAGCTTGCCGCGCTCCACCGTGAAGGTGACTTCCTGGATTGCCTTGGCGTGATGTTCGATCCGGCGCAGGGCGGATTTGAGCCGGGCGGCCTGCCGCGGAAATTTTGCTTCGAAGGCGGGTGCGATATTGGGAAGATCAGCACCGGTGGCGAAATTGCGCGAGGCGGCGACACCCAGATTGTTTCCGCCCTGGACCATGGCCTGCACGATGAGGGCACCGGAGGTTTCACGGGCGAAGGCGGCCTTAATGACATCACGAAGCTGGCGCCCCGCATCCTGGGGAAAACCGGCGTGGGATTTCGCCGCGATGAACGACTTGTATTTCGCGATGAGGCCCTCGCCCTTGTGGACGGTGAAGATGTCCTCGAAATCGGCATGGCGCAGCCCCAGCACATTCACCGCGTAATTCTCGATGTACTGGCGGTAGAGATCAAAGGCCATGGGCCTGTCGCCCAGTTGCCTTGCCAGGCCTTCAACGGTTTCGTCATTCAGCCCGACATTGAGGACGGCTTCCATGTAGCCCCGTTCATGGGCGAAGAGGCTGGGCCGAACCGCCAGCAGCAGGGGATTTGCGCCATCGCCAAAACCGGGGCCAATGCGCTCGACGGCGGCGCGCAGCCGGGCGGCCGAGGGGACGGCCTTCCCGGCGATGACGAAGGCTTCCGGGACGGCCAGTCCGAGATCCAGCATGGCCGCCAGGCCAGCGGCCTTGGGCCCAAACGAATCCGGGCATTTTTCCAGCGGAATGATGGTGTTCTTCGCCATATTGCAGTGCAGCAAACACGTTGCACGGCAGGAGGTCAAGTGGTCAAATCCTAGGCAGGCTGCAATTTCGACTTCCGGCGGCCCAGAAGCAGCCAGAAGGCCGCGGCCATGTTAAGCATGTTCCAGGCGATGCCGTGGAGGAAGGCGGCCTGGTAGGAGCCGGTGCGGTCGAAGATTTCGCCCGACAGCCAGCCGCCAAGCGCCATGCCGAGAACCGTGGCGGTGAGCACCATGCTGATGCGGAAACCGGCCTGGCGGGCCGGGAAATAGTCACGCACGATGAGGGCATAGCTCGGCACGATGCCGCCCTGGGCGAGGCCGAAGAAAGCCGAGACAATGTAGAGCGAGGCCAGGCCATCGAAGGGGATGTAAAACAGCAGGGCCAGGAACTGCAGGGCCGAACCGATGATCAGGGTGCCGATGCCGCCGATGCGGTCGGCGATGAAGCCGAAGGAAATGCGGCTCACCACGCCGAAGCCCAGCATGATGGAGAGCATCTCGGCGCCGCGCGCCGGGCCATAGCCCAAGTCGCTGCAGTAGGCGATGATATGGACCTGGGGCATGGACATGGCCACGCAGCAGGCAAGGCCGG
>CAZRZB010000260.1:0-2388 GCA_964604435.1 uncultured Aestuariivirga sp. | reverse complement strand
TGGTCGCGAAGCTGCCGTTGCGCCCGCCGGAACGCATCGCCCAGGGCGAACTTGAAATCCGCATGGCGCTCATCCGCCGCGGGCGCGCGGGAGACATCCACTTCCCGCCCATCGGGCAGCTTCAGCCGGATCGATATTTCGAAAGGCTCGCCGCCGCGGTGGTGCTTGCCCGGGGCCGTGACGGCAATCCGCCCGGCGACGATCCGGTCGAACATCCGCTCGATTTCCGCCAGGTATTCCTCGATCGCCGCTTTCTGCGCCGCCGAGCCTTCATGGCCCTTGAAGTCGATCTGTACCGGTGTCTGCAAGGCTTGCCTCCTTATCATGCTGGGTGTCGGCATCACCGCCGCCAGATTGTTCGCAGAATAGGTCCCGCCATGGCCCGCCACATTGATCGGCATCAAGGCGCTATCGCTTCAATAGGGCGATGCTGGAAAGAACATGAAGGAGCACCGGATGAAAACCCCGAAGCCAGGCAGCAACTCAGCCGCCGCAACGCCGCAGGATGTCCAGCGCCTCCTCGGCGAACAGGATATGGCCACGCTCGCCGCCATCATGGCGCTTTCGCCAAGCCTGGCGGAAGTTGAAACGGCGGCCCTGTGGGCGGCGGGCGAGGGCGAAACCCTGCCTGAGCGCCATCAGCCCCGCCGGATTGTCGAAGCCATCCTCGATCTCATCGCCGTCGAGGAGGACGAGGAGCGGCGCACCCCCTAGGGGCGTCCTGCTTCAGGGTGCCGGCTGGGCAGCCATGACTGCGGCCACAGCCGCCACCGCGTAATGCTGAAATGCCCGCGCAGCCACGGGCTTGCCCCCATCAGCAGGATGCCGATCGAAAACAGGCACCAGATGGCCGGCCACTCATTGGGATTGCTCGTCAGCTGCATGGTGAGGATCGGCCCGGCCAGCAGGTGGAGCAGCACAAAGCGCCAGGCGCCATAGATGAAAGGCACGATGAACGCCGCGATCAGGTAGGTGGGGAAAGCGAAATGGCTGCCGAGGGCCTGTTCGATGGGCCCAAGCAGGTTGTTGTAGGGAATGTTCCAGGCCAGGTGCCAGTCACCGGAGACAAGGCACAGCGGCGTGCCGCAAAGCACTTCGCCCGGCAGGCACTGGCCCGCCCAGGAAAATGGATAGAGTTGCAGCAGCATCACCGCCGATGACAGGCCGCAGGCCGCATAGACCGGCCGCCGCACCCGTGCCTGCACGCCGCGCGGAACCAGTTCCATGGCAAAGGCGTTGATGAAGAACGGCTGGAACACGATGTGAAAATAGGACAGCAGGGTGATCGACTGGTTCAGGCTGCCGCCGCATTCGTCGATGACCAGGTAACCGGCGCTCTGCAGCACCTCCATGACGGTGAAATAGCCCAGCGCCAGCGGAATGGCCGCAGGTTCGCGCCGCCGCACCGCCAAAGCCGTGGCGGCTGTTCCGCCCGCCGCCATGAGGACGGACACCGACATCGACCAGCACATTGGCGCTCATCCCTTCGTTCGCGGCAAATCGCCTGGCCAGCATAGGCTCTGGCGCCCGAAAGTCGATGGCTCCTCCAAGGGGTGACAGGAGCCATCAGGGCTGCTAATCCGGCGCTTCGGAGGACCCTGATGCCAGAACTGCTCATCGAGCTTTTTTCGGAAGAAATTCCCGCCCGCATGCAGGCGAAGGCGGCCGAAGACCTGCGCTCCATGATCACCAACGGCCTCGTCGAGGCGGGCCTCACCTATGAGGGCGCGCAAGTGCATGCCACGCCGCGCCGCCTGGTGCTCTCCGTCGAAGGCCTGAATGCCCGGGCCGCCGACCAGCGCGAAGAGCGCAAAGGCCCCCGCGTCGATGCGCCGAAGCCCGCTATTGACGGCTTCCTGAAATCCACCGGGCTGAAGCTCGAAGAGCTCGCCGTGCAGGACGACAAGAAGGGCAGGTTCTACATAGCCTCCATCAATAAGCCCGGCCGCGCCGCAACCGAGGTGGTGGCAGGCCTTGTCCCCGATGTCATCCGCAAATTCCCCTGGCCCAAGTCCATGCGCTGGGCCTCGGGCCAGTTGCGCTGGGTGCGCCAGCTTCTCTCCATCATCTGCACCTTTGACGGCGAGGTCGTGCCCTTCGAGATCGAAGGCATAGCCTCCGGCAACACCACGCGCGGCCACCGCTTCCTGAGCGCCAAGAAAATCGAAGTCCGCCGCTTCGAGGACTATGCCCAGAAGCTCCACAAAGCCCATGTCATTGTCGATGCCAATGCCCGCGCCGAAACCATCCGCGCCGAAGCAAAAAACCTCGCCTTCGCCCAAGGCCTCGAAATGATCGAGGATGAAGCCCTGCTCAAAGAGGTCGCAGGCCTTGTCGAATGGCCCGTGGTGCTGATGGGCGAGTTCGACCGGAATTTCCTCGGCGTGC
>CAZRZB010000259.1:0-2392 GCA_964604435.1 uncultured Aestuariivirga sp. | reverse complement strand
CATGGACTGCTTCACGGGGCGAGAGTAGCTGTTATCGCAAGGGATGAGAAGAGGACGCAATGATGGCCGGGAAGAAGGGATTTGCGGCGAGGTTCGTGGCAACGCCAGGGAAAAAATTCGATCTGGGCAAGTGCGATCCGAGGGATGACAGCGCCTTTGCCGACAAGGACAAGGCCAAGGCGCAGGCGGTGAAGGACGCCGCCGCCATCGACGCCCTGCAGGACCGGCTTTTTGCGGAAGGCAAGCGGGCCGTGCTGGTTGTGCTGCAGGGTATTGATTGCGCCGGCAAGGACGGGACGGTACGCGCCGTGTTCAACACCTGCGGGCCCATCGGGGTGAGGGTGACGCCGTTCAAGGCGCCGTCGGAGGAGGAGCGGGCCCATGATTTTCTCTGGCGGGTGCACAATGCCTGTCCGGCCAGGGGGATGATCGGCCTGTTCAACCGTTCGCACTATGAGGATGTGCTGGTGGTGAAGGTGGAGAAGCTCGCCCCGCCCGAGGCCATCGAGCGGCGCTACGAGGAAATCAACCAGTTTGAAAAGCTGATCTCCGACAACGGCACGCGCATCCTGAAGTTCATGCTGCATGTCTCGAAGGAGGAGCAGGCGGTGCGGTTGCAGGAGCGGGTCGACGCGCCCGACAAGCAGTGGAAATTCAAGCCGGGCGACCTGGCGACGCGGGCCAAATGGGACGACTACATGGCAGCCTACGAGACGGCGGTTTCACGCTGTTCGACGGAGACCGCGCCCTGGCACATCATTCCCTCCGACCGCAACTGGGTGCGCAATGGGGCCATCGCGCGGATCGTGCGCGAGACGCTGGAAGAGATGGACCCGCAATACCCGCTTCCTGCGGACTGGGATCCGAAAACCATCAGGATTGTCTGACGGCTTTAGATTTTCAGGCCGCGGAGGAGGATTTCCAGCACGGCCTTTTGCGCCGCCCTGGGATCCTCGCGGCGGCCGAGGACCGCGTCCACCTGCACAGAAAAGTCGGCGTAGTGCTGGGTGACGGCCCAGATGGCGAAAATCAGGTGGTAGGGATCGACGGGGGCGAGCTTGCCCTGGGAGACCCAGGACTGGATGACCCCGGCCTTTTCCGCCACCAGCTGGCGCAGGGGCCCCTTGAGGAATTTCTCGATCATCGGGGCGCCATGGAGGATTTCATTGGCAAAGAGCCGCGAGGCCTTCGGATTGGCCTCCGACATCTGCAGCTTGGCTATGATGTAGCGGGAAAGCTCATCGAGGGGATTGCCGGCGGGATTCAGTTTGCGCAGGGGTTCGAGCCAGTCGCTCAGGGTGTGCTCGAGGAGGGCCACATAAATGTCCTCCTTGCGGCGGAAGTAATAGAGCAGGTTGGGCTTGGACATTGCGGATTTGGCGGCGATCTGGTCCACCGTGGCGCCGCGGAAGCCGGAAGCGGAAAAGACATCGAGCGCGGCGGCAAGGATCAGCTCCTTGTTGCGGGCCTGAATGCGGGTGTTGAGCAGCGGCTTGGCTTTGGTCTGTGGCATTGAAGCCACCTTATAATTCTTGATCAAATGGTCAAGAGCAGTTAGCTTTCAGCCTATAACAAGACTTTCCCGGGGAGGGGACATGGCGGCTCAAGCCGTGATAGAGGCGCGTGACTTAAGCCTCACATTCTCGACGGCTGACGGGCCGGTCTATGCCCTGCAGGGGATCAATCTCACGGTGAATGACGGGGATTTCGTTTCCTTCATCGGGCCTTCGGGCTGCGGCAAAACCACGCTGCTGCGGGTGATCGCCGATCTGGAACAGGCGACAGCGGGCACGATTTCGGTGAACGGCATGAGCCCGGCTGAGGCACGGATGGCCAGGGCCTATGGCTATGTGTTCCAGGCGCCGGCGCTTTATCCGTGGCGGACGGTGGAAAGGAATGTCGGGCTGCCGCTGGAGATCATGGGAATCGCCGATGCCGCGGGGCGGGTGAAACGCAATCTTGAAATGGTCAACCTCGGCGGCTTCGAGAAGAAGTTTCCCTGGCAGCTCTCGGGCGGCATGCAGCAGCGGGTGTCGATTGCCCGGGCGCTGGCGGTGGAGCCCAAGCTGCTGCTGATGGACGAGCCGTTCGGGGCGCTCGATGAAATCGTCCGCGACAAGCTGAACCAGCAATTGCTGGAGTTGTGGGCAGCTACCAAAAAGACGGTGGTGTTTGTGACACACTCCATTCCGGAAGCGGTGTTCCTGTCATCAAAGATTGTGGTGATGAGCCCGCGGCCCGGGCGCATCATCGATGTGATTGAAACCAAGCTGCCGGCGAAGCGTACGCTGGAGATCCGCGAGAGCCCTGAGTTCCTGAAGATCGCCCACCGGGTGCGCGAAGGCCTGAAGGCGGGGCACAGTTATGAGGACTGAGGGCCGCAACAGTTCTG
>CAZRZB010000258.1:0-2394 GCA_964604435.1 uncultured Aestuariivirga sp. | reverse complement strand
CTTGCCTTCAAGGTTTCCGCCGTGCCGTTCCATATGTGGACGCCCGATGTCTATGAGGGCGCCCCAACGCCCGTAACCGCTTTTTTCGCAGCCGCCCCAAAGATCGCGGCCATGGCGTTGTTCACCCGGGTAATGATCTCGCCCTTTGCCGCCGTGGTTCAAGACTGGCGGCAGATTCTGGTTTTCGTGTCGATTGCGTCCATGGTGCTCGGGGCCTTTACCGCCATCGGCCAGAACAACATCAAACGCCTGCTGGCCTATTCCTCCATCGGCCACATGGGCTTTGCGCTGGTTGGTTTGGCGGCCGGGAGCCAGGAGGGGGTTCAAGGCGTGATCGTCTATATGATGATCTACCTCATCTCCACCCTTGGCGTGTTCGCCTGTGTTCTGGCCATGCGCCGCAAGGGACACCATGTTGAGGCGATTTCCGATCTCGCCGGTCTTGCTAACAACAATAAGGCCTTGGCTTTTGTCTTGGCTATGCTGATGTTTTCGTTGGCTGGAATTCCACCGCTCGCCGGCTTCTTCAGCAAATATTTTGTTTTCCTCGCGGCCGTAAAGTCGGGGCTCTACGCGCTGGCCATTATCGGTGTTGTCGCCAGTGTGGTGGGCGCTTACTACTACTTGCGCATTGTCAAAATCATCTATTTTGACGAGCCCTCCGAGAGGTTCGACGCTTTGGATGGCGAAGTGAAGTGGGTGGCCTATGCCAGTGGCGCCTTTGCCCTGCTGTTTGTTGGCTTTGCCAATTATCTCGTGAATCTCGCGGAAGTTGCCGCCAAGTCGCTCTATTGAAACTCCCTGCCGGCCATCGTCTTATACATTTTGAACGGATTGACTCCACCAATGCCGAAGCCCGCCGCTTGGCGGAGGGCGGCGAATGCGGTCCATTGTGGATATGGTCCGATGAGCAAACCGGGGGCCGCGGGCGGCTGGGGCGCACCTGGATTTCCGAGCCAGGAAATCTCTATGTTACATTTCTTTTTCAAACGGCGGCTCCCGGGTCGGCAGTGGCCCAGATCAGCTTTGTGGCGGCACTTGCGGTCAGGGAACTGGCTTCCCACTTATTGCCGAATGAGGACTTCCTCCTGAAATGGCCCAATGATGTGCTCATGAGTGGCGCAAAGTTCTGCGGGCTCCTGGCTGAGGTGGTGGGCTCTGGTCCAACGTGTATAGCCTTGGGGTGCGGCATCAACCTGGCCCACGCACCAACTGGAACTCCTTATCCCGTCGCTTCGCTGGGCAGTCAGTTCAAACCTGAGGAAGTTCTGCCTCAACTCGCGTCAGCCCTGTGGAAATGGATAGAAGTCTGGGGTGAGGGCAGGGGGTTTTCAACAATCCGCAAGGCATGGTTGGAAAGAGCCGCTGGCATCGATAAGGAAGTCTCGGTGGATGGAATGATTGGACGTTTTGAAGGTATTGGCACGGACGGTGCCCTGCTTGTCACGTTCAGCGACGGCACCAGGAAGCAGATTCACGCCGGTGACGTCCGCTTTGCAGATATTGAAAGAATGCGATCAGGAAAATTATGAACGCCAAGAAGAAAACCCCGCACGTCAAAGACCTCGTAATGCTGCCCCTCGGTGGGACCGGTGAAATTGGAATGAACTGCTACTGCTACGGAGTTGGCGTTGCCGATGACCGCGAATGGCTCATGGTTGATCTCGGCGTGAAATTTGGCGAAGAATCTGACCCGGGTATCGATGTGGTGCTCCCCGATGTTTCATTCATTGCCAAGAACCGGAAGAGGCTTGCCGGACTTGTGCTCACCCATGGCCATGAGGACCATATCGGCAGCGTGCCCTGGCTCTGGCCCCAGTTGAAATGCCCGGTCTATTGCACGCCCTTTGCCGCGGCATTGTTGAATCACAAGCTCAAGGAGCATGGCCTTGAAGAAGATGTGAAAGTTCATGTCATTCCCTTGGGCGGGAAATTCAAGGTGGGTTCCTTCGATCTGGAATTCGTGAATGTCACTCACTCTATTCCAGAGCCCTGCGCACTGCTGATCAAGACCAGCCACGGAACCGCGTTCCATTCAGGTGATTGGAAAATTGACCGCACGCCCACCTTCGGCGAAGGAATTGACGAAAAGCGCCTCGCCGAAATCGGCAATGAAGGTGTGGACGTTTTGGTTTGCGACTCAACCAATGTTCTGCGCGAGGGCTTTTCACCTTCTGAACGAGATGTTGCCGCAACAATCGCCGAAATCGTCAAACAGGCAAAGGGCCGTGTGGCCATTACCACCTTTGCCTCCCATGTTGACCGCGTAGCCGCCGCCGTGCGCGCAGCGCGTGCGAACGGACGTGAAGTCGTGATCGCCGGCAGGGCCATGCACAACACGATCGAGGCGGCCCGCGCCTGCGGTTACCTCCGCGATGCCGGCGAATTCCTGGA
>CAZRZB010000257.1:0-2396 GCA_964604435.1 uncultured Aestuariivirga sp. | reverse complement strand
CAAGCATCTGGGCGGGCGCGGGATGACGTCGTCTATTGTCGCCGACGAGGTTCCGCCGCTGTGCCATCCACTCGGCCCCAACAACAAGCTCGTCTTTTCGCCTGGCATATTGACGGGCACCGCCGCGCCGACATCGTCCCGGGTCTCGGCCGGGGCCAAGTCGCCGCTGACCGGCGGTATCAAGGAGTCCAATGCCGGCACTTCGTGGGCCCGCGACCTGGCAGCGATGCAGGTCAAGGCTATGGTGGTCGAAGGCCAGCCCAAGGAAAAAGGCAAGTTCTGGGGTGTCAATCTCGCTTGGGACGCCGCGGCCGGCAAGCCCAAAGTCGAGTTCTTTGACGCGACCGAATATACGGGCAAAAGCCTGTACGAGGTATTCCCTAAGGTGTACGAACGGTTCGGGAATAAGGTTGCCGTTGCCGGATGCGGCGTGTCGGGTGAATATGGTTACTCCAACGCGGGCATCGCGTACAACGACACGTCCAGGCGTCCCAGCCGCTTTTCCGGGCGCGGTGGTCTAGGCTCCGTCATGGGCAGCAAGGGACTCAAGTTCATCGTCATCAACAATGATGGCGCTCCCGGCGTGCAGATTGCCGACAAGGCCCTGTTTGATCAGGGCCGCAAGAAGATGGCGAACGCCCTGCTGACCCACAATATCACCAAGCCCAAGGGCACCCTGAACACCTATGGCACGGCGGCCTTGATCAATGTCCTCAACGAGGCCGGGGGCCTGCCGACCCGCAACTTTTCCAGCGGCCGTTTTGAAGGCGCCGGCAGCATCGCCGGTGAGGCCATCTTCGATGGGGTAAAGCAACGCACCGGCAAGGAAACGTACAATCATGCCTGCAGCCCCGGCTGCATCATCCAGTGCTCCAACACCTGGTACAAGCCTGATGGCACAGAACATACCTCCTGCGTGGAGTACGAGTCAGCCTGGGCTTTTGGCGCCGACTGCGGCATTGACAACCTGGACGATGTGGCCGAGATGATTCACCTGTGCAATGCCTACGGCCTGGACACCATCGAGACCGGCACCGCCATTGCCGTGGCAATGGAAGCCGGTGTGATCAAGTTCGGCGACAGCAAGGGCGCAATCAACCTGGTCCTCGAAATGGGCAAAGGGACTCCGATGGGCCGCATCCTGGGCGGCGGCACCGAGTTGACCGGCAAGGCGTTTGGCGTGACCCATGTGCCCACGGTCAAGGGCCAGAGCATACCCGCCTATGAGCCTCGCGCCGTCAAGGGCATCGGCATCACCTATGCCACCACCACCATGGGCGCCGACCACACCGCCGGCTACACCGTCGCTCCCGAAATCCTGGGCGTCATGGGCAAGCAAGACCCGCTCAGCCCTGAAGGCAAGGCGGGCCTGAGCCGCGCGTTCCAGGCGACTACGGCCTTCATTGACTCCAGCGGCCACTGCTTGTTCATCGCCTTTGCCATCCTGGACATTGCCAGCGGCTATGAAGGCATGGTCGAAGAGACCAACGGCGTCCTGGGCACCAACTGGAGCGCGGCTGACATCCTCGCGCTGGGCGGATCCATCTTGAAGAAAGAGCGCGCTTTCAACGAAGCGGCCGGTATCGGCAAGGCCGCCGACCGCGTGCCCGAGTTCATGAAATTCGAGCCGCTGCCGCCGCACAACCAGGTCTTTGACGTGCCAGACAGCGCGTTGGATTCGGTCTACGCCGAGCTGTAGCAGATCGCAGCAGAACCCGGACAGGGCAACCACTGCCCTGTCCGTTTGCTTCTGAGGCAAGATGCCCAAAATCATAACCGACGATCAGGGCCGGCTGGCCCTGACCAACGATATTGTCCAGCGCCGACTGCTTGTGGGCGCAGGACATTGTCCGATGCCCATGAGGCGACCATGCGTGTCCACGTGAAACTCTTTGCTACTTTGCGTCACTTCGCTCCCAGCGCGGCGATCGGCCTTCCGTTTGAAGTTGACCTGGCTGAAGGAGCTACAGTAGCGGACTTGATCCATCATCTAAGCTTGCCTGCTGAAGAAACGAAGATGGTCTACGTCAATGCCCGCGCCCGGCCTGAGGATTGGCGTCTGGAACCTGGCGATGAAATCGGTATCTTTCCGCCGGTTGGAGGAGGATAGAGTGTCGGATATCACTGTAGATACGTGGCTGTATGGCGAGTTGGCGCGTTACGGAGGCCAGGCGGACAAGGGCAGTTACGCCAACTTGCAGATACGCTTACAAGCAGGACGCACGGTGAATGATTTATTGGCCTATCTGAACATGCCGACTGAGGCGCGGGGGATTACGTTCATCAACGGTCAGTTGTGTGCCATGCCCGGTCTGCAGCCGGACCTGAGTCACGTCTTGCGCGACGGCGACCGCGTTGCTTTTTTCGATCCCCGGAGCATGTGGCCGTTCCAATAC
>CAZRZB010000256.1:0-2401 GCA_964604435.1 uncultured Aestuariivirga sp. | reverse complement strand
GTCTCCGGCGGAAAGCCGGAATAATCATAAACCATCGGCGGATGCGCCGAAGACATTACGGCAAAATCCTTGTCCTCCCAATGGCCCGAAACCATCAGCACGGCTTTGGGCGTCTCGCCGATCTCGGATGGCATGGCGGCCAGCGAGGTTTCCAGATTGCGCAACCTCTCCCGCCAGTCGGCAAGCCACGGCCAGGGCCCGCCGCCATGGGAAATGAAATAGGTGGGAAGTTTCTTTGCCATGCCCGGTCTCCACATTTACTGTAACTTGATAAGTCACATAATAGGTTTCCGCCGGAGGTTCAAGGCCAATCCGCTCACAACACCTTGCCCGGATTGAGGATGCCCCTGGGGTCAAGCGCCGCCTTGATGGCCCGCATTGCCGCCAGCTTGCCGGGATCACCCAGCCTCTGCAGGCTTTCGCGCTTTTCCAGGCCAATGCCATGCTCGGCCGAAAATGCCCCACCCAAGGCCTTGAGCCCCTCATAGACAATGTCGGTCACCGCCTTGCGCTTCTCCTGCAAGGGACTCGGGGCCGCAATCGTCACATGGATATTGCCGTCCCCCAGATGGCCGATCACGAAGGCCTGGGCTTCCGGCACGGCCTCCGCCAGCCTCTGCTCCATGGCAGCAATGTAACTATCAAGCCGCCGCAAGGGCACGGATACGTCATACCACAACCCGCCGGGCATTGCCCGGTCCACCGCCCAGCTGTCTTCACGCAGTTTCCACAGCACGCGCCGCTCCGCCTCCGACTTGGCAATCAGCGCATCGGCAATCCACGACTGCGCCATCGCCTCGCTCAAGTGCTCTTCGAGCCGCAGGCCTGCCTGCGCTTCGTCGGAGCCCTCAAGCTCAAGAACAAAATAATACGGGACCTCGGCCAGCCTCACCTGTGCTGCAACACCATGGTCGGCAACAACGAGGTTCAGGTAGCGTGCATTCATCAGTTCAAAGGCAAGCAATTGCGCCACCGGAATGGCCCCAAGGAAATCGATTGCCGCCGCAAGCGAACTGGCCGCAATCAGCGCCGTTGCCCGCGCCAAGGGCCGCCGCACCAGCCGCAGCACCGCCTTCGTCACGATGCCGAGCGTTCCCTCCGCCCCGATCAGAAGCTGCTTGATGTCATAGCCCTCATTGCATTTGATCACCTGCGCCATGTCCTGCATCACCGTGCCATCGGCCAGCACCGCCTCCAGCCCGGCGACGCGGGCCCGCATCACGCCGTGGCGGAAGGCCTCGATGCCGCCCGCATTGGTGGAAATCATCCCGCCGATGGTGGCGCTGTCGCGCGCTCCCAGATCGATCCCGGCCATCAGGCCGAAGGGCTCGAGTGCTGCATCGAGCGCCGCCAGCGTAACGCCTGCCTCGACCGTGGCCCGCAGGCCCGCCGTGTCGATGTCCAGTATCCGGTTCATCCGCTGCAAGGAAACGATTACCTGCCCGGGTGACGAAGCGGCCCCGCCGGCAAGCCCGCTCCGCCCGCCCTGCGGCACCACGGCAATTCCACGCCCGCTGCAAAAGGCCAGAACCTTGGCGACGTCCTCCGTCGCTTCCGGAAAAACCATCAGCCCCGCATCAAGGTTGCGCCCATCCAGTCCGGGGTCCATCAATCCGGTCGCGGAAGCACCGCGCACCGCCGCCGGTGACAGCAGCGACGACAGCTCGGCCACGATCAATGACGGTTCAGGCGCATCCATGGCGCCAGTCTCGCGATCCCCCGGAGAGAGTCAAGCCATCGGCAGGCTGGATCAGTTGTCGAGGAAGCTCCGCCGTTTCCCTCTCACACTTCACTCTGCCGCCGCATGCGAAAGCGCTTTGGTGTCACGCAGTTCCATGTAGAGCTTGATCGGATCGACGTCGAAACCATTGGGCCAGGTCGGCACGCCTATTTCGATAAACACGCGTGCGAAATACTTGGGATCGCGCAGCGGATGGACCATCGGCCCGCCCTTTGAAATCATCCCGGAGTAATCGCGGACACCCTCTTCGCCGGTTGAGAATCGCACCCACAATTTATGGCCATCAAGCGGTTTCAGCTTGATCACATCCACCATCGGAAAATCAGCCTTGTCCATCGGGTCCTGCAATCTTTTCCAGTTCCTGCAATGAAACCGCCTTCAGCCAATTATGCTCCAATTCGGCGCGGCGCAAAAGGGCCCAATCCTTAACCAGTTTCGCGGCAGTTGGCGGAAGTTCACCCGCAATGATCTGTCCGTCGGAAATCCGCACCACCGCCCGGTCGCTGCCATACAGCGCATGAAAATGCGGCGGGTTGTGGTCGTCAAAGAACATTTGGATGGCGATGCCGTAGAAGAATGCAATCGTCGGCATTGCGCTGTGTCCCTAGTTGTCGAGGAAGCTCCTGAGCTTCCGTGACCGGCTCGGATGCTTCAGCTTCC
>CAZRZB010000255.1:0-2410 GCA_964604435.1 uncultured Aestuariivirga sp. | reverse complement strand
CGCCGCCAGCATGCGCTTCTGCAGGGGATTGAGAACCGGCGTGGCGATGGGATGGTCGCGCTCCATGGCAACGGCGGGAATGTTGTCGAGGCCATGAATGCGGCAGACCTCTTCCACCAGGTCGGTCTCGCTGTGAATGTCGGGCCGCCAGGTGGGCGGGGCGCACTCAAGGCCCGCCGCCGTTTCCTTCACGCCAAAGCCGAGGTCCAGAAGAATGCGCCTCTGTTCGGAAAGCGGCAGATCAAGTCCGCCAAGGGATTTCACCCGGGTCGCCCGCAAGGTATAAGTCCGCGGCTTCAGCGGCGCCTTGCCCGCGATCACCAGATGCGAAGCCTGCCCGCCGCAGAGATCGAGGATCATCTGCGTGGCAATTTCCGCACCCACTTGGGTGAAGGCCGGATCGATGCCGCGCTCGAAGCGGTAGCGTGCATCCGAAACCACGCCGAGCTTCCGCCCCGTGGCGGCGGTGCGCAGCGGATCGAAATAGGCCGCTTCCATGAAGACATTGACCGTGGCTTCCGAACAGCCCGAGGCCTCGCCGCCGATGATCCCGGCGATGCCTTCTGCGCCGTGATCATCGGCAATGACGGTCATCGCCGGGGTCAGCGTGTAGGTCTTGCCGTCAAGGGCTGCCACCTGCTCGCCGTCCTTCGCCAGGCGCGCATGGATATTGCCCTTCACCTTGTCCGCATCGAAGACATGCAGCGGCCTGCCATAGGCAAAGGTGATGTAATTGGTGATGTCGACCAGCGCCGAAATCGGCCGCAAGCCAATGGCCGTCAAGCGCCGCCGCAGCCAGTCCGGCGACGGGCCGTTTTTCACGCCCTTGAAATAGCGCCCGATGAACAGCGGGCAGGGCGTCGTGTCTTCAAAATCCAGCGACACCTTGACGGGTGAATCAAATGTGCCGGCAACCGGTTTTGCCGCCAGCGGCTTGAGCTTGCCCAGCCCCTTGGCGGCAAGATCGCGCGCGATCCCGTAAATCCCCAGCGCATCAGGCCGGTTCGGCGTCACCTTCACATAGATCATCGGATCGTCGAGGCCGAGCGCCGTCACCGCCGGCGTGCCAACCGGCCAGTCGCCCGCAAGCTCGATGATGCCGTCATGTTCCTGGCTGATCAGCAACTCGCGCTCGGAGCACAGCATGCCCTGGCTTTCCTGGCCGCGGATCGTGCCCTTTTCCAGCACTTCGCCGCTCACCGGAATGACAGCACCGGGAAGCGCGATGATCCCCTTCATGCCGGTGCGCGCATTCGGCGCCCCGCACACCACCTGAATCAGCCCCGTGTCGGTTTCCACCTTGCACAGCCTGAGCTTGTCCGCATTGGGATGCTTCACCGCTTCAACGACGTAGGCCACCTTGAAGGGGGCAAGCTGCTTCGTCCGGTCGGCCACTTCTTCAACCTCAAGGCCAACGCCAATCAGCCCCTCGACGATTTGATCGAGCGTTGCGGTGGTATCGAGATAGTCCTTCAGCCAGGAGAGGGTGAATTTCATGATGTGCTTACCAGCGAATTGGGAGATACCAGCGAAGGCCTTTGTAATTGTCGCCTTCTCCCGTGCTCGGGCTTGACCCGAGTATGGGAGAAGGTGCCCGACAGGGCGGATGAGGGCTCTTTCTTTGCTAACCAAAGGGCCCTCATCCGGCCTTCGGCCACCTTCTCCCATGCTGCGCACGGGAGAAGGCGATAATTGGCGGAGACGGAAATCACGACAACCCTCCCGGCAAGGTCGGCACATTCAAGGCCTTGAAGCCATAATGCCGGAGCCAGCGCAGGTCGGCCTCGAAGAAGGCGCGCAGATCGGGAATGCCGTATTTCAGCATGGCGATGCGGTCGAGCCCCAGGCCGAAGGCATAGCCCTGGTATTTATCCGGATCGAGGCCGCCCGCCTTCATCACATTGGGATGCACCATGCCGCTGCCGAGGATTTCCAGCCACGAGGAGCCCTGGCCGATCTTCACCTGGCCGCCTTCCCAGGAGCAGTTGATATCAACTTCCATGGAAGGCTCCGTGAACGGGAAGTGCGAAGCGCGGAAGCGCATCTTCACATCGTCGACCTCGAAGAAGCTCTTGCAGAATTCCGCCAGGATCCATTTCAGGTGGCCCATGTGGGTGGTCTCGTCGATGACCAGGCCTTCGATCTGGTTGAACATCGGCGTGTGCGTCATGTCGCTGTCGCAGCGGAAGGTGCGCCCCGGCGCTATGATGCGGATGGGCGGCGTCGACGACAGCATGGTGCGGATCTGCACCGGGCTTGTATGGGTACGCAGAACCATGCGGCTGCCATCAGGCTTCTCGTTGAAATAGAACGTGTCGTGTTCCTGCCGCGCCGGGTGTTCGGGGGGAATGTTGAGCGCCGTGAAATTGTGGAAATCATCCTCGATATGCGGGCCTTCCGCCACGGCAAA
>CAZRZB010000254.1:0-2417 GCA_964604435.1 uncultured Aestuariivirga sp. | reverse complement strand
GAAACTACTTCGTCAACGCCGGATATGGGTCAATGTAGAATCATCCCGCTCTAGAGACGACTTTTCAACCGCCCTTCCAATGAGACGACGACGGCATTCTGCCGTTCGTCAATTCCCGTTTGTTCCGGGGCCACATTATGTTGGAGCTGGATGTTCGGGCTGGGCAAAGGGAGTTCTTTCACCCCTTACCCAGCTGATGACTTCCATAATTGACCAGCGGTCTCCAAGACCCGGCAAGGGTTTTGGAAAACCTTCCGATTCCAGGACGGGGCGAATTTCGTCAAAGTGGTTAACGCTCGTGCCCAACGCAGATGCAACTTCTTCCTTGGAGAAAACAAGTTTCATGCCTGCCCCCTGTTCACGTGGCGTAACGGCAGACTGGGTTCAAATTATCATATTGTCAAGTGAAATATATGACAAAACTATCGTTATGAGCGCTGACTTGCCATGTGTAGTTCTTGACGCACGACTTGTCACGCGATTGTACGCTGGCGCAGCGTATGCAGAACGACACCTTTGATGGTAACGGCTCCGTCATCGACGATAAAGGGGCGCATCAAATTCGTGTCAGTCGTGGCCGCCACCAGATAGGGCGGCTGAAATAGGCGGAACACCGTTTCAGCCCGGCCTTTGGTCCAATCATAAATTTGCGCACACACCACATCGCCCTGCATTGGCGTCTCGTCGAGAGCCACCAGCAGAATATCGCCGGGTCTGTAGCCGGCGCCTTCAAGGGCGCGGCTCTTCAGTGTCCACGGATCGACATTGTCCTTGCCCCGCGAAAGGGCCGCTATGGCCTGCCTTAGGGGACTTGCTTCAACCAGTGACAGCGGAATCGCTTCTGGCTCCGCAAATCCTGTGGCGCCTGAATCATCCGTCGTCGCATCATGCTTTGGCCCGAATGGAAGGCCGGAAACGGCTTCGAGCTTGCGGATGGTGCTGCCGCGCAGGGCATGTCCGCTCCTGCTGCCCGAAAGAAAACGCGAAAGCGTCGAAGGGTCCAAGCCCGCGCGCGCCGCGAGTTCAGTCTGATTCCATCCGGTCAAGCCCATGATGCGGACGATAAACGCGCGATGCTCATCTTTCAGGGGCATGTCCAAGGCTTGTGTGTGGGGATTTAGCTATTTCAGGAACCGCACTTCTTGCAATCATTATACAAATGACCGCCGATTGCCAGAGCGCCGTGCCGATAAAGGCGGAGCCGGCACTGGGTGGGACAGTGCCGGCTCCTGAAGCCCGGTCTGGTGGGGGATGGGGGGGACGCCGACCGGGCCTATCTCGCTCCTATTTCTGTGTGCCGCCGGCGATGAAGCCGGAAGTGTTGGTTTTTTCCTTCATCAGCGCCACCCACTGGCGCGGATCGCCCGGCGACTGGCGCTTGAGGAAGGTGTAGCCGGTGTCGCTCCAGCGCAGAATTTCGTTGCGCCGGTTGTCGAGGACGAAATCGCCGCCGTCGGTGGTGACGGTGAGGACCGCGTGGCCTTCGTTCTTTTCGTCGAGCACCACGGTGATGAGCAGTGCTTCCGGAGGAAAGCCGAGGCCCTCGAGGTAACGCTTCTTGAGCAGCAGATAGTCCTCGCAGTCGCCGGCGTCGGTGGGATAGGCCCAGTGCTCGGGCTCGCCGTAAAGATCCTGATCGCTTACCGGTGCGATCTTGCCGTTCACATAGGTGTTGACCTGGTAGAGCAGGTTCCAGCGGCCGGGCTCCATGGCCAGCCGGTTCGGCTTGCCGCCCAGGGCCCGGCAATCGTCCGGATTGTCGGCGCAGAACTTGACGAAGCCGACCGGCGGCAGTGCCTTGCCGTATTCGGCGGCGAAATTCTTGTGCGGGTCGGGCGGCCGGCTCGCGGTGTCGAGGGCGAAGGCCGCCCCGGGTGCGAGGATCAGTACCAGGAATGCCGCCCCCACAGCGGTAATGAGTTTCATGTGACGCCCCGTTGCCTTTTTATTGTCACCGCGACAGTAGCGGCGAGGCTTTGAGATGGGGTTCAGGGTCGCATCACAAGTCTATGAAAATGCGAGGTAATCCGGTGATAATCGATTAACCATGGCGGCCCCCGGAGGTGGCCGCCGCAAGGGGTTGATTAAACATATGGCGCCTGTTATTGACCGCCCGCTTCGCAAAATGGCGGGCGGCCATGGCGGAATTGGTAGACGCACTAGCTTGAGGTGCTAGCGGGTAACACCGTGGAGGTTCGAGTCCTCTTGGCCGCACCATTCCTTTCTTGGCATGGTTATCGATCGGTTGCCGGCGTGGCTTGCGCCCGCCAGACATCGATGAGGCTTTCGAGAATGCCGGCGATCTCGCGCATGCCGAACGGGTCGCCCGACCAGATGGCGGCGGTGATCGAGCCGACGCCGATCTCGGTCATGAACAGCGGGCCGACGAGGCCGGGCGACAGTTTCGGCGCTCCCCA
>CAZRZB010000253.1:0-2428 GCA_964604435.1 uncultured Aestuariivirga sp. | reverse complement strand
TAACCCTCCCCAACGAGGGTCAGTCCATCTGCAAGGATGGAGAACAAGATGACGATACCGAAACCGGCTTTGCGGCCGAAGAACCCGCAATTTTCGTCCGGCCCCTGCGCCAAAATTCCGGGCTGGACCCCCGATCTCCTAAAGACTGCTTCGGTTGGCCGCTCGCACCGCTCGGGCGAAGGCAAGGCGCGTCTCAAACAGGCCATTCAACTCACCCGCGAGGTGCTCGAGGTGCCCGCCGATCACCGCATTGGCATTGTGCCGGCCTCGGATACGGGGGCGGTCGAAATGGCCCTCTGGTCGCTGCTGGGGGCGCGCGGCGTCGATATTCTGGCCTGGGAAAGCTTCGGCGAAGGCTGGGTGAGCGACGTGCTCAAGCAGCTGAAACTCAAGGACGTGGCCAAGCACTTGGCGCCCTATGGCGAATTGCCTGATCTGGACAAGGTGAATTTTTCAAATGACGTGGTCTTCACCTGGAACGGCACGACGTCGGGCGTACGGGTTCCCGATGCCGCATGGATTCCGGCGGAGCGGCAGGGATTGACGATCTGCGACGCAACCTCGGCGGCCTTCGCGCAAGATCTGGATTTTTCCAAGCTCGATGTGGTGACATTCTCCTGGCAAAAGGTCTTGGGCGGCGAGGGGGCGCACGGCATGATCATTCTCAGCCCGCGCGCCGTGGATCGGCTCGAAACCTATGCGCCGCCGTGGCCCATGCCGAAACTCTTCCGCCTGACTTCGGGCGGCAAACTCAATGCCGGCATTTTCGAGGGCGAAACCATCAACACGCCTTCCATGTTGTGTGTGGAAGACTATCTGGTGGCATTGAAATGGGCGAAGGGCCTTGGCGGCCTGAAGGCCTTGCGGGCCAGGGCTGATGCCAACGCGGCCGTGCTGAATGGCTGGATATCGGCCTCGCCGTTTGCCGCCAACCTGGCCAGAAGCCCGGAAACACGGTCGAACACATCGGTGTGCTTCACGCTCGCCGGCGATGAAACGGTGCCGAAGAGAATGGCAAAGCTGCTGGAAGCGGAAGGCGTGGCCTTCGACATCGGCGGCTACCGGGACGCGCCGCCGGGGCTTCGCGTCTGGTGCGGGGCAACGGTTGAAACCTCCGACCTCAAGGCGCTGCTGCCCTGGCTCGACTGGGCCTACGCGACGGCCACGGCATAATTCATTTTCAATCTATTGGGAGAAGCCACATGGCTCCACGGGTTCTCGTTTCCGACAAGCTGTCTGAAACCGCAGTCCAGATTTTCAGGGATCGCGGCATTGACGTCGATTATCTGCCGGACCTCGGCAAGGACAAGGATGCGCTGCTCGCCGCCATCCCGCTCTATGACGGCCTGGCCATCAGGTCGGCCACCAAGGTCACGCCGAAGATTCTCGAGGCGGCTAAAAACCTGAAGGTCATCGGGCGGGCCGGCATCGGCGTGGACAATGTGGATATTCCGGCGGCCACGTCGCGCGGCATCGTGGTGATGAATACGCCTTTCGGCAATGCCGTGACCACGGCGGAGCATGCGCTTTCGATGATGATGGCGCTGGCCCGGCAGATCCCTGCGGCCAATGCCTCGACCCATGCGGGCAAGTGGGAGAAGAACCGCTTCATGGGGGTTGAACTTTTCAACAAGACGCTCGGTGTCATCGGCTGCGGCAATATCGGTTCCATCGTGGCTGACAGGGCACTCGGCCTGAAGATGAAGGTGATTGCCTTCGATCCCTATCTCTCGCCCGAGCGGGCCATCGAAGTCGGCGTCGAGAAAGTGGAACTCGAGGATATCTTCAAACGCTCGGATTTCATCACCCTGCATACGCCGCTCACCGACAGGACACGCCATATCGTGGATGCGGCCGCTCTCGCCAAATGCAAGAGGGGGGTGCGGATCATCAACTGCGCCCGCGGCGGGCTGGTGGTCGAGGAGGCGCTCTACGACGCCCTTGTTTCCGGAAAGGTTGCCGGTGCGGCGCTCGATGTGTTTGAAACCGAGCCTGCCTCTTCGCACAAGCTCTTTGGCCTGGAGAATGTCGTGGCAACGCCCCATCTCGGGGCCTCGACGGGCGAGGCCCAGGAAAATGTGGCGCTTCAGGTGGCCGAGCAGATGGCGGACTACCTGATTTCGGGAGCGGTGACCAATGCCCTCAACATGCCCTCCATTTCCGCCGATGAAGCGCCGCGGCTGCGGCCCTTCGTGGTGCTTGCGGAAAAGCTCGGCAGCTTCGCCGGACAGTTGACCGACGCACCGATCACCGGGGTCGTGATCGAATATGCCGGCGAGGTGGGCGAGATGAACACGCGGGCGCTGACCTCGGCGGCGCTGGCGGGCGTGCTGCAGCCCATGCTGGGCACGGTGAACATGGTGTCGGCGCCGATCGTGGCGCGCGAGCGGGGCATCAAGGTGGACGAGGTGCGCCAGAGCCAGCGCGG
>CAZRZB010000252.1:0-2451 GCA_964604435.1 uncultured Aestuariivirga sp. | reverse complement strand
TGGGCGATATTCTCGTGGCTGCCCTCAAGAAGAAGGACGCCGAAGGCAAGGAATAGAACCTGGTCCCAGGCACATATCACGGTTATCTCCGTCCGCATGGGTTCATGCGGACGGAGTTTTTGTATATACCATCCGTCTGATCTTGGAGGATTCGCATGTCAATGAGCCAGGCTGAAATGATGGTTGATCGCCGGCAGCTGAAACGGCGCCTGTTCCGCTGGCGCATTCTGGCAATTCTTGCGGTGCTCCTGGCCGTCGGAGGGCTCTTCTGGAGCGGCGGTGATTTCAAGAAATATTTTGACCATGTCGCGCGCGTGCGCATTACTGGCTTGATCACCGGCGACGAGGCAACGCTTGATCTTCTCGACGGTCTGGCGAAATCGGGCCATGTCAAAGGCGTGATTATCCGCATTGACAGCCCCGGCGGCACAACCGCAGGTTCCGAAGCGATCTATGAAAAGATCAGAAAGATCGCCAGGGACAAGCCGGTCGTGGCGGTGATGGATACGGTCGCGGCCTCCGGCGGCTATATCACGGCAATTGCCAGCGACTACATCGTGGCCCGTGGCAACACGATCACCGGCTCCATCGGCGTGATTTTTTCCTTTCCCGAGATTTCCAAGCTTCTCGACACGTTGGGAATCAAGATGGAGGAGATCAAGTCCGGCGAACTCAAGGCTGAACCCTCGCCCTACAAGCCTGTTTCGGACCGGGTGCGGCAGGTCTCCAACGAAATGGTCCAGGAGTCCTTTGCCTGGTTCACCGGCCTGGTGGTGGAGCGCCGCAAACTTTCGCCCGAGCGGGTCAAAATTCTGGCCGATGGCCGGGTCTATACGGGCCGTCAGGCGGTCACCGAAAAGCTCATTGATGCCTTGGGAGGCGAAGAAGTGGGGCTCGATTGGCTGCAAGCGCAAAAGAACGTTTCAAAGAACCTGGAGATTGTCGAATGGCGCAATGCGCCGAATGCCGATCCCTCGGGCCTGGGGTTCTCCGCGGCAAATACCGTGCTCAAGGCCCTGGGCTTTGAGGGTCTCAGGCGCCAGGTCGAAAGCGCGAGGCTTGACGGCTTGCTTGTGCTTTGGCACCCTCAGCTTTGAGCTCCAGAAGAGATAGGCCAGAATCATGATAAAGTCTGAACTCGTGCAGAAGATTGCCGACAGCAACCCCCATCTCTATCACCGCGACGTTGAGCGCATCGTGAACAAGATCCTCGATGAAATCATCCGTGCCATGAAGGATGGCGAGCGCGTCGAATTGCGGGGCTTCGGGGCCTTTTCGGTGAAGTCGAGGAGTGCCCGCACCGGGCGCAATCCGCGCACCGGCGGGGCCGTTGAGGTAACCCCCAAGCGCGTGCCGTTTTTCAAGACCGGAAAGGAATTGCGGGCCCGGCTGAACGGCAAGACGGAATGATGCTGCAGCGTATTCTTCGCTGGACCATCGGTTTGCCCATTGCAATTGTCGTCGTCTCGTTTGCCATTGCCAATCGCCAGTGGATCACGGTTTCCTTTGATCCCTTCTCGCGCGACGCGCCCTTCGCCGCTATCGACACCCCCCTCTGGGCATTGTTCTTCTGTGGCGTGTTTTTCGGCTTGATCGCCGGCTGGATTGCCTGCTGGGCCTCGCAAAGCAAGTGGCGGCGCTCGGCCAAGGAAACCCGCCGGGAGCTTGCGCGCGCGCAAGAAGAAAGCAGCCAGCTGCGCCGCGAAACGGCCCTGCCGCCGGACAGCATGCCGTGAAAGTCATCTCCGCCACTGAATTGGCCGCAATCGCGGGCTATGCCGGCATCGTTGAGGCGCTGCGCCAGGGCTTCAAGACCGACATCGCAACCCCGGTCCGCCACCATCACGAGACCTCCCCCGTCGCCACCCTGCTCCTGATGCCGGCCTGGTCAAGGGAATGGACCGGGTTGAAGACGGTCATCGTCAAGACCGACAATGCGGCCAGGAACCTGCCGACGGTTCAGGCGAGCTATCTTCTCATCCGGAATGAGACGGGCGA
The DNA here is from genome assembly GCA_964604435.1 of uncultured Aestuariivirga sp. Lineage (GTDB taxonomy): Bacteria > Pseudomonadota > Alphaproteobacteria > Rhizobiales > Aestuariivirgaceae > Aestuariivirga. The sequence continues at coordinate 453 of CAZRZB010000252.1, read as the reverse complement.
AACCGTTGCCATCATGGATGGCACCGAATTGACCCGCAGGCGCACCGCCGCGGCTTCCGCCCTGGCTGCCGATTACCTGGCCCGTCCCGATGCCTCAACCCTTGTCCTCGTGGGTGCCGGAGCCCTGGCGAGCCATTTTGTCAGGGCCCACGCCGCGGTGCGGCCGGTCAAAAAGGTTTTCATCTATAACAGATCACCGGAAAAAGCGGCAGCACTCGCAGCGGAACTCGTGCGGGAAGAGTTTCAGGCGGCGGCCACCGCCGATTTGGAGACAGCCGTCAGGCAGGCCGACATCGTCTCCTGCGTCACAACCTCCACCACGCCCATCGTCCGGGGCGAGTGGTTGAAACCCGGGACCCATGTTGATCTGGCCGGAGCCTTCAAGCCCGTCATGCGCGAAACCGATGGCGAGGTCGTGGCCCGCGCCCGGGTTTTTGTGGATACGCGGGACGG
>CAZRZB010000251.1:0-2481 GCA_964604435.1 uncultured Aestuariivirga sp. | reverse complement strand
GTGGCCGGATCGAAAGCGCAGCAGTAGGCGGCGACCGCCTCTTCGGCGAAGGGCACGCTGGCCAGGGATTTCTTCAGTTTCGGCCAGAAATTCCTGGTGACCCTGGCTTCATTGACTGTCCGGGACATGATTTTCTCCCAATCGGGAAACGATATGGGCATCCCCGGCGGCCCATACAAGAGCTACCGGTTGGCAAACCAGAGGCCCGCCATCATGATGATGATGGCGGCAAACTGCAGCAGCACGCGCCAGCGCATGAGGTTTTGCGAACGGCTGGCGGAGCCGCCGCGCAGCATGTTCCACAGGCCGAGAAGCAGGACGACGCCGACGGCGGCAACGGCGAGAGGAACGAGATAGCTGAAGATATTCATCGCGGCGAAATCCTGTTGCCCTTTGTCATGAGTTACGGGGATGATGGCGCTCTGAAGCGTTCTCCCGCATGAAGCCGATGAAGCCTTATACCAATGTGCCGCCCAAGCACAACTAGTTGGCGCCTTCGAGCAGCCGCCGGGCGATGACCTGGGCCTGGATCTCGGCCGCCCCTTCAAAGATGTTCAGGATGCGGGCGTCGCAGAGGACGCGGCTGATTTCAAACTCCAGGGCGAAGCCATTGCCGCCATGGATCTGCAGGGCGTTGTCGGCGGAAGACCAGGCCGCCCGGGCGCCCAGAAGCTTCGCCATGCCGGCTTCCACGTCGCAGCGGCGGCCGGCGTCCTTCTCGCGCGCCGCATAGTAGCAGAGCTGGCGCGCCGCCATGATTTCGGCGGCCATCAGGGCGAGCTTGTCGGCGACGCGCGGGAAGGCGATGATGGCCTTGCCGAACTGCTTGCGGTCGCGAGCATATTTCAGGCCAAGGTCGAGGGCATTCTGCGCCACGCCGATGGCCCGGGCGGCGGTCTGGATGCGGGCGCTTTCGAAGGTCTGCATCAGTTGCTTGAAGCCCTGGCCCTCGACGCCGCCGAGAAGGTTTTCGGCCTTCACCTCGAAATCCTCGAAACGGATATCAAACTCCTTCATGCCGCGATAGCCGAGGACTTCGATTTCGCCGCCGCTCATGCCCTTGGCCGGGAAGGGGTCCGCGTCGCTGCCGCGGGGCTTTTCAGCCAGGAACATGGACAGTCCCTTGTAGCCCTTTTCCTCCGGAAGGCTCCGTACAAGGAGGGTCATGAGGTCGGCGCGCACCGGATGGGTGATCCAGGTCTTGTTGCCCGTCACCTTGTAGATATCGCCGGCCTTCACGGCGCGGGTCCTGAGCGCGCCGAGATCCGAGCCGGTATCGGGTTCGGTGAAGACGGCGGTGGGGAGGATTTCGCCGCTGGCGATCCTGGGCAGCCACTTGGCCTTCTGCGCCGCCGTGCCGCCGCAGAGGATCAACTCGCAGGCGATCTCGGCGCGGGTGCCGAGGGAGCCCACGGCGATCCAGCCGCGCGACAGTTCCTCGGAGACGACGCACATGGCTTCCTTGGGCAGGCCGAGGCCGCCGAAGTCCTCCGGCAGGGTGAGGGCGAAGACGCCGAGTTCGGCCAGTTCCGCGATGATCTCCAGCGGCACATAGGCATTGTCGAGGTGCCACCGGTGGGCATGGGGGGCCACCTTGCCGGCGACGAAACGCTGCATGGCGCCGCGCATCTCGTTGATCGTGTCGTCAAGGCCGCAATTGCCGAAGGTGAGCTCGCCCTGGCTGTCCTGCATCAGTTCAATGAGGCGGGCGCGGTTGCCGGCCGTATTGCCCTTTGCATAAAGCGCGCAGGCGCGCACCGCGCTCAGATCGAGGCCCAGGGCCTCGGGGCGGAAGAACTCCGCCTGGTTCATGGGAATTCCGCCGGCGATCTGCTGCAGGTATTCGCCACAGGCGACCTGCGCCAGAAGCTGTTCGATCTCGCCAAACTTCCCCGCGGCGGAGAGCTTCGCGGCATAGGCTGAGAGGGCCTTCAGCGTGTCGGCATAGGTGGCCAGCCAGGCGAGGCCATGGGCCGCGTGCTGGTGCCGGTCGAGGGCCGTTGCGGAAAGCCTGCCGTCCGCCAGTGCCAGGGCGCGCACGGCCACCTTGGTCTTTTGAAAAACCTGCTCGGTGGCTGTTACAGCCTCATTCAGTAAATCAATCACAGATCATACCCTTGTTTTGTGCGGCCCTGACGCTATCTCAGCTGTTTGTGCAACGCAACATGACTGTTGCAGGCGAGGCGGGCTATTTCGGCAACGGCTTGCGATGGATTTTTCTATTTGATGCGGCTATGTAATTGAGCATGATTCTTTTACGGCGAATGGGCGCGGCGGCGCTTCTGGCACTGATGGTTGGCATGACAGGCAGCGCGCGCGCGGTCGAACCCACGTCGCTTGGGGTGTTCAACGACTGGACCGCCTATACCTACAAGGCCGCGGACACCAAGGTCTGCTACGTCGTGGCTCAGCCAAAATCGAGCCAGGCGGCCAAGAAGGTGAAGCGCGATCCGATCTTCTTTCTCGTCACCCACATGCCGG
>CAZRZB010000250.1:0-2515 GCA_964604435.1 uncultured Aestuariivirga sp. | reverse complement strand
GACACGCTGGCCTCGGCGGTGATGGCCAACGGCGCAAAGCTGTTCGGGCGCAGTTTCAAATATCACCGGCCGCGCGGCGTAGTAGGCCTTGGCGCCGAAGAAATGAACGCGCTGGTCGGCGTTGGCGACGGTTCGCGCCACGAGCCGAACCTGCGCGCCACCCAGGTCGAGGTCTTCGACGGCCTGCAGGCGGTGAGCCAGAACCGCTGGCCTTCGCTCACCTTCGACATCGGCTCGTTCAACAACAAGTTCTCGCGCCTCATTCCGAGCGGCTTCTACTACAAGACCTTCATGTGGCCCCGGCGTTTCTGGAAGCATGTGTATGAGCCGATCATCCGCAAATCCGCCGGCCTGGGCAAGGCACCCGAAGGGCGCGATCCCGACAGCTATGAACAGATCCATGTCCATTGCGATGTGCTGGTGGTGGGCGGCGGCCTGGCCGGCCTCACCGCGGCAAAGGCGGCGGCGGCCTCGGGCGCCAAGGTCATGCTTGCCGACGAAAATCCCGGTCTCGGCGGCATCGCCGACTTGACCGCGGGCACGATCGACGGCGCCAGCGTGGATGACCATGTCAGGGCCATTGCCGCGCACCTGCTTGCGGCGGAAAACGTCCACGTCATGACGCGCGCCACCGTGGTTGGCCACTGGCACCACAACTACCTGATGATCTTCGAGCGGGTCGCCGACCATGACCCTGCCCTGCTGGCGGCCGGCACGCCGCGCCACCGCCTGTGGAAGGTGCGGGCCAAACAGGTCATCCTTGCCACCGGGGCCATCGAACGCCCCATCGCCTTCGCCAACAATGACCGGCCGGGCATCATGCTGGCCTCCGCTGCCGGCGCCATGGTCGAGCGCTACGGCGTCGCGCCCGGCGCGAACGGCATCGTCTTCACCAATAATGACAACGCCTATCTCACCGCCCTTGGCCTCAAGAAGGCCGGCGTTGCGGTGCGCGTCGTTGATTCCCGGGCCCGGGCCGACGGTGCCCTGATCGAACAGGCCAGGGCGGAAGGCATCGAAGTGTCGCTGGGTTCGGTGATTTCCGCGGTTGAAGGCAGTCTGGGCATCACCGCGGCGCGCATTGCAGCCTACCGCAAGGGCCAGGGCCGGGTCATATCCGAACGGAAAGTCCCTTGCGATTTCATCGCCATGTCGGGCGGTTTTAATCCGGCACTTCATCTCTGGTGCCATAATGGCGGCAAGATCAAGTTTGACGATGCGCTCCAGGGGTTCAGGCCGGACCGCCACCATGACGCCATCCAGGCGGTGGGCGCGGCCAATGGCACGATGGAGGTGGCCACAACCCTTGCCGAGGCCCATGGGGCCGGCGAGGCTGCGGCAAAAGCCGCCCTGCCCAAGACCAAGTCCACCAAGTTCAAGGCGCCGGAGGTCAAGGAGCCTGCCCGCGCGCCGCTCGAAGCCATCTGGTTTGCGCCGGCCACCGGTAAATACAATGAAGGCAACAAGCACTTCATCGATTTCCAGAACGACGTGACGGCGGCGGATCTGGAACTGGCCCAGCGCGAAGGCTATGAATCGGTCGAGCACACCAAGCGCTACACCACCTTCGGCATGGCCACCGACCAGGGCAAGACTTCCAATCTCAACGGCCTCGGGATCCTTGCCGAAGCCACGGGAAAAAGCATTCCGGAAATCGGCATCACCACCTTCCGCCCGCCCTATACGCCATTTTCTTTCGGCTCGATTGCCGGCGTTCTCACCAAGAACCTGTTCCTGCCGATCCGCCGCACGCCGATCTATTCCTGGCATGTGGAAAAAGGCGCCAGCTTCGAGCCGGTCGGCCAGTGGCGGAGAGCCTATACCTACACGCGCGCGGGCGAAGACAAGCACGCCTCGATCAACCGCGAAATTCTCGCGGTGCGCCACAAGGTGGGGCTGCTTGATGCCTCGACGCTGGGCAAGATCGAGATCAAGGGGCCCGATGCGGCGGAGTTCCTCGACCGCATGTACACCAACATGTTCTCGACGCTGAAAGTGGGCCGCTGCCGCTACGGGCTGATGATGAACGAGTTGGGCTTCCTCACCGACGACGGCGTCACCGTGCGCCTCGGCGAGGACCACTTCCTCATGCACACCACTTCGGGCGGCGCCGACCGCATCGCCGCCTGGCTGGAGGAGTGGCTGCAAACCGAATGGACCCATTATAGGGTGTTCGTGACGCCGGTCACCGAGCAATGGGCGCAGTTTGCCATCGCCGGCCCCCGCGCCCGCAATGTGCTGGCAAAGCTTGGCGCCGATTTCGATCTCTCGCACGAAGGTTTCCCGCACATGACTTTCAAGGAAGGCAAGCTCGGCGGCTATCCGGTGCGGGTCTACCGCATCAGCTTCTCCGGCGAGCAGTCCTATGAGGTGGCAACACCTTCCAATCTCGGCCGCGGGCTGTGGAACGCCATTCTCGAGGCCGGCAAGGAACTGGGCATCGAGCCCTATGGCACCGAGGCGCTGCATGTGCTGCGCGCCGAAAAGGGCTTCATCGTCATCGGCGATGAAACCG
>CAZRZB010000249.1:0-2522 GCA_964604435.1 uncultured Aestuariivirga sp. | reverse complement strand
TCCTTCCGGTGCCGGATAATCCGGTCACAACCATCCGCGGCGGATCAACCGGAGAAGGAAAAGACCATGGCTGTGCCAGAATTTACCATGCGCCAATTGCTCGAAGCAGGCGTTCATTTCGGACATCAAACCCATCGCTGGAACCCCAAGATGCAGTCGTATATCTACGGCTCGCGCAATGGCATCCACATCATCGATCTGGCCCAGACCGTGCCATTGCTGCATCAGGCGCTTCTCGCCGTGACAGCGGCGGTGGCCAAGGGCGGCCGCGTGCTGTTCGTCGGCACCAAGCGCACCGCCCAGGAGCAGATTGCCGAAAGCGCCAAGCGCTCGGCCCAGTACTATGTGAATTCCCGCTGGCTCGGCGGCATGCTCACCAACTGGAAGACCATTTCCAATTCGATCAAGCATCTCCGCTCCCTCGACGAGCAGCTTGCCAAGGAAGGCATGGGGCTCACCAAGCGCGAGTTGCTGACCATTTCCCGTGAGAAGACCAAGCTCGACAAGGCTCTCGGCGGCATCAAGGACATGGGCGGAACCCCCGACATCCTGTTCGTCATCGATACCAACAAGGAAGCCCTGGCCATCAAGGAAGCCAATCGTCTGGGCATTCCGGTTGTGGCGATCATCGATACGAATTCGGACCCTGCCGGCGTCAACTATCCCATTCCAGGCAATGACGACGCAGGCCGCGCCGTGGCACTCTATTGCGACCTTATCGCGCGCGCCGCCATCGAAGGCATTGCTCAGGCGCAAGGCTCGTCGGGCCATGATCTTGGCGCCGATGAGAATCCTGTCGCCGAAGCGGTTCCCGCCGAATAAGCAAAGTTTCGAGGGCCGGCGGTTAGCGCTGGCCCTTTCTCCATTTTGAAAGAGGATTGATCATGGCTGAAGTTACAGCTGGCATGGTGAAAAGCCTACGTGAAGCAACCGGCGTAGGCATGATGGACTGCAAGGCAGCTCTGGCCGCCACCAATGGCGACATGGATGCCGCCACCGACTGGCTGCGCGCCAAGGGCCTGGCCAAGGCGGCCAAGAAATCCACCCGCGTCGCCGCCGAAGGCCTCGTCGGCGTTGCCGTCAGCGGCACCTCCGGGGCGGTCGTCGAAGTCAACTCGGAAACCGATTTTGTCGCCCGCAACGAAAAATTCCAGGCCATGGTGGCCGAAATCGCCAAGCTGGCGCTTGCCGCCGATGGCAGCACCGAAAAACTGAAGACCATGAAATACCCGGGATCGCCCCATGCGGTCGCCGAGTATGTGGCCGAAATGGTGGCAACCATCGGCGAGAACATGGGCGTGCGGCGCACTGCTTCGCTGAAGGTGAAGGACGGTGTCATCGGTTCCTATGTCCACAATCAGGCCGCCCCCGGCATGGGCAAGATCGGCGTGCTGGTCGCCCTGGAATCCACCGGCAACAAGGAAGAACTCGCCGCCTTCGGCCGTTTGCTCTCCATGCATGTGGCCGCGACCAATCCGGTTGCCATGGACCTGGCCGGCGTTCCGCCTGAGACCCTGGCCCGCGAGAAGGCCATTCTTGAAGAAAAGAATGCCGGCAAGCCTGCCGCCGTCCTTGAAAAAATTATCGCTTCAGGCCTCAAGACCTACGCCAAGGAAAACTGCCTGCTGGAGCAGGCCTATGTCCATGACGGCACGAAGTCTGTGACCCAGGTCCTGGGCGAAGTCGGCAACAAGGCCGGTGCGCCAATCAAGCTTCTCGGCTATGTGCGCCTGCAACTCGGCGAAGGCATTGAAAAGGCTGCCGATGACTTTGCCGCCGAAGTGGCGAAGGCCGCCGGTGCGAATTAGGCGAATCGACCAGCGAATGCTTAGAATAGGCCCCGATACGGGGCCTTTTCCTTATTGGAAGTCGAAACTCATGAGCAAAATTTCCTACAAGCGCATTCTCCTCAAGGTTTCAGGTGAGGTGTTGATGGGCAGCCAGACCTTCGGGATAGACCTGGATACGGTGGCGCGCATCGCCGATGAGGTCATTGCCTGCCTCAAGGCGGGTGCCCAGGTGGCGCTGGTGATCGGCGGCGGCAACATTTTCCGCGGTCTTGCCGGGGCTGCCAAGGGCATGGACCGGGTCAGTGCCGACCACATGGGCATCATGGCGACGATCATGAACGCCTTGGCCATGCAGGGGGTTTTGAAATCCAAGGGCATTGACGCCCGCGTTCTCTCCGCCATCGCCATGCCAACCGTGTGCGAAACCTATTCCCCGGCCAAGGGCATCCACCATCTGGAAAAGGGCAGGGTGGTGATTTGCGCGGCAGGAACGGGTTTGCCGTTCTTCACCACCGATACGGGTTCGGCCCTTCGCGCCGCGGAGCTGCAGTGCAACGCGCTTTTCAAAGGCACGAGTGTTGACGGCGTCTATGCCGAGGACCCGAAACGCAACCCCCAGGCCAAGCGCTTTGAAAAGATTACGTTCAGCGAGATTTTGAGCCGTGATCTGCGCATTATGGACCCCGCCGCAATCGCCCTTGCACGGGACAACGGGATTCCGGTAATTGTATT
>CAZRZB010000248.1:0-2533 GCA_964604435.1 uncultured Aestuariivirga sp. | reverse complement strand
TGCGGAAACCAGCCGATCACCACGCCGACGAAGGCCTGGGCCGCGAAGGCCACCAGGAACATGGCGAAGTTGATGGTCGCGTTGGAACGGCCGGCAAGCCCTGGGCCGACGCGCAGGGCAAACCACGGGTAGGCCAGAATGGCGGCCTGGCCGACGCCCGCCAGCACCAGCCAGGCGGGAAAGGCCAGCCCCTTCGCCTGCATGACGATGACAGTCTGGGCCACAAGGTTGGCGATGATGAAGCCGAGCATCACGGGCATCGGGCCGATGCCGCGTTTCTGCAGGCGGTCGGCCACCAGGCCCACGAGGAAGATGCCGACCATGAAGGCGGTGGCCATCCAGAACAGGCTGCGGGCAACCTCGGGCCGCGCCAGGCCAAGCACATCGCGGAACCATGGCCCGGCCCACAGGGTCTGCATTGCAATGCTGGAGCCGGAAGCCAAGGCCAGCAGCGGGGCGATGCGCCAGAACAGCGGCAGCTTGAGAATCTGCAGCAGCTCGCCCACCTGGCGGCCAAGGCCTGCGGCGGTTCCTGCCTCGGGCTTTTCCGGCACCGCCAGGTAAATGAAGGCGGCCACCGCCAGCACCAGCGCGCCATAAACCACGAAGGCGGCGCGCCAGCCGACCTGGGCCACCAGATAGGCGGTGGGCTCGGTTGCCAGGATGATGCCAAGGGCGCCCGCCGACATGATGCTGGCGTTGGCCAGGGAGCGGCGCTCGAGCGGCACCCAGACCGACGTTGACTTGTAGCTCGCCATCAGGCCGGCGGAAAAGCCAAGCCCGATGACGGCTCGAGCCGCCACCAGCGAGAGAAAGTCCGGCGCCACGGCAAAGAGGAAACAGCCGCCTGCCGCAATGGCCAGAAGCACCGTCTGCACCCGCCTGGCGCCATAGCGGTCGAGGAGCACGCCGAGGGGCAGCTGGAACAGGGAAAACGAGAGAAGATAGGCCGAGGTCAGGAAGCCAAGCTCGGCGGGGGAAATGGCAAAGTCCTGCACCAGGTCGGGGGCCACCACGGCGTTGACGGCGCGCAGCAGGTAGGACAGGAGATAGCCGCAGGCGAAGGGGAACAAGGCAAAAAAGATGGTTCGACGCTGGCCTGCCACTGGACTGTCCTTTGCTTCTGATTCATCAATTCCTGCGACAATCATACATGTTGTGATTCGCCGTCGAAGCCCTATGTAGCGTTTTTTTCCTGCGGCATGAGGACCGAAGAAATGATCAGCAGAGCCCTTGTGTTCCAGCACATGGATGACGAACCTCCCGGACTGTTCGGCGACTTCCTGCGCGAGCGGGAAGCCGCGGTCGACGTGGTGATGCTGCACAGGGGCGAGGAGATACCATCTCTTGCCCCTTATGATTTTCTGCTGGTCATGGGCGGGGCCATGGACGTGTGGGAAACCGAAGCCCACCCCTGGCTGGTCGATGAAAAGCGCGCCATCCGCGAATGGGCGGTTAACCGCAACCGGCCGTTTCTCGGCATCTGCCTCGGCCTGCAGCTCCTCACCGAAGCGCTGGGCGGCAAGGTGGGCCTGTCCAGCAAGGCGGAAGTCGGGGTTTGCGAGGTGAAGCTTTCAAGCCTTGGCCGCAGGCACGCGATGACGGCGGGCCTGAAACCCAGCCTGAAGGTCATGCAGTGGCACCATGCCGAGGTGCAGGAATTGCCGGAGGGTGCGGAAGTCCTGGCCACCTCGCCCAGCACCCAGGTTCAGATCATGTCGGTTGACGATACGCTGCTGGCCACCCAGTTCCATGCCGAACTGACACCCGAACTCGTCGAGCGCTGGGCCCATATCCCGCAATATATCGAATGGCTGAATGACGCCCTCGGCCCCGATGCCTATCCGCGCGTCCGCGCCAAGGCGTTCCCCCTCATGCCGCAAATGGCAGGCATGAGCCGGGCCCTGTTTGACAATCTGATCGAAGGCAAGGCACTCCGCCAGGCGGCTTAGCAGCCCCATATCCGTCATCCCGGCGAAAGCTCACATAATTTCTGTCACCCCGGCGCAAGCCGGGGCCCAGACTTCCAGCTATCACGCCTCTACCAAGTCTGGGTCCCGGCGTCCGCCGGGATGACAAAACAAAATTATCTGCTAGACGATAATGGAACTGTTTGGGGACCTCATGGCAAAAGCCGATAAAGCCAGCAAGGCACTGAAGGATTTGCGCCTGCATCACAAGGCGTCGGCACTCTTCGACATGCGCAGGGCCTTCGCCAAAAACCCCAGGCGCTTTGCCGAATTCTCGGCCCATCAGGACGACCTGCTGCTCGACTATTCCAAATGCGCCGTGACGGCCAAGACCATGGCGCTGCTGCTGGCCCTCGCCAAAGCGGCGGACGTTACAAAAAAGCGCGATGCCATGTTCGCGGGCGAGATCATCAACACCACCGAAGGCCGCGCCGTGCTGCATACAGCACTCCGCAACCAGTCGGCCGCGCCGGTGATGCTGGGGGGCCGCGATGTGATGCCCGATATCCGGGGGGTGCTTTCGGCCATGGCGAAATTCGCCGAGAGCATCCGCGCCGGCGGGA
>CAZRZB010000247.1:0-2542 GCA_964604435.1 uncultured Aestuariivirga sp. | reverse complement strand
GGAATGCGCCCAAAGGGTTATTGCCTGTTTCGGGGGGAACGCAGGTGGCGCCAGTGACCGTTGCCATGTCGGTGCACTACCCGAAGACTCTGCTCCAGCACATGAAGGGCGCTGAGTACGCCTTCGGCATCACCTACCGGCACGTCCTTGCTTCCATCAATGGACTCTACGTCACCCCCGGCCCGTTCTCTTTCTATCGGAAGAGCATCCTCGATGAGCTCGGTGCGTTCCGCCACGCCCACCAGACCGAGGACATGGAGATGGCGCTCCGTATCCAGCAGGCCGGGTATGAAATAGAGAATGCACCCCGCGCGCGCGTGTATACAAAATCCCCGGATACACTCCTCAAACTCGTGAAGCAGCGTACGCGCTGGACGGCCGGATTCATCCGCAATGTCCTCGGGGAATACCGCGGGCTCATCGGCTCTCCGAAGCACGGCGTCCTGGGCATGCTGGTCCTCCCTACGGCGGTTCTCACCATCGGGAGCGGCATCATGCTTTTCTTCCTCATGCTCTTCCAGCTCGGGCGAGGTGTCGCTGCTGCCGCTGAGCTGCGCGCCGGCATCCCGCTCTCGTACGCGCTCGCGCCGCATGGGTCGTTCGATTGGTTCTATGTGCCAATCGACTTCCTTCTGATCTTGAGCATCACGACGCTACTCATATCCCTCTCATTCGTCATCATCGGAAAATACATCTCGAAGACGCCCGGGAAGCTCGTGCTCGGACTCTTCTCTTATACCTTCCTTTACGGTTTCGTCGCACCGCTCTGGCTCATGCGCGCCACAGCCGATGTGACGTTCAACAAGCGCCGCGGATGGCGCGGCTAACCGTACTACGGTAGGCTTTCTACTATGTCGCTCGTCACCCGAAACGTCCTTATCGCCCTCTTCATAACGATCGTGCTTACCGGCACGGTCGCTGCCGCCGTGAGCTACCTCAACCGCGCCCGCGTCGCTGAGCTCGGCGCTATCGAAGACCAGCTTTCCATAGATACGCTCTCGCTCGATACCCAGCTCTCGCTCCTCGCCTCGACGCCCTGTGAAAGCGCCGCATCATCGACCATGCTCGCGAGCGAGCTTTCTGACCTCGGCAGCCGACTCGCCTACGCCGAAGACCAGCTCGGCATCGACAACCCGCAAGTGGTGCGCCTGAAGGAGCGGTATTCCCTGCTTGAGATCCGCGACTATCTCCTTACGAAGCAGCTCGCTGAGGCGTGCGGCACGAAACCGGTGACGGTCCTCTACTTCTATAGTAATGCCGGCGACTGCACCGACTGCGACAAGGCAGGCTATGCGCTCTCCTACTTGCGCACGACGTACCCATCGCTCCGCGTCTACTCCTTTGATTACAATCTCGATCTGGGCGCGCTGAAGACGCTCGAGGCGGTCACGAAGACTCAGAACAAGCTTCCTGCGTTCGTCATAAACGGGAAGCATTCATACGGCTTCACTTCGCTCGAAGACCTCGAGAAGCAGTTCCCGAAGGGTGCTCTCGCGACCACAACAAATTCGAGATAATTTTGGAGCCGGAGGTCGGGCTCGAACCGACGAACCTGCTCATTACAAGTGAGCTGCTCTACCAACTGAGCTACTCCGGCAAGTGAACGAACATAAGAAAAGTATCATGTTTTCTTATGTGAGTGAACGTAGCCGGAGAAAGCTTACTTACCCCGGCACTATGCGAACGTTACCACTTTTCTACTTCGCCTCAAGCGAGTCGATGTCGGGATGCGTCGCATTCAGACCATCCTTGAACTCGGAGAGTGTCTTCACGAATTCTCGCGCGGTCTCGCGCGGCGCAGCTTCGTCCTCGTGCCGCGTGCGCAAATGGCGGACGAGGCGCGTGAGCAGGCGCTCGGTCGAGCGCACGGCCTGCAGGAAGAGATGCGCCACCGCGTGACCGAACCGATTCATCGCATGACGTGCTTCGTCTCGCGCGAAGGCTGCGAGGTCGACATGCTCCACGATGAACGCTATGCGCTCGATGTTCTCGTCGAGCGCTGCGCGCTTCGCAGCACAAAGGCGCATGCCGCGCTTCGCTTCATAGCGCGTGAGCGCGACGAACCCGACGAGAAGCGCGATTGCGAGCGAGAGCGATACGAGATTCGCCACGATGATCAGCGCGTCGAGAGACGCGCGATGCGGGAGACGAGGACGCGCTCGCCGAACTTCTGCGTCGCTTCGTTCAGAAGTCCCTGGACCGTCTTGCTCTCATCCTTGATGAAAGCCTGTTCGACGAGGACCTGGTCAGCGAAATAGCTCGCGAGCTTGCCCTCGAGGATCTTCGCCTGCATGTCCGCCGGCTTGCCGACGACCTCCTTCTCGAAGACCGCCGTTGCGGCCGCCATCGCCTCCTCGGGAACTTCATCGGTCGTCACGTACGCCGGGTTCGTCGCGGCCACCTGCATCGCGATCTCGCGCGCAAGTGCTGCAAACTCCGGATTCTTCGCGACGAAGTCAGTCTCGCAGGACAGGAGCACCATAGCCCCTACCGCGCCCTCATGAACGTACGTACCGATAGCCCCCGCGCCGAGCGAGCGATC
>CAZRZB010000246.1:0-2579 GCA_964604435.1 uncultured Aestuariivirga sp. | reverse complement strand
TCCCAGAACCACCAGCCGCCCCAGCCGAGTTCATAATAGGCCCACCAGCTTCCCATGCTGATGCCGATGGTGAGGAACATCCAGGCGGCAAGCGTCCAGGGCCGCACCCAGCGGGCCCAGGCCGCATCCACCCTGCCCTCGATCAAGGCGGCGACGGCAAAGGAAAAAGCCACCGACAGGCCCACATAGCCGGCGTAAAGAAACGGCGGATGAAAGGCCAGCGCCGGATCCTGGAGAATGGGATTGAGGCCATTGCCTTCGATGGGCACGGGATCGAGCCGCATGAAGGGATTTGAGGTCACGACAATGAACAGCAGGAAGGCAAAGCCGATTGCCCCCTGCACGGCCAGGACGCGGGCCTTGAGGGTTGGCGGCAGGTTGCCGCCGAAGGCCGCCACCGCCGCGCCGAATATGGCAAGGATGAAGACCCAGAGCAGCATGGAGCCTTCGTGGTTGCCCCAGACGCCGGATATCTTATAGAGCAAGGGTTTTGCCGAGTGGGAATTCTCGAACACGTTCTGCACCGAGAAATCGGAGACCAGATAGGCATGGGTGAGCGCGGCAAAGGCCACATAGATAAGCACCAGCTGGGTGAGGGCGGCGGGCACCGCCGCGGCAATCATCTCGCGGTTGCCCCGCTGGGCGCCGGCAAGCGGCACCACGCATTGAAAAGCCGCCACCGCAAGGGCCAGCACCAGGGCGAAATGTCCGATCTCGGCAATCATGGCGAAGTTTTCCCGGTTTCCTGCCAGACACCCTTTTCCTTCAGGCTGTCGGCAAGTTCTTTCGGCATGTAGTTCTCATCGTGCTTGGCCAGAACCGTGTCGGCGATGAAAGAGCCGTCGGCCTGGATGGTGCCTTCCGCTACCACGCCCTGGCCTTCCTTGAAAAGATCGGGCAATTGCCCGGTGTAACGCACATTCAGGGTTTTGATGGTATCGGTCACCACAAAGGTAACCGTTGTGCCGCCGGCTTTCGAAATGCTCCCCTTCTCCACCAGCCCGCCAAGGCGCAGCCGCGTGCCAGGCTGCACCTGCTTTTCGGCAACTTCGCTGGGCGTATAGAAAAACACAATCGTATCGCGCAGGGCATAGAGCACGAGCCCCGCCGCAATCCCGAGAATAGCCAGGCCGCCCAGGATTACGGCCAATCGCTTCTGCTTGCGGGTCATCCTAAAACCTCTCCATGGTCGGGCTTGACCCGACCACCCAGACTTGAGCAAAGGGCCATGCCAACGCCTTCGGTTTGACGGTTATTTCCAGCGCCTCTCTGGCGCATGCATCTCGCATTCTTGAACCAATCCGTTACATGGCTAAGTCTGGGTGGTCGGGTCAAGCCCGACCATGGAGAGATAGAGAGCTTCATTCAATCTCCAATTCCCTCGCAAGATCGCGCAGGGCATTGAGCGATACCGGGTCATCCTTGAAGATATCCATGGCCAGGGCGAGAGAGGCCTTGGCCTTGTCAACTTCCTTGATCACATGGCGGGCGCGGATCAGGCGCCTCCAGCCATCGAGATCGCGGACACCGGTGCCAAGCCGACGCTCGAGCCGGTCAATCATGCCGCCAATCATCGCCTGCTGGTCCTCGGCCGACATGCCCTGGCCGGTAGCGATCTGTTCATCGGTCAGGGCGGGAACCCTGCCCTCCTGCTTCAGCGAGAGATCGGAATAATACTGCGCGCGCTGGTTCTTTGCATCCAGCTTCAGCGCTCCGGAGAAGGCCTGCAGCGCCTCTTCGGTCACCATGCCTTCATTGGCGAAAACCAGCATCTCGCCATAGTCGGCCATTGTCTCCGCCGCCGGCGGGGCCAGCCGCAGGATGTTGGCATAGGCTTCCGCCGCGTCGCGCCAGCGCTCTTGGCGCTTGTAGCCCGACGCGAGCACGCGCCAACCCTCGACATCATTGGGCTTTTTCGCCAGATGGGCTTCAACGCTGGCAACCAGGGCGGCGAAGTCCTGGTTGGCGATGGCGCCCTGCAGCCGCTCCTGCAGGGCCACGTCGGGCGCCCCGGGGCTGCCGTACAGGGCATAGATGGGCAGCGCCATGAGCGGTACCATGAGCACGGCCAGCGCCACATGGCGGTCCGCACTGGCGGTGGCTTCTGGTCTTGCAACCTGCAGCAAACGCCGCGAAATCTCGTTGCGCGCCGCCTGGGCTTCCGCCTCGCCGATCAGGCCGCGGGCGGCATCGCGGTCAAGTTCCTGCAACTGGTCGCGGTAGACGGCGGCATCGAAATCCGCGTCGGAGCTCGGCACCCCTTGCGGCTTGCGCAGGAACGGCACCAGCAAGGCGGCCAGAACGGCCGCCGTCATCACTGCAAAAACCGCCCAAATCATCATGCCGTCGTAAATTTTTTCATCCGGGGTTAACAATACAAGTCATTTCCTTACACGGTTCACGTCGCATTGTCGCATGGCGGCAATGGGGCGTCGGAAAGCTGTAGTGATTACAGGGTCTATTTGTTAAAAGGCAAATGACTTAAAGGTTGACCCGATGAAATCCCGCTATTCGATATTTTCGCTTGCCCGCAACGCCATGAATTACCACAAGGATTGGGAGCGGGCCTGGCGTTCGCC
>CAZRZB010000245.1:0-2581 GCA_964604435.1 uncultured Aestuariivirga sp. | reverse complement strand
GAGCCGGCCCTGGCCCATTCCTTCATGCGCGCCAGGCATGTGAGCGAACCGGCAAAAAAAGGCTTCAACGCGATTGTTGAAGCCTTGCGCAGCCTGGGGCACCGGGAAGTCCTGCCGGGTTAGAGCACGGTGACCGTGGCACCCTGCTTCACGAACTGATAGAGCTCGGTGACGTCTTCGTTAAGCATCCGGATGCAGCCCGAGGACGCGGATTTGCCGATAGAGGTTGGCTCATTGGTGCCATGAATGCGATAGATTGACGAGCCGAGGTAGATGGCGCGGGCGCCCAGCGGGTTCTTTGGGCCACCAGCCATGAAGACCGGCAATTCAGGATGACGGGCACGCATTTCCGTTGGCGGACGCCAGTCCGGCCACTGGGTTTTGAAGCTCACCTTGTGGGTGCCGGACCATTCAAAGCCTTTGCGGGCCGTGGCGACGCGGTATTTTACAGCCTTGCCGTTGCCGAGGACGAAAAAGAGCACATTCTGCTTGCTGTGAACGACGATTGAGCCTGGCGCCATGGCTGTCGAATACGTGACGATCTGGCCGCGCTTGAACTTGGGCTTGGAGAATTCACGCAACGCCTTCGGCTGGATTTCATCCATTGGAACGGCGGCTACCAGGACGACGCCTTCAAAAGGCTTTACCGTCTGGGCCTGGGCTGATGTAACCAGCAAACCGGCGAACATTGCGGCGGCGGCGATTTTCTTGATGAAGTTGGTCATTTGGGTTTCCCTCTCGAATTCATGTGATGATGCCTTTCTACGGGACACCGCCTGAACTCACCCTGAGCGGGACATTTATCTGCCGTTCATTTTCGGGGCCTGTAGGGTTACCGGAAAACTAATCTGCCTTTCCATGCCCCCTCTCCCAGAAAGCATGTGTTTTCATAAAAACCCTGAAAATGTGGGCTTTTTGTAGCACGGTCCCCGGGGACTTTGCGGCAGGCCCCATTCTGCTATTGTGAGGCCTTCGCACCCCATTGCCCGCCACGGCAATTTATCCCTGAGGAGTCCATGACCATCAAAACCGTGAAGAAGTTTCCATGCAAGATTAAGGAAGTGGAAAATTTCTGGATTCCCCTTTCCGATGGCGTGAAGCTGGCGGCGCGCATGTGGATTCCGCTCGATGCAGAAAAGAAGCCGGTGCCCGCCGTGCTGGAATACCTTCCCTACCGCAAGCGCGACGGCACCATTGCGCGTGATGCCCTGACGCATCCCTATCTCGCGGGCCATGGCTATGCGGCGATCCGGGTGGATATGCGCGGCAACGGCGACAGCGACGGCATCATGCTGGATGAATACGTCAGGCAGGAACAGGATGACGCGCTGGAAGTCATCGCCTGGATCGCCCGCCAGAAATGGTGCACCGGAAAGCTGGGCATGTTCGGCATCTCATGGGGCGGCTTCAACGCGCTGCAAGTGGCCGCCAGGAAACCTCCGGCTCTCAAGGCCATCGTGACGATCTGCTCGACCGACGACCGCTATGAAGACGATATCCACTACAAGGGCGGCTGCCTGCTCAATGAAAACCTGGGCTGGGCCGCCACCATGCTGGCCTATTCCTCGCGTCCGCCTGACCCGAAGATCGTCGGTGCCAAATGGCGCAAGATGTGGCTGGAGCGGCTGAAGGCCGAGCCCTTCCTGCTCATTTCCTGGCTGCAGCATCCGCACCGCGATGCCTACTGGAAGCACGGCTCCGTGTGCGAGAACTTCGCGGCCATTGAAACCCCCGTGCTGGCCGTCGGCGGTTGGAACGACGCCTATTCCAATGCGGTCCCGCGCCTGATGAAAGGCCTGCGCACCACGCGCAAGGCCATCATCGGGCCCTGGGCCCACAAGTACCCGCATTTTGCCATCCCTGAGCCCCGCATCGGATTCCTGCAGGAAATGCTGCGCTGGTGGGGCCAGTGGCTGAAGGACGAAACCACCGGCATTTCCCGCGATCCCGATTACCGCGTCTACATCATGGATGCCGAAAAGCCAGGGACCACGAAGGCGGCATTGCCCGGCCGGTGGATTGCCGATGCCATGTGGGGCTTCGGCAATACCGACGTGAAGAAATGGTACTTGACCGGAACAGGCATTGGCGGCGCTGCCGGCGAGGAAAAGCCGCTGACCGTTTCGTCGAAGCAGACTACCGGTGCCGAGGGCGGTGAATATTGCATCATCTGGCTGGGCCCGGAATTTCCGGGAGACCAAAAAGCCGATGACGCACAATCGATCACTTTCGATTCTCCCGCATTGCGGACCGATATCGATATCGTGGGTCAGCCCCAGGTTGAATTTGACTTCAGCGTCGACCGGCCCGTGGCAAGCGTTGCCGTTCGCCTGAATGACGTCTGGCCAAGCGGCGAGGTCTCGCGCATCACCTATCACCTGCAAAACCTCTGCATGCGTGACAGCCGTGAAACCCCGGCCGCCCTTGTTCCCGGCAAACGCTACAGCATCAAGATCAAGCTTGATGATATTGCCTGGCGCATACCGAAGGACCACAAACTTCGCGTCTCCATTTCAACCAGCTATTTCCCCATGATGTGGCCGGCGCCCGAGCCTGTGACGCTCACCGTCTATGCCGGCAA
>CAZRZB010000244.1:0-2586 GCA_964604435.1 uncultured Aestuariivirga sp. | reverse complement strand
CGCCTTGCCGGTGGCACTGGCCGTGGCGCGGCGGCAGTTCTTCGGGCGCGAAGCCCTGCTCAAGATCTTCTCCCTGCCGCTGGCCCTGCCCGCGATCGTGGCCATTCTCGGGATTCTTGGGGTCTATGGCAGCAACGGACCGTTTGGCGGGATGATTTCTATTTATGGCCTGACGGGCATTCTGCTGGCCCACGTATTCTTCAACATGCCGCTGGCGGCACGGCTCATGCTGACGCGGCTTGAAGCCATCCCGGCGGAAAATTTCCGCCTGGCGGCGCAGTTGGATTTCAAGGCGGCGCAGGTGTTCCGCTTCATTGAATGGCCGCAACTCGCTTCGGCTATACCGGGCATTGCCAGCCTCATCTTCCTCCTGTGCACGGCAAGTTTCGCGGTGGTTCTGATTCTTGGCGGCGGTCCGCAGGCGACCACCCTGGAGGTGGCGATCTACCAATCGCTGCGGCTGGATTTTGACCCGGCGCGGGCCTCAATTCTTGCCCTGGCACAGCTGGCGGCCTGCGGCCTTCTGGTTCTGGTGGCCAGCCGCTTTGCCACCGAGGTTCAGGTGTTTCCTCCAACCCTTGCCAGAATCCGGCGCTGGGATGGGCGATCACTGTCTTCAAGACTTGTCGACGGCACGGCCATCGGGCTGGCCGCCCTGATTGTCATCCCGCCCATTCTCAGCGTGGTGCTATCCGGCCTTTTCAATATCTATCCTTACCGCCTTCTCTTGCAGGCCATGGGGACAAGCCTGTTCATTGGCCTTGCCGCGGCGGGCATCAGCCTTGGGCTCGGATGGGTGCTGGCGGGAACGGCGGCACGGCAGCCGCATTCCCTGCTGAAAGCGGCCATTACGCTGGCCTGCCTTGCCTCGCTCATCATGCCGCCAGCGGTTCTGGCCACGGGGTGGTTTGTCAGCCTCAGCGCTGTTACCGACGTCGGCGGCTATGCGGTTGCCCTGGTGATTGTCCTCAATGCCCTGATGGCGCTCCCCTTTGTCTGGTCGCCGCTCTTCCCGGCAATCGTTGATTCGGTTCAACGCCATGACCGGCTGTGTTCAAGTCTTGGATTAAGTGGCGCCGCGCGGCTTTTCCTGATCGACCTGCCGGTCCTGCGCAAACCCTTGGGGCTCGCCTTCCTCATGGCCGTCATTGTGTCCCTCGGCGATCTCTCGGCCATCACGCTGTTTGGCAGCGACCGGCTTGTCACCCTGCCCGCCCTGATCTTCAGGCAGATGGGCCACTACCGGATGAATGATGCGGCGGGAACGGCCTTGGTCCTGGCCTGCTTCTGCCTTGCATTGATCACTCTCGCCCAGCGATGGAGCAAAACCCATGATCAGACTTGAAGCCGTTTCCTTCCGCTATGAGGACATGGCGATGAATTTTGACCTGCAGGTCTCGAAGGGGGAGCTTGTGGGCGTTATCGGGCCGAGCGGGGCCGGCAAATCCACCCTGCTCTCACTCATCGCCGGATTTGACCTTCCCGTCACGGGGCGGATTTCGCTTGCCGGCGCCGACATGGCGGGTGTGGCACCGGACCAGCGCCCGGTGAGCATGATCTTCCAGGACCACAACAGCTTCGCCCATCTCGATGTCTGGACCAATGTGGCGCTGGGCGTATCACCGCGCCTCAATCTTGCACCGCAGCAGCATGACCTGGTTGACAGCGCCCTGGAGCGCGTCGGACTTTCGGGCTTCACCGCGCGCAAGCCCACGGAATTGTCGGGCGGCGAAAGGCAGCGCATCGCCATTGCCCGCGCCCTGGTGCGGGACCGGCCAGTCCTGCTGCTGGACGAACCCTTCACTGCCCTGGGGCCGGCGCTGCGCCGCGAGATGCTGGACCTCATCAAGGATATCCAGAAGGAGCGGACTCTCACCATTCTCATGGTCACCCACCAACCGGAGGATGCCGAATATGCGGCCAGCCGGATCGCCTTTGTGCAGGCCGGACGGATTGCCCATTTCCTCCCCAAAAAGCAGTTCTTTGCGGCCTCGGCGCCCCCCGAAATCAGAGCTTACTTGAGAGGTTAGCCGCAATCAGCTAACCAGCCGCTGACATGGCCAGACTCCTCCTCAATCTGCAAGACATCCACCTCACTTTCGGCGGCAAACCGGTGCTTGAGGGGGCGGAACTCATGCTGGCCGATGACGAGCGCATGTGCCTGGTGGGGCGCAACGGCTCGGGCAAATCCACGCTTCTCAAGATTGCGGCGGGGCTGGTCGAGCCCGATAGCGGCGAACGCTGGCTGCAGCCCGGAACCACGGTGCGCTACCTGCCGCAGGAACCGGACTTCGGCAGCTTTGCCAGCGTCCTCGACTATGTCGAGGCGGGGCTTGGTCCCACCGACAATCCCTACCGCTGCCGGCACTATCTCAATGAGCTGGGCCTCACCGGAGACGAAAAGCCTGCGACCCTGTCGGGCGGTGAAATGCGCCGCGCCGCCCTGGCCCGCACCCTGGCGCCGGACCCGGACATCCTGCTGCTCGATGAGCCGACCAACCACCTGGACCTGCCCGCCATCGAATGGCTGGAAAATGAACTCAAGGCCTCGCGCGCCGCCTTCATCCTGATCAGCCATGACCGGCG
>CAZRZB010000243.1:0-2611 GCA_964604435.1 uncultured Aestuariivirga sp. | reverse complement strand
AGAAATCGGGACACTACTTCTTCCAGCCGCCCATCGGCCGGGGCTACGACGACGGCTTGCTTACGGCACTTGAAATCCTCCGCATGCTTGACCAGGTGCCGGGAAAATCAATGGCCGATCTTCGCCGGGAATTGCCCGAGACCTGGGGAACGCCCACCATGCCGGCGCATTGCGCCGATGGCGTCAAATATGACATCGTCCGTCGGGTCGCGGAACACTACCGAACAGCCCAGCTCTCGGGTGCGGAGATTGCCGGGCAGGCGGTCAAGGACTTGATTACCATCAATGGCGTGCGGTTTGGACTGGCGGATGGCTCCTGGGGGCTGGTTAGGGCCTCCTCGAACAAGCCGGAACTGGTTGTGGTCTGCGAAAGCCCGGTTAGCCGGGAGCGGATGCTGGCGGTGGTCAATGCCGTGAGATCACATCTCAACGCCTATTCAGAAGTTGATGAGCTGCAACAGGTGCCTGAGCCATGAGCACCATCATTCCGGTCATCCTGTGCGGCGGATCGGGAACACGGCTGTGGCCGCTGAGCCGACGCGACCGCCCCAAGCAGCTGGTCTCGCTCATGGGCGATGTGACACTGCTCGAGGCAACCCTGAAGCGTGCCGGAAGCCTTTCCGGCTCGGATGAGATTACTTGCGTGACCACGGCGGACTATGGCGCCGAGGTCCGGCAATCGCTCGAGCGGATGGGACTGAAGGGCCGCCTGCTGCTCGAGCCCGAGCCCCGCAATACGGCGCCGGCCCTCACTGCGGCGGCACTCCTCGCCCGGCGCCTTGATCCCGCGGCAATGCTTGTGATGCTCCCCGCCGACCATTTTATCGCGGAGGGCGAAGCCTTTGCCGCCTCCGTGGCGCGGGCCTGCGCCGCGGCGGAGCAGGGCTGGCTCACCATTCTTGGCGTTAGGCCCCGCCATGCTTCGAGCGCCTTTGGATACATTACGCCCGAGGCTGGAATTGAGGGACTGCCGCAGGTCGCGCGCGTCAGGCATTTCACGGAGAAACCCTCTCTCGACGTGGCGCAGGGACTGATGGATGGCGGAGCCCTGTGGAACGCCGGCATCGTCGTGGCGCGCGCCGATCAAGTCATCTGGGCGATGCAGACCCATGAGCCCGCGGTCCTGGCGGCTGTGGAGGGTTCGCTCAAGGCAGGTGAGAGCGGCGCAGACGGCTTGCGCCTTGATGGGCGGGCCTTTGCGGCGGCCCCCAGCGTCTCCTTTGACAAGGCAGTCCTGGAGCGGCACGGGGCCGTGGCGATGACGGCGCTCGATGCCGAGTGGCGCGACGTGGGAACCTGGGGGGAGGTTGCGGAGCTCTACCCCGCCGATGCGGAAGGCAACCGGTGGAGGGGGCGGGTTCACCTGACTTCGTCGCGTAATTCTTTTGTCTTCAGCCCGCACCGCCTGGCGGTTGGCATAGGGCTTGTGGACCTGATCGTCATTGATACGCCAGACGCCCTCCTGGTCGCCAACCGGGACGATCTGGGAGAAGTCCGCGGGGTGGTGGAGGGCATGGCGGCGGCCCACTATCCGGAAGTGGGCGCGGCAAAGCTGCCGACCGGCGCCGGGACTCACGGTGAACCCGGTGGTTCCGGTGGCGCTTTTCAGGTGATGCAGCTTTCGATTGGTCCCGGGGAAGTCCTGCGACGAAAGCCTCACCGCGATGTTGTTCGACACTGGATCGTCCTGGAAGGATCGGTTCAGGTGACGATTGAAAGAGAAGCCTCCACTTATGAGGAAAATCAGAGTTTTCATGTCCTTCCAGGCCATGCCCACCGCCTCGCCAATCGGGGTGAAGTTCCTGCCAAGCTGATGGAGGTGCACCTCGCGGCCAAAGCCGCGCGCTGACGTCGAGGCAACAGTTTCGGTGGAGAACCCGTTGCCCCGGCGGGGAGGATCAATAGCCGGCTGTGAGCTATTCCCCACCCATGGATATTGGAGGCTGAGTCATAAGATCAAACCGCCAGGAAAGGCCCCCTGACGTGAGCCCCGTTACGATCCAGTTGATTGTAGGATCTCGGCCTCATCCAAGGGAAAAGGCGAGAGCTTACAAGATAAACTTGCTCAAATCCGCGTTCTTCGCCAGGTCGCCCACATGCTTCTGGACATAGGCTTCGTCGATCGTCACCGCTTCGCCGGAACGGTCCGTGGCCGAATAGCTGACTTCATCCAGCACCCGCTCGAGCACCGTGTGCAGCCGCCGGGCCCCGATGTTCTCGATGGAGGCGTTGATCTCGGCGGCGATATTGGCAATCGCCACGATGCCTTGCTCGGTGAAGTTAAGGTCAATTCCCTCGGTTCCCAGCAATGCCTTGTACTGCTTGATCAAGCTGCATTCGGGCTCGGTCAGGATGCGGCGGAAATCTTCCCGGCCAAGGGCCTTGAGTTCAACCCGGATGGGCAGCCGCCCCTGCAATTCCGGCAGGAGGTCGGAGGGCTTGGCAATGTGGAAGGCGCCCGAGGCGATGAACAGCACATGGTCGGTCTTTACGGGTCCGTATTTGGTTGAAACCGTCGTGCCTTCGATGAGCGGCAGCAGGTCGCGCTGCACGCCCTCGCGGCTCACGTCGCCGCCCTGGCGCTCGGCCCGGGCGCAGATCTTGTCGATCT
>CAZRZB010000242.1:0-2630 GCA_964604435.1 uncultured Aestuariivirga sp. | reverse complement strand
ACTAAAGCCCGCTGTTTAATGAGTTTGCAGCGGCGCCAAAGGGCGCGGGGAATGAAAAAGGCTATAAAATGTACGCAGTCATCAAGACTGGCGGCAAACAATATCGTGTTGCTGCCAATGATAAAATCCTCATCGAAAAGCTCGACGGCGCGGCCGGCGACCAGGTGAATTTCACCGAGGTTCTCATGGTTTCCAATGGCGGAACCGTGGATATCGGCGCCCCCTTCCTGGCCGGCGCCACCGTCGTCGGCGAGATCGAAAAGCAGGCCCGCGGGCCCCACATCATCATTTTCAAGAAGCGCCGGCGCAAGCATTACCGCCGCCGCAATGGCCACCGCCAGGACCTGACCAGCGTGACCATTACCGAAATCCTGACCAATGGCGCCAAGCCATCGGCCAAGGCCGCAGCGCCGAAGAAGGCCGCCGCTGAAACCAAGGTTGAAGCCGCCGCTGCCGCCGCACCGGTTGCTGAAGCCGCAGCCGAGGCAAAGCCCAAAAAGGCTCCGGCCAAGCCGCGCAAGCCCAAGACCACCGAGACGGAAAAGGAGTAACACCCCATGGCCCATAAAAAAGCAGGCGGCTCATCCCGCAACGGCCGCGACACCGCCGGCAGGCGGCTTGGCGTGAAGTGCTTCGGCGGCGAAAATGTCATCGCCGGCAACATCATCATCCGCCAGCGCGGCACCACCTGGCACCCCGGAACCGGCGTCGGCATCGGCAAGGATCACACGATTTTTGCAACTGTCCCCGGCAAGGTCGAATTCCGCGGCACCAAGAAGAACAAGCAGATTGTCTCGGTCATCCCCATGCAGGCCGCTGAATAAACAGCCCTGCAGTCTCTAATAAAAAAGGAGAGGCGTTTGCCTCTCCTTTTGTTTTACGCAAGGCTGCGCCGGTCTAGAAAATCATTGCGACGTAGTGATGGACCAGGCTTTTGCGGCCCAGCCCGCCATTGTGCTTGGACGCCGCCAGCCGGAGATTGCCGTGGGAGAGCTTCATGGCCAGCGCCAGATGCATCAGCCCAACCCGGACATTCGTGGCCGCATTGAGCAATTCCGCGCAATTGCCGGTAAAGCCAATGCCCTTGGCCGTGGCGCACTTCATCTGATAGACGCCATATTCGCCGGCCGCTCCCCGGATATTGGGATTGTAACCCGATTCAACCTTGGCAATGCGGAGCGCAAACCAGGTGGGCACGCCATAGCGCGGCGCCATCTCCTTGATCAGCGCCACCACCCGCTCGGCCGTTGCTTGCGTGGCTGAGGCTCTGCTGATCCGCGATGGCTTCTTGTGCCTAATTTGCTCCGTGGAAAGATTAATATTGAAATTTGGGCCAGAATTCGCTGGTCCTGAAAATATAGCCGCAGCAAATACAACGGCGGAAAGTCCTGCAATGAGTCTATTTTTCATTTTTACCCTTAAGTTTTGTAACTAAATTAAAAACTACACTCGGATAGACTGACTCCTTTATTTTAAAGATTATTAATATCTGGGGGGAATTCGCGATAAACTGGGTAAATGTGACCATTATGTGGCACCACGAAAACTTTGCTGCACTGCGATATTTCTAGGCTTGGCGCGCTCAAACGGTTACAAGGCGCCATGAAGTTTCTTGATGAAGCAAAAATCTATGTGCGCTCCGGCGATGGCGGGGCGGGCGCCGTGTCCTTCCGCCGTGAAAAATTCATCGAAATGGGCGGACCCGACGGTGGCGACGGCGGCAAGGGTGGAGATGTCTGGGTGGAAGCCGTCGATGGCCTCAATACCCTGATCGACTACCGCTACCAGCAGCATTTCAAGGCAAGAACCGCGGGCCACGGCATGGGCCGCCTGCGCGCCGGGGCCAATTCGGACGACATCGTTTTGAAAGTTCCTGTCGGCACCGAAGTTTACGAAGCCGACAATGAAACCCTGATTGCCGATCTGGCCAAGCTGGGCGACCGGGTGCGCATCGCCCGCGGCGGCAATGGCGGCTTTGGCAACCACTACTTCAAGTCGGCCACCAACCGCGCCCCGCGCCATGCCAACCCCGGCATCGAGGGTGAGGAAAGATGGGTCTGGCTGCGCCTGAAACTGATTGCCGATGCGGGACTTCTGGGCCTTCCGAACGCCGGAAAATCCACCCTTCTGGCCGCCGTTTCCGCCGCCAAGCCGAAGATCGCCGATTACCCCTTCACCACCCTGCACCCGCAACTGGGCGTGGTGAAAGCCGCCGGCAACAGCTTCGTGCTGGCCGATATTCCGGGCCTCATCGAAGGCGCCAATGAGGGCCTGGGGCTGGGCACGCGCTTTCTCGGCCATGTCGAGCGTTGCGCCGTCCTGCTGCATCTCATCGATGTGACCGGCGACGACCCGGTCAAGGCCTACCGCACCATCCGCAAGGAGGTTAAGGACTATGGCCCGGAAATATCGGAGAAGCCGGAGATCATCGCCTTCAACAAGATCGACGCCATCAGCGCCAAGGAGTTGCAGAAGAAGCTCGCCGATTTCAAGAAGAAGCTGAAAAAGACGCCGGTCTTGATTTCAGGCGCCACCGGAAAGAATGTCGACGATACCATGAAGCGCCTGCTCACCGTCATCCAGGCCGACCGCAAGGCCTCCCGCGGCCAGGAAGCGCGAGGCGTTGAAAT
>CAZRZB010000241.1:0-2640 GCA_964604435.1 uncultured Aestuariivirga sp. | reverse complement strand
CGAAACAAGGAACGTAGCCCGGCGGGAGTCATGGGTTGGCCGCGCCGCCGGCCCTTGAGAGAGACAAACAAGCGGGGCGAGTTAGTCGGAGGCCGCTCCAGGCGCAAGTAGTTCTCGATGGCCTGGATGGCGTCCTCGGGCAGCGGCAGCAGGCGCTGCTTGTCGCCTTTGCCGTGGACCCAGATCTGTTTTTGGGCCAGACGAAGATCGTCCAGTCCGATCGCCAGGACTTCGTGGGAGCGAAGGCCATCGAAGAGCATCAGGGCGATCAGGCTGAGATCGCGATAGGTGCGAAAGCTCGACCAAAAGCGGGCCACTTCCGAGGGTGAAAGCGGAACCACCAAATGGCGGGGCCGCTTGAGAAGGGCGGTGGCGGCACGCCGGGGACCGGCATAGCCGAAGGGGCTGCGGGGGCGTTGGGCGGGCGCGCCCCCGGCGCAACGGGGAATCTCGCGTCCCTGATGGAAGCGGTACAAGCAGCGTAGCGCACTCAAGCGGTGATAGACGGTTTGTGGCTTGGGCTGCGGATCCTGGTCCAGTTGGTAGCGGAGATAATCGAAGAGGGTGGATTCGTCGATCGCCGTGAAGGGCCGCGGCGGATCCGAAAACCACCAGCGGGCGAAGTGTAGAAAGTCGTACCCGTAGGCGCGCAACGAACACAGCGAGAGACCGCGTACTCGTTGCGCATCGAGAAACTCGTTGACCAGAGCGGCTTCCCGGCCCTG
This sequence comes from uncultured Aestuariivirga sp., assembly GCA_964604435.1. GTDB lineage: Bacteria > Pseudomonadota > Alphaproteobacteria > Rhizobiales > Aestuariivirgaceae > Aestuariivirga. Next base: position 1,915 of record CAZRZB010000241.1, on the reverse strand, counting down.
TTCGTCGACCACACGATAGGGAGACCGGCTGGCGAGTGAAGCGGGATGGCAGAGGAGACGGAAGTTCATGCGTGTACCTGTTGCGCCCGATCCAGACAGCGCAGGAAATCGGCGGGGGTTGCCCCGGCGAGGAAGTAACTGTTGGGGTCGTGTCCGTGGGGCAAGACCACGATGTGCGCACGCGCGCCGGCATGGAGGAGGCGCCCGGCCAAAATGCGGGCGGCGCGCTGGCCGGCACGATTGGCATCTTGATCGAAGGCAATATAGACGTCGCGGCCGCCGGGATCGGACAGTTGGGCAAACTGGAGCGGAGTGAGATGCGTGCCGAAAGGGCAGGTGGTATTGCGAAAGCCGGCTTGCCACAGCCCGGCGAGGTCGAATAGGCCTTCCACCAGAATCACTCGGGAGCAGGCCGACACGGTCTCCCAGGCGAACAATCCGCCGCGCGATCCGGGCAGGAAGCGATGGGGCGTGGCGTCACCGATCGCGCGGCCATAGAGGTTCACGCAACATCCGTGCTCATCGCGGCAAGCAAACACCACGCGCCGGCAGAAGCTGTCGCGGCCTTGGGGATTGACGAGCCCCGCCTGGAACAGCCGATCCATACCATAACCGCGTGCAGTGAGGTGCCGCCGGAGCGTTCCGCCGGAAGCGTAGCCAATGCCCAGTTGCTGGATCGGATCGGGATCGCGGAGGCCGCGCTGGACCAAGTAGTGAGCGGCTTCGGTGTGGCGATGGAGCTCGAACTGATAGAAAGCGGCGGTTTGGTCCAGTAACCCGGCGGGGGGAAGCGGCGCCTGGCCCAGTTCCCGTTGCAGATGGCTAATACTTTCCCGGAAAGAGAACCCGCGCGAAAGCTGCAGGAAGCGAATCAGATCCCCGCCGCGCCCGCAACCGTGGCAGTAAAAGAGATTCTTGCGGGCATTGACGTAGAAGGAGGGGCGGGTCTCGGTGTGCAAGGGACAGAGTCCGACGAACTCTTGCTGAGCGCCGGTCTGGCGAAGCTTCCCGTTGTGCCGCCGCAGGTAATCCAGTAGAGGAAGTTGCTGTTTGAGTTTTTGTAGATCCTCGCCGGTCATGCCAGTCATGCCGATTTTTCGCTCCGGAGATCAGCATAAAGGCGGTCCGGAGAAAACCCCAGGCAAGGATGGTGGGTAAGCCGATTTCGTGGCTTCACAGGCGCAACGGCCAGAGCACTTGCAGGAAAGGAGCCATGGTGCGCCAGGACAACCGCAACCCGCGGTGGTCGAGAATCTCTCCCCGAGCCAGCCATTGATTGACGGCTTCGAGCATCTTGCGGAGGAACGAAAATGACGGCGAGGAATCCAAGCTGGCAAACCAGCGGCGCAGTGTGGAGGGCGCCGCCACCCGGTCCGGATCTTTGACCACCGGCGCCGCGTCTTCCCACCCACGATGTTCTATAAAGCGCAAGCGCAACGCCTGGCTGCGGGCGAACAGGCTGTAGTGGGTATAGGGAAGAGAAAACCAGGGCAGAAAGCTGAAGGTCGTCCTGCAAAGCTGGCAGATACCGCGACGGAAGGGAATCCAGTCGTGGCTTTCATCATGCGCCTGCTTACTGCGGCGGCCATGGCCAACGATCGACTCGCGTTTACACGCCGGGCAAAATCGGACGATACCGTTCGTATCGGGCAAGGCCCAATCGGGGGCCGGGTTGAGGCGATCGCCGGAAAATGAGATAAATAGAATCGTAAGCGTGTGGAGGCTCTACTGGGGAAGCGGCCTTGCCGGGTTCTGCGTCCGCAGCGAGAGCCTTCACCTCCTCATAAAAGCTCAACTGAAAAAAGAATAACCCAGCCCGCCCACCGCCGCACGGCCACGGCGTCATCACAGCCTGAATCGTGCGCGCCAAAAGTCATTCGGCTGGCCGGATTGGCCGGTTATCCGCTGGACATTT
>CAZRZB010000240.1:0-2643 GCA_964604435.1 uncultured Aestuariivirga sp. | reverse complement strand
CCTGGACGTCCTTCGGCTGGGTGTTGATCTGACTGACCAGCAAGCTGATCTGGGCTTGAAGCTCTTCCAATGCCATCGGGTACTCTCCTCACAAAGGAATGTGTCGTTAGCGATTCTTAACACAGCCGGCGCTTTTGCTCCGACTTAATTATAAGTTGTCGTCGTAGCCGCGGGAGCGGCGCGAGGCGCCGGAGAGGGGCGGGCGGCGGCGGGTGTTGTCGGGGCTTTCGCCGGCGAGGGCGCGTTTCAGGCGGCGGATGAGCACGGCGCGCGACTTGGCATCGGCCAGCCTGGCGATTTCCTGGTCAATGTCCAGGTGCAGGACGGCAAGATCATTGTTCCAATCGAGGCTCGCAACACGGGCCGGATCGATGCGCGGCCGGGTTTCGGAAACCATCAGGGCGCAGGCCTCGCCACTCAAATCGTAAACATCGTCAAGGCGCGGACGCACAATGCAATCGCCCCGGACGAGGTGGCCGGCAATGGCCTCCTGCAGCGCGACTTGCGGCTCCTCTTCGCCATGGGTGAGAAAGACGGTTTTACCGATCGGCATGCGGTCCTTCAGCCAGGCGACAAGCTCCGGCCCGTCGGCATGGCCGGAATAGTCCTCGAACTGGCGGATGGTGGCGCGGACGGTGATTTCCTCGCCGGTGATCTTCACCATCCTGGCGCCGCTCTCCAGAACCTGCCCGAGCGAACCGGCGGCCTGGAAGCCGACCAGCAGCACGGTTGTGCTGGTCTGGAACAAATGGTTTTTCAGGTGGTGGCGGATGCGGCCGGCATCGCACATGCCGCTGGCGGCAATGATGATGCGGAAGCCGGTGAACCTGGCAATGGCCTTGCTGTCCTCGACCGTCTCGGTGCTCTGGAGCAGGGGCGAATTGAAAGCGCGGAAGAGATCGTCGCCGTTCTGCAATTCACCGGCGTGTTTCTTGAAAATGGCGGAGGCCTTGCTGGCCAGCGGGCTGTCAAGGAAAATGGTGGTCTTGGGGACCTTGCCCTGCTCCATGAGGTGGACGAGGTCGGTAACCACCTCCTGGGTGCGCTCCACCGCGAAGGAAGGGATGAGCAGGGCGCCCTTGCGCGCGGCGGCGGCATTCACCTCCTGGGCCAGAAGCTCGCGGCGCTTTTCCGCCGAGCGCTCAAAGCGGTCCTTGCCGCCATAGGTGGATTCGCAGACCACATAGTCAAAGCCCGCCGGGGCTTCAGGGTCGGGCTGCAGCATCTTGTGATCAGGGCCGATGTCGCCGGAAAAAAGAATGCGGGCCGGCGGCCTGCCGGCTTGCGCCACCTCGACCTCGATGGAGGCGCTTCCGAGGAGATGGCCGGCATTCCACCAGCGGGCCCTTATGCCCTTGGCGGGCTCGATCCAGGTGCCGTAGTCAAGCGCGGCAAAATAGGCGAGGGAGTTCATGGCGTCCTCAAGCGTGTAGACCGGCTCGATTTCGGGAAGGCCGCGCTGCAGGTTGCGCCGGTTCTGGAACTTGGCGTCCGATTCCTGGATGAAGCCCGAATCGGGCAGCATGACGGCGCAGAGGTCGATGGTTGCCGCGGTGCAATGGATCTTCTTGCGGAAGCCGTCCTTCACCAGCTTGGGGATGAGGCCGGTATGATCGATATGGGCGTGGGTGAGCAGCATGGCATCGAGGCCCGCCGGATCAAACGGGAAATTGCGGCCGTTCAACTCACGCTCGGTTCGCGAACCCTGGAACATGCCGCAGTCGATGAGCACCCTGGCGCTTTCGGTTTCGAGGAGATAGCAGGAGCCGGTGACGGTGCGGGCGGCGCCGTGAAATCTGAGGCGAATGGACATTGCTACTCCTGGGGAATGTGAAGGCCGCGGGTCTTGAGCTCTTCCCAGGCCTGTTCGGGCGTATCGGCAAAGTCGAAGAGCTGGAGGTCGCTTTCGCGGATGAGTTTGGCCTTGAGGAAGGTTTCAAAACCAATGGCGGCGTTCCAGAAGGCCGAGTCATAAAGAATGACCGGCAGGGGCTTGTCCATCTTTCCGGTCTGGCGAAGGGTGAGAAGCTCAAAAAGCTCGTCCAGGGTACCAAAACCGCCGGGGAACACCACGAGGGCCGCGGCGCGCATGGCGAGGTGCATCTTGCGCATGGCGAAATAGTGGAAGCGGAAGGTGAGCTCCGGGGTGGAATAGGGATTTGGCTCCTGCTCCATGGGGAGCGTGATATTGAAGCCGATGGAGGGCGCATCGGCGTCAAAGGCGCCGCGGTTGGCGGCCTCCATGATGCCGGGGCCGCCGCCGGTGGCAATGACATTCTGGCGTGTCGCCGAATGGTTGAGCTTGGCGCCGCCATGCAGCGAGCAGAGGAGCGCGAACTTGCGGGCCGCCTCATACCAGCCGGAACCATCGCCGGGGCGGACCCGGGCGGAGCCGAAGACCACGATGGTGGAATCGACCCCCCACTTGCGCAAATACTCCTCGGCCTTCTGGTATTCGAGTTGAAACCTGAGGCCCCGGGTGGAGTCGCCGAGCAGGAATTCCTGGTCGAGGGCCGGCAGCCGAAAGGCGGGTGCTGCCATTTGCGGCTTGTTGGACGGTCGGTTGGTCAAAATCTGGTCCCGGTTCCCATGGACTGCTTCACGGGGCGAGAGTAGCTGTTATCGCAAGGGATGAGAAGAGGA
>CAZRZB010000239.1:0-2644 GCA_964604435.1 uncultured Aestuariivirga sp. | reverse complement strand
TCAAGCTCTTCGAACCGGGCTCCTACGACCTCGTGCCCCATGACGGCATGCGCAAAGTCATTGCCCGCCGCCTGACGGAATCAAAGCAGACGGTTCCGCACTTCTATGTCTCGGTTGATTGCGTGTTGGAAAATCTTCTGCCGTTGCGCGAACGCCTCAACCTGCAGGCCCCGAGGGACAAGGATGACAAGCCCGCCTGGAAAGTCTCGGTCAATGATTTCATCATCAAGGCCATGGCCATGGCCCTCATGAAAGTGCCGGAGGCCAATGTCTCATGGACCGAAAACGCCATGGTCAAACACCATCACGCCGATGTGGGCGTGGCCGTATCCATTCCCGGCGGCCTGATCACCCCCGTCATCCGCAAGGCCGAAACCAAGGGGCTCACCCAGATTTCCGCCGAAATGAAGGATTTTGCGGCGCGGGCCCGGGCCCGCAAATTGAAGCCGGAGGAATACACCGGCGGCTCAACCTCCGTCTCCAATCTCGGCATGATGAACATCAAGAATTTCGCCGCAATCGTCAATCCGCCCCAGGCAACGATCCTGGCCATTGGAACCGGCGAACGCCGCCCCGTGGTGCGCGGCAATGATATTGTGATCGAACACCAGATGTCGGTCACCCTGTCTACCGATCACCGCTGCGTCGACGGCGCCCTCGGCGCTGAACTCCTCAGCGCCTTCCGCATGTACATCGAAGATCCCGGCCTGATGCTGGTGTAAAGGTTTGAACATGAAATCCATCCTCGCATTTGGTGACAGCCTGACCTGGGGCGCCGTGGCAGGCCCGCGCACCCGGCACCCCTATGACGTCCGCTGGCCCAACGTCCTGGCCGCCGGCTTGAACAACAAGGCCCGCGTGATTGAAGAGGGCATGAATGGGCGGACTACGGTGTTCCCCGATCCCACGGCCACCCCGGAACGCAACGGCGCGGTGGCGCTCCCGATGTTGTTGATGACCCATCAGCCCCTCGACCTCCTGATCATCATGCTTGGCACCAACGACATCAAATACGCCAACCGCTGCCGGGCCTTCGATTCCTCCATGGGGATGACGCGCCTCATCGAGATTGCGCAGAAATTTATTTACAATGCGGACTATGCATCGCCGCAGATTCTCATCATGTCACCGCCTTGCCTGGTGCCCACGGAGGATGAATGGTTCAACGATCTTTGGGGCCATGCGATAGCCGAGTCGAAGCTTTTTGCCAGGCACTACGCCCGTATTGCCAAGGAAATGAATGTGCATTTCTTTGACGCGGGCACCGTAGCTGTCGCCGATAAAACCGACGGCGGCCATCTCGATGCCGCCAATACACAGGCCATTGGTGTTGCATTAGTGCCGATAGTGAAGAGGATATTATCGCTCTAACTAACTAAAAACTGTCATCCCCGCACTTGTTGCGGGGACCCATCGTAAATTCAAGCGTAACGCCTGACACAACGATGGGTTGCCGGAACAAGTCCGGCAATGACAAAGTTATGCAATTGAATGAGGTAGTGAACATGGCCGACAACAGTTATGACGTTCTCATCATTGGCTCCGGCCCCGGCGGCTATGTCACCGCCATCCGCGCCGCCCAGCTCGGCTTCAAAACTGCGATTGTGGAGCGCGAACATCTCGGTGGCATCTGTCTGAACTGGGGATGCATCCCCACCAAGGCGCTGCTCCGCTCCGCCGAAATCTACCACTACATGAAACACGCCAAGGACTATGGCCTGTCTGCCGATAGCATTTCCTTCGATCCCGCCGCCATTGTCCAACGTTCGCGCGGCGTGTCGGCCCGCCTGAACGGCGGTGTCGGCGGCCTGCTCAAGAAGAACAAGGTGCAAATCATCTGGGGCGAAGCGAAGGTCACGAAGCCCGGTGAGGTCACCGTGGCGAAATCGGCCAAGCCCGCCATGCAGCCGCAGGTCCCTGAACCCCGCGGCGCACTCGGCGCCGGCACCTATACGGCCAAGCATATCATCATCGCTACGGGTGCGCGCCCGCGCATGCTGCCCGGCCTCGAAGCCGATGGCAAGCTGGTGTGGAGCTATTTTGAGGCCATGGTGCCGCCTAAGATGCCGAAGTCGCTGCTCGTTGTAGGCTCCGGCGCCATAGGCATCGAGTTTGCAAGCTTCTACAATGCCATGGGTGTCGATGTGACCGTAGTTGAAATCATGGACCAGGTCATGCCGGTGGAGGATGCCGAAATCGCCAGGATCGCCCAGAAGCAGTTTGAAAAGCAGGGGCTGAAAATCAAGCTGGGCGCGAAGGTGAGCAGTCTCAAGAAATCCGCCAACAGCGTCACCGCAACGATAGAGCAGGGCGCCACCAAAACCGAGCTCACGGTTGACCGGGTGATTTCCGCCGTGGGCGTTGTCGGCAATATCGAAAACCTCGGGCTTGAAGCCTTGGGGGTGAAAACCGACAAGGGCTGCATCGTCATTGATGGCTTTGGCCGCACCAATGTGACGGGCCTTTATGCCATTGGCGACGTGGCAGGCCCACCCATGCTGGCCCACAAGGCCGAACATGAAGGCGTGATCTGCATCGAGAAGATCAAGGGCTTCGATGTCCACCCCATGAAGAAGGAGCAGATTCCGGGCTGCACCTATTGCCACCCGCAGGTGGCCTCCGTGGGCCTCACCGAGGCCAAGGC
>CAZRZB010000238.1:0-2697 GCA_964604435.1 uncultured Aestuariivirga sp. | reverse complement strand
GCCGGCCTCGATACGCTGACCTGGGTTCTCTATGAAAAGGAGCTTGGCCGCGCCAACTACGCCCTTCACTGGAACTGCGTGGCCCGTCCCTCCAATATCCTCATGGCCTGCGTGGGCGAGCAGCGTGAAAAATATCTTTTCCCCGCCGTAAGGGGCGAAATGGTGGATTGCCTCGCCATGACGGAGCCGGGCGTAGGCTCCGATGTGCGCGGCATGAAATGCGCCGCCCGCCAGGATGGCGATGATTTCGTCATCAACGGCACCAAGCACTTCATCAGCCATGCCGACGAAGCCACCTTCACCATCCTTTTTGCCGCCACCGGCGAAGAGGACACGCCGCGCGGCAAGAAAAAGCTGATTACGGCCTTCCTGGTGGACCGGGGCACCAAGGGCTTCACCATCCGGGAAGGCTACAGGAACGTCTCCCACCGCGGCTACAACAATTGCATTCTGGAATTCCACGACTGCCGCCTGCACAAGTCGCAGATTCTGGGAGAATTGCACAAGGGCTTCGAGGTCGCCAATGAATGGCTGGGGGCCACCCGCCTTCAGGTTGCCGCCACCTGCCTCGGACGCGCCGAACGCGCCCTTGAACTCGCCAAGCAATATGCCGTGGATCGCCACCAGTTCGGCCAGCAGATCGGCAAGTTCCAGGGCGTCTCGTTCAAGCTCGCCGACATGGCCCTGGAATTGAAGGCCGCCGAACTGCTCACCCTTGAGGCCGCCTGGAAATTCGACCAGAAAACCGTCACCGACATGGACATGGCCATGGCCAAACTGAAGGCCACCGAAGTTCTGGCCTTCATCGCCGATGAAGCCATCCAGATCCATGGCGGCATGGGCCTGATGGCCGATCTCCCCCTCGAGCGTATCTGGCGCGACGCCCGCGTCGAGCGCATCTGGGAGGGAACTTCGGAAATCCAGCGCCACATCATCTCCCGTTCACTTCTGAGGCCTCTCGGTGGCTGACGTGTCGCGTGATCTCAACCGCCTGCTCCACCCCAAATCCATCGTCTTCATCGGTGGCGGCGAATGCGACATTGCCATCGGCCGGACGCGCGACTTCGGATTCACCGGGAAAATCTGGGCCGTCCACCCCAAACGCGAACACCTCGGCGGCATTGCCTGCGTCAAATCCCTGAGCGAGATCGATGGCGTCCCCGATGCCGCCTTCATCGCGGTCAAGCGCGAGCCCACCATCAACTTGATCGGCGAACTGAGCCGAATGGGTTGCGGCGGAGCGGTGGTCTATGCCTCGGGCTTCGCCGAGACCGGCGACACGCACCTGCAGGACGAACTCCTGGCGGCGGCCAATGGCATGCCGTTCATGGGCCCCAACTGCTATGGCTTCGTCAATGGCATGGCACGCGCCGCCCTCTGGCCCGATGAACATGGCATCGAACCTATGACACGCGGCGTGGCGGTGATCACCCAGTCTGGAAATATCGCCTGCAATTTCACCATGACGCGGCGCGCCCTGCCGCTCGCCTGCGTTTTTGCCATCGGCAACCAGGCTGACGTGGACATGGCCCAGATGCTCGAAGCCCTTGCCAGGGATGAGCGCATTACTGCCATCGGCCTCCACATTGAAGGCCTCCCCAATGTTGCAGCCTTTGCCCGCGCCGCCGAAGTCGCCCGCAAGCTCAAGAAACCCGTCATCGCGCTCAAGACCGGGCGTTCCGAGCAGGGTGCGAAAGTGGCCTTCAGCCACACCTCATCGCTGGCCGGCGCCGATACGCTCTATGACGCCCTGTTCGAGCGTTATGGCATCGCCCGGATGAAATCCGTCACGGCCTTCGTTGAAACCCTGAAATTTCTCCATCACGGCGGCCCCCTGGGTGGCAACAGGATCGTATCCATGAGCTGCTCCGGCGGCGAAGCGGCCCTCATTGCCGACATGGCCCTGGAACGCAACGTGGTGTTCCCGCCCTTCAATGCCGAAACCAAGCCCAAGGTAGCCGCGACCCTCAACGAGTATGTCACGATCGACAACCCGTTGGACTACCATACCTTCATCTGGGGCCAGCAGGACAAGCTCACCGCCACCTTCTCGGCGGTTCTGGGCGGCGGCTATGACGTGGCCATGCTGATCCTCGATGTTCCTACCAATCCTGCCATGCGCCCCGATACATGGCTGCTGACGGCGAAGGCCCTTGCCCAGGCGGCCGAGAACACGGGCGCACGCGCCGTAATTGCCTCATCCCTGCAGGAGTGCACTGACCTCAAGGTTGCGGCAGAACTGTCAAGCCATGGCGTTGCCCCCATGTGCGGCCTTGATGACACACTTGCCGCCTTCGAGGCTGCTGACTTCATCGGCCGGAATTGGGCCCGCCAGGAAGCCTTGCCTGTCCTGAAGGCGCCGGCCACAAAGGGCACCGCCGAAATCACGCTCAGCGAATTTGATGCGAAGGCCCTGCTCAAGACCTTCGGCCTGCCCGTTCCCGATGGAAAAGTCTGCAAGGCAGGCGAAGCTGCGAAGGTTGCGGCGCAACTGGGCTTTCCGGTGACCATCAAGACTTCATCCGCCGCCATCGCCCACAAGACCGAAGCCGGCGGCGTGGCCCTCAACATCCGCAACCTCGAAGAAGCGGAAGCCGTTGCCCAAAGAATGGCGAAGCTTGCCCCCGATGTCCTGGTTGAACGCATGGTGACCGGCGCCGTCGCCGAACTCATCATCGGCCTCAAGAACGATCCGCA
>CAZRZB010000237.1:0-2724 GCA_964604435.1 uncultured Aestuariivirga sp. | reverse complement strand
CGCATCAGCCAGCCTTTCAAGGCCTTCGCCTCGCGGACCTGGGCCGGGTTCTGCCAGAGCTTGACGAAAGCCTCCTGGGCCACGTCCTCGGTTTCCGCATGGCCGTTCAACATGCGCCATACCATGCGGTAAACCGGCTTGTAGTAACGCGCGACAAGTTCGGCGAAGGCGGCGGTATCGCGGCGAGCCGAAGCCAAGAGCAAATTGGCATCGCTCGCCGTCTGCAGTTCCGCTGAACCGGTCTCCGGTATTTCACTTACTCCATTCGCTTCAGGTTGCCGTCAGTTGGCCGAGGCCGGCTGCAAAGCTTTACGCCATTTTGCAATTTTGAAAATACGGGCTTCGGCAAAAGATACGCCGCCGTCACTGTCAGTATCCGCCCCCGCCACCATGGCCTCCACATACTTGTCGAGCTCGGCCCGGCTGATGCTGCCATTCTTGTCGGCATCGAGATTGGCCAGAATGCGGTTGCGGCGGCGCTCCAAGGCGGCCTGCAGGGAGGCATCGATTTCGGCGGCACTCACCGCGTCGTCCTTGTTCACATCGATCCCTAAGAACCTCTTCTCCGCCACGGGCATGAACTCGGCAAGGTTGATCTTGCCATCCTTGTTCAGATCCAGCCGGTCAAAGGTCTTCTGGGCTTTGGGCAAATAGGGCTCGCTGGCGACAGCAAGCCCGCCCACGGCGGCAAGGCCGGCCGTCAGCAAAACAGCATGTAGTATCGTCTTGGACATTGTTACCTCCATCAGATTCGGGAAGTTCAGTCCTCCCGTACCCTCAAGACGCCTCGGCGCTTCCGTTCCGTCGTCGTCAGCCCACGGGGCCGACAATTTCGTCAAAAATGGCGGCAACCCGCTTCTGGGTATCACCCACCAGGGAATCGGCGGCCCGGATGTCGGGCACCCCTGCCGCCCGGGCGACCAACTGGTTCAATCCTGCAGGCGAGGTGGCCGGATCATAGGCCTCGTCAACGCAAAGGCGGAGCACCTGGGTAATGCGGTGGTACAGCAGGCAGGCTTCCTTCAGGTCGCCCGCAAAGCCCGCCGCGATGAAACCGGCGCCCGCAAGCTTGCCAAGGGCCGCATGGGTGTTGGTGTCGAGAATGGCCGGGTTGCCCGCGGCATGGATCAGTTGCAGGAACTGGGCGATGAACTCGACCTCCACCAGCCCGCCCCGGGCCCGCTTGATGTCCCAAAGCCCGGCGGCGCCCTGCTCTTTCAGCATCAGGCGGCGCATGTCGAGAACGTCCTTGCGGGTCATTTCCGGGTCGCGCGCCGCGCACAGGCTCTGGGCAATGGCCTGTGACATTTCACTGGCGAGGCCCGCAGCGCCGGACACCACGCGGGCCCGGGTCAGCGCCAGCTTCTCCCAGGTCCAGGCCGAGTTCTGCTGGTAGTCGCGGAAACTGTTCAGGCTGGTGGCCACCGGCCCCTTGCTGCCCGATGGCCGCAAACGCATGTCAACTTCGAAGAGCACGCCCTCGCCGGTGGGCGCGGTGATCGAGGTGATCAGCCGCTGGGTCAGGCGGGTGAAATACTGGCTCACACTCAATGGCTTTTCACCGTTGGAGGTCTCCGCCCCCAGTTCATTGTCATAGATGAGCATGAGGTCGAGATCGGAGGATGCGGTCATTTCCCGTCCGCCCATCTTGCCCATGGCCACCACGCAGCTGCGGCCACCCGGAACCTCGCCGTACCTTGCCTGCATCTCCTGAAGGGCGGCGGCGTGGAGGCGCTGCACCAGCAACTCGGCAATGGCCGAAAAGGAGGTGCCCGCTTCCACCGCGCTGACGGTTTCCGACAGCACCCGCACGCCCACCCGGAACATCTGCTCGCGCCCGATGATGCGGACACGGTCGACAACCTCATCCAGCAGCGTGCTTGCAGGGATGGCGGATTCGATCATGGCCTGGATTTCGCTGGCGCGGGGCAAGGCATCAAAGAAGCCCGGGTCGAGAACCGCATCGAGCACCCGGGGGCGGGCGCTGAGCTGTTCGGCCAGGCGGGGCGCGGTTCCCAGAATCGTGGCGATGAGATCAAGCAGATTGGGGTTGGCCTTCAGCATGGAAAAGAGCTGCACGCCGGCGGGAAGCCCCGCAATGAACTTGTCGAAGGCCAGGAAGGCCAGATCGGCTTCGCCGCTGCGGGCCAGCGCGGCCAGAAGCTGGGGCATGAGTTCGGTGAGCAGTTCCTTGGACTTGCCGCTGCGGGTTGCGGCATAGCGGCCGAAATGCCAGCCGCGGATGGTGGCCGAGACTTCGCTTGGCCCTTTGAAACCCATGCGGGACAGGGTTTCGATGGTTTCGGGATCGTCCTCGCCGCCGGTGAAGACCAGGCTTCCGGTGTCGGTGCCCAACTCGGTGGCACTTTCGAAGAGCGCCGAATAGTGGCCCTGCACAAGTTCAAAGGTGCGGCGCAATTTCTCTTCAAAGTCCTGCGGCGAAGCAAAGCCCGAGAGGCGCGCCAGGCTTTCAAAGGCCGCCTCATCGAGCGGAAGAACATGAGTCTGCTCGTCGTTCACCATCTGGATGCGATGTTCGACGGTGCGCATGAAGCGATAAGCCGTCTTCAACTCCGCCGCGGCATCCGGCGTGATCCATTGGGCGTTGGCGAGGGCGTCAAGCATCTCCAGGGTGCGCAGGCCGCGCAGGGCCGGGTTGCGGTCGCCGGCAATGAGCTGCTGAGTCCGCACGAAGAATTCAATCCCGCGAATGCCGCCGCGGCC
>CAZRZB010000236.1:0-2796 GCA_964604435.1 uncultured Aestuariivirga sp. | reverse complement strand
GGCAGAACCCGGCCCAGGTCCGCGAGGCGAAGGCCTTGAAAGGCTGGCTGATGCGGGTGGCCTCCAATCTGGCGATCGACCGCCTGCGCCGGAGGCCCCACGTGGATATTGACGCCATTGCCGAGGTGGCCGACCCCCGGCAGCAAACCGGCGTGGAACTTGAAGAGCGCGCCGCGACGGCCCGCGTCAACCAGGCGATAGCGGATTTGCCCGAGCGGCAGAAGCTGGCGGTCACGCTGGTTCACCTCGAAGGCATGAGCAATATTGCGGCGGCCGCGGTGATGGATGTCTCGGTGGAGGCCATAGAATCGCTCCTGGGGCGGGGCAGGCGGGCGCTGCGGGAAAGCCTTGCCGAGGATTGGCGTGGATTACTGGATGAGTTGAGTTCGAAAGTCGGATGAAGGTGCAAGATGGAAAAGTTTGACAGCGACCAGATGGACGAAGGCCTTGCGAGGCTGCTGAAACGCGCCACGGAGCCTTCCATTCCCGAAGGGGCGGAAGCCCGGCTCATGGCGGCTATTCAAGCGATTGAACAGCAGTCGAATGTTGTCGTGTTTCAACCCCGCCCCAGGATTCAGCACTGGGCGCTGGGGATTCCGCTGGCCGCTTCCCTGGCGCTTGGAATTTATCTCGGCGCCAGCGGCGCGCTCGACGCCTATTTCCCCGACAGCATCAGCGATGGGGCCACGGCTGACCTTTCCGATCCGGCACCCGCGACCGGCCTTGATGATGCCGAAAGCTACGCAGAAGGTGAGTTGACATGAGCGACGACGGCACAACTTCAAAATCCCGCTATTGGCCAAGCCAAGGATCGCGCTGGTGGATGGCGCTGCTGATTGCCTCGCTTGCCCTAAATCTGTTCGTGGCAGGGGCGGTGGCAACCCGCATCCTCAGGCACGAGGTTCCCGAGCGCTATGTTGGGGCAAGTTACGCCCAGCTCATTCCGCGCCGTTTCTTCGCCGAGATCCCCCGCGAAAGGCGGCGCCTTCTGCTCGATGTCCTGAAGCAGTACCGGAAAGATTTCCAGGTCGGCCGGCAAAGCTCCGAAGCCGCCGCCGCCAGGCTTGCCGATGCCTTGATCATCGAGCCCTATGACGTGGAGAAGGTCAAGCTCGTGGTCAATGAGTTTGCCGGCGAAACCGGAAAGCTCGCAGTGCGCGGCGGAAATGCCGCCCTTGATATCATCGCCCTGCTTTCGGCCGAAGAGCGCAAGCTGCTGGCCGAGGCCATCCGGGAGCGCGCCAGCCGCGGCAGGGGCAAGAAGGAGTAAGCTTCGATCATGTGGTGAAGAGGCCCTCATCCGGCCTGTCGGCCACCTTCTCCCATTCTTCGAACGGGAGAAGGCACTTGATGATTATCGCCTTCTCCCGTGCCCTTGCATGGGAGAAGGTCCCGAAGGGGGATGAGGGCACTTCTAAGCCGCTTTGGAATTCTCGGCCGTCGGCGTCGTGCGGAGTTCGACGGTGACCGTAGTGCCGGCGCCTACGGTGCTGGCGATGGAAAGCGTGCCATGATGCAGGTCCACCAGGGACTTGGAGATGGCAAGCCCGAGGCCAGAGCCGCCCTTGCTCTTGGTGAACTGGTTTTCCACCTGCTCGAAGGGACGTCCCAGCTTCTCGATGTCGCTGTGCGGGATTCCGATGCCGGTGTCGCTGATGCTCACCCTGGCCCCGTCTTTCAGCTTTGCCACCGAGACCTTCACCTGCCCGCCCTCGGGGGTGAACTTCACGGCATTCGACAGAAGGTTGATGAAGACCTGCTTGAGGGCGCGCCGGTCGGCCGTGATGTTGCAGGTCTTGGGCATGTCGAGAATGATGTCGACCCTGCCTTCCGCCGCGCGCGGGCCCACGAAACGCATGATGTCCGCGATGACCGAGGGCAGGGACAGGCTGGTGAGCTCTAGCTCCATGCGGCCCGCTTCGATCTTTGACATGTCGAGGATGTCGTTGATCACATCAAGGAGGAATTGCCCGCTGTTGTGGATGTCGTGCGAATACTCCAGGTATTTTCCTGATCCCAGGGGCCCGAACATTTCCTCCTGCATCACCTCGCTGAAGCCGATGATGGCATTCAGCGGCGTTCTGAGTTCATGGCTCATGTTCGCGAGGAATTCCGATTTGGAGCGGTTGGCCGTCTCGGCCCTGGTTTTCTCGCGCGCGTATTTGTCGGCAAGGTCGGCCAGGCGCTGGGCCTGCTGGTCGGCCATCAGCCGTTCCTTTTGCAGGTCGCGCACCGTCATCATCAGGGTGCGTTCGGAGAGCAGCAGCCGTTCTTCCTGTTTCTTCAGCGCCGTGATGTCGGTTCCCACCGAGACAAAGCCGCCATCCTTGGTGCGCCGTTCGTTGATCTGCAGCCAGCGCCCGTCGCCGAGCTGGACTTCCAGGGATTTTCCGTCCGCATGGTCGCTGCCGGCGGTTGGCACATACTGGCGCACGATGGGTTCCTTCGCCGACTGCGTGACCACCGCATAGGGCGTGCCGGGAACGCACGACGAGGCGGGCAGGGAATGGAACTGCTGGTACTTCGAATTGCACAGCACCAGGCGGTTTTCCGTGTCCCACAGGACGAAGGCTTCCGAAATGTTCTCGATCGCGTCCTTCAGGCGGAGCTCGGCATCCTGGTTGAGCTTGTCGGTCTGCTTCTGCGCCGTGATGTCGAAGACGATGCCGATGAGATGGGGCGTGTCGGGTTTGTCGCCGGGCGCCAGGGCGGCGCGGGCCCGCAGCCAGACCCAATGGCCGTCCTCATGGCGCATCCGGAATTCCCGGTTGAAGACCGTGCGCTCGCCGCGCAGCA
>CAZRZB010000235.1:0-2807 GCA_964604435.1 uncultured Aestuariivirga sp. | reverse complement strand
GCCCGCGAGGGCGTGATGGAATTCCTGCTGATCAACCACCCGCTGGATTGCCCGATTTGCGACCAGGGCGGCGAGTGCGATTTGCAGGACCAGGCCATGGCCTATGGCAAGTCCAGCAACCGCTTCGTCGAGAACAAGCGTTCTGTCGCGGACAAATACCTCGGCCCACTGGTGAAGACCGAGATGACCCGTTGCATTCAATGCACCCGCTGCGTCCGCTTCACCACTGAAGTTGGTGGCGTCGAGGAATTGGGCGCCACAGGCCGCGGCGAGGACATGGAAATCACCACCTATCTCGACAAGGCCATCACCTCCGAATTGCAGGGCAACATCATTGATCTCTGCCCGGTGGGAGCACTCACCTCGGCCCCTTATGAATTCAAGGCCAGGCCCTGGGAACTGCGCAAGACCGAAACGATTGACGCCATGGATGCCGTGGGTTCGAACATTCGCGTCGACGTCCGCGGCAGGGAAGTGATGCGCATTCTGCCCCGCACCCATGAGGATGTGAACGAGGAGTGGATTTCCGACAAGACCCGTTTTGTCTGGGACGGCCTGAAATCCCAGCGCCTCGACCAGCCCTATATCCGCGAGTTCGGCAAACTCCGCGCCGCCTCCTGGTCCGAAGCTTTTGCACGCATCGCCCAACGGGTGAAGGCGTCGAAGCCGGAACGCATGGGCGTCATTCTGGGTGATCTGGTGGGCGCTGAGGAAGCGTTTTCGTGGAAGCAGCTGGCAACTTCGCTGGGCATCAAGAACATAGATTGCCGGCAGGATGGCACGCCGCTTGGCGAGCAGGGGGGCCGTGCGGGTTATCTGTTCAATTCCGGTATTTCCGGCATTGAGGAAGCTGATGCCATCATGCTCATCGGCACCAACCCGCGCCTCGAAGCCCCGGTGCTGAATGCGCGGATCCGGAAGCGCGCCCTGAAAGGCGGCTGCATGATTGGCGTGATCGGCGAGAAGGCTGATCTCACCTATAAGTATCAGCATATCGGCGCAGGCGCCGAGAGCCTTGCAGCCCTGGCCAGCCACGCCCCGGCCAAGGCGCAGAAGCCGATGCTTATCATCGGGCAGGGGGCGCTTGCCCGCCCTGATGGCGCTGCCATCCTGGCCCTTGCCGCCAAGGCCGCCGCCGCAATCGGCGTGGTCAGGGAAAACTGGAACGGCTTCAACATCCTCCACACTGCCGCTGGCCGCGTCGGTGCGCTCGATGTTGGTGCGTTGCCGGCTGAAGGTGGCAAGAGCACCAGAGGCATTCTGGCCGCTGCAAAGAAAGGCGACCTTGATGTGCTTTTCCTGGGCGGCGCTGACGAAATCAATACGGGAGAACTGGCAACCACGTTCGTGGTCTATATGGGCACCCATGGCGACGCCGGGGCCCACCGCGCCGATGTGATTTTGCCCGCCGCGGCCTACACCGAAAAATCGGTAACCTATGTGAACACCGAGGGCCGCGCCCAGATGACCACCCGTGCCACCTTTCCGCCGGGGGAGGCGAAAGAGGATTGGGCGATATTGCGCGCCCTCTCGGAAACGCTTGGCGTCACCCAGGGCTGGAACAGCTTGGCCGATCTGCGTCAGGCCATGTATGCGGTCGCGCCGCACCTGGCGGCCCTTGACCAGATATTCCCCGCAGATGCCGCGGCATTGTCCGAGTTGGGCAGCGGCGAAGGCAAGACGGCTGCGGCGGCGTTCGCCTCGCCGGTCAAGGATTTCTACATGACAAACCCGATTGCCCGGGCCTCGCGCACCATGGCGGAATGCTCGGCCGTCAAGCACGGCCGCAAGCTGCAGGCGGCGGAGTAGATCATGAATGAAATCATTTTCCTCGTTAGCTTGATCGTTCTGCAAAGCGTGGCCTTGCTGGTCGCCCTGCTGATTGTCGTGTCGTTTTTGATCTACGCCGACCGCAAGATCTGGGCCGCGGTCCAGTTGCGCCGTGGCCCCAACGTCGTGGGCCCCTGGGGTCTGCTGCAGTCCTTTGCCGATTTACTGAAATTTGTCTTCAAGGAAGTGGTCATTCCGGATGGCGCCAACAAGGGCGTCTTCGTGCTGGCCCCCATCATCAGCGCGGCGCTGTCGCTGGCAGCCTGGGCCGTGGTGCCGGTGGCCGATGGCTGGGCCATAGCCGACATCAATGTCGGCATACTCTATCTCTTCGCGCTTTCCTCGCTCGGCGTGTATGGCATCATCATGGGCGGCTGGGCCTCCAATTCGAAATATCCGTTCCTTTCGGCGCTGCGCTCGGCAGCCCAGATGGTGTCTTACGAGGTCTCCATCGGTTTCGTGATCATTACCGTGCTGCTGTGTGCGGGCTCCTTGAACCTCACGGAAATCGTCAGAACCCAGGAAACCGGCCTCGGCACCATGCTGGGCCTGCCCAATTCCTTCCTCGACTGGTATTTCATTCCGCTCTTCCCGATGTTCATTGTGTTCTTCGTCTCGGCACTGGCTGAAACCAACCGCCCGCCCTTCGATCTTGTCGAAGCGGAATCGGAATTCGTGGCTGGCTTCATGGTGGAATATTCCTCCACGCCTTACCTGCTGTTCATGCTCGGTGAATACGTGGCCATCACCTTGATGTGCTCCATGACGACAATACTATTCCTCGGCGGCTGGCTGCCCATCGTCGATGTGCCGGTTCTGAACTGGATTCCCGGCGTGTTCTGGTTCATGGCCAAGCTTTGCTTTGTCTTTTTCATGTTCGCCATGGTCAAGGCTATCGTGCCGCGCTACCGCTACGACCAGTTGATGCGCCTGGGCTGGAAAGTGTTTCTGCCCCTGTCGCTCGCCTGGGTGGTGAT
>CAZRZB010000234.1:0-2856 GCA_964604435.1 uncultured Aestuariivirga sp. | reverse complement strand
CTTCAATGTTGGCGTCCTTGCCGCCCCAGGCCTTCAGGGCATCGGCCTGCAGGGCGCGGCCATAGGAGAAGGTGAGCTTCCAGGGCAGGGGGCCTGCGGCGTTCATCAGGCTCAAATGCGCCGTTGCATCCTTGCTCGACTGGCCGCCGGAGAGGAAGGCAATGCCGGGCACGGCGGCGGGCACGCAGCGCTTCAGCACGATCAGGGTCTTCTCGGCCACCTCTTCCTGGGACGCCTGGGTTGGGCATTTCTTGCCGGAGATCACCATGTTGGGCTTCAGGATGATGCCCTCAAGCTTCACGCCGGCATAGTAGAGCTCCTGGAACTGTTCCTTCAGGGCCCACTCGGTAATGCGCATGCAGGTGTCGATGTCATGGTCGCCGTCCATGAGCACTTCAGGCTCAACCATGGGAACGATGCCGCCGGCCTGGCAGATGGCGGCATAGCGGGCCAGCGCATGGGCATTGGCATGAATGGCATTGTGGGTTGGAATATTCTTGCCGATATCAATGACGGCGCGCCACTTGGCGAATTCGGCACCGAGCTTGGCATATTCTTCAACGCGGGCCGCGAGGCCGTCGAGGCCCTCGGTCACGGTTTCGCCGGGCGACAGGGCGAGCGGCTTGGCGCCGGTATCAAGCTTGATGCCGGGAGCCGCACCGGCAGCCTTGATCATGTCCACCAGGGCCACGCCGTTGCGGGCCTTCTGGCGCAGCGTTTCATCGAACAGGATGACGCCCGAGATGTTGGCCTTCATCGCTTCGGTTGCGCCGAACAGCATCTCGCGGTAGTCGCGGCGCGTGTCGGGGGTTGACGGCGTGTTGATGGACTCCAGGCGCTTGGCAATCGAGCCGGTGCTTTCGTCGGCGGCAAGAATGCCCTTGCCGGAGGCCACCATGCGTTGGGCGATGTCTGCGAGCTTGTTGGTCGTTGTCATTTTTTCTCCAGGGCTTTGACGCCGGGCAAGGGTTTTCCTTCGAGCCATTCGAGGAACGCGCCGCCGGCTGTTGAAATGTAGGTGAAGTCATCGGCCACGCCCGCGTGATTGAGGGCTGAAACCGTATCGCCGCCGCCGGCAACCGAGGCGAGGCGGCCGGATTTCGTCAGGGCCGCCACATGCCTGGCGCAGGCCACGGTGGCGGCGTCGAAGGGTGTCAGTTCAAAGGCGCCAAGCGGGCCGTTCCAGACAACGGTCCTGGCCACATCAAAGGCGGCGTTGATGCGCGATACCGTATCGGTTCCGGCATCGAGGATCATGTCATCGGCCGCAACATCGGCGATGGCTATGGTGCGGCTGGGCGCGTTGGCCTTGAACTCCTTGGCGACCACGACGTCAGTTGGCAGGAGCAGGGTGCAGCCCTTGGACTTGGCGGTCGCGATGATTTCCTTTGCCGTTGGCAGCAGGTCGCGCTCGCAAAGGGACTTGCCTACGGGGTATCCCTGGGCCGCCAGGAAAGTGTTGGCCATGCCGCCGCCGATGACGATGGTGTTGGCAAGGCCCGAGAGGTTTCCGAGAAGTTCGAGTTTGCTTGAAACTTTGGCACCGCCGACCACGGCAACAAGCGGGCGCTCTGGTTTTTCAAGTGCGGCTTCCAAAGCGCGCAGCTCGGCTTCCATGGCGCGACCGGCATAGGCCGGAAGGAGATGGGCGATGCCCTCGGTCGAGGAATGAGCGCGGTGGGCGGCGGAGAAGGCGTCATTCACGAAGATGTCGCCGAGGCCCGCCAGCATTCGTGCAAAGCCGGCATCGTTCTTTTCCTCGCCGGCGTGATAGCGGGTGTTTTCCAGCAGCACGCATTCGCCGGGCTTCACGGAAACGGAAGGGGCGGATTGCCAGTCGGTGAACATGAAGGCCACCGGACGGCCGAGAACGGATTGCAGGGCAGGCGCCACCGGTTTCAATGACATTTCCGGTACGACCTTGCCCTTGGGCCGGTCGAAATGGGCCAGCACGATGACGGCGGCCTTCTTGTCGAGAAGTTCACGCAGCGTCGGGACGACGCGTTCAATGCGCGTCGTATCGGTTACCCTGCCGTTCTCAATGGGAACATTGAGGTCGAGGCGGATGACGACGCGCTTGGCCGCGACATCGACATCATCGAGGGTTTTAAAATCGGCCATGGTTTGCGGCTACTTCCGTGCGGCCTTGACGATGGCCTTGGCGGTGATGCCGAAGTGCTTGTAGAGAGCCTCCGCCGGGGCCGAGGCGCCAAAGCCCTTCATGCCGATGAACACGCCGTCATTGCCGATGAAGCGGTTCCAGCCCTGGGCCACGCCCGCTTCAATGGCGATGCGGATTTTCTCGGGGCCTAGAAGCTTTTCCTTGTAGCCCCTTGACTGTTTTTCGAAGAGTTCCATGCATGGAACAGACACGACACGGGTCGGCGTGCCGGCCTTGTCGAGGGTTGCCTTGGCTTCGATGGCGATTTCAACTTCCGAGCCGGAAGCAAAGATGACAGCCCTGGCTTTCTTGGCCGACGGGGCGATTTCATAGGCCCCCAAGGCACACAGGTTCTTGGGCGAATAGGCAAGGCGGGCCGGCTTCAGTTTCTGCCGGGTAAGGGCCAGCACGCTGGGGCCGGTCGCCGTCTGCAGGGCGAGTTGCCAGCATTCGGCGGTTTCAACTGCATCGCAGGGCCGGAAGGTCAGGAGATTCGGGATCACCCGAAGGGCCGCCAGATGTTCAACCGGCTGGTGGGTTGGACCATCTTCGCCGAGACCGATGGAATCATGGGTCATGACGAAGATCGAGCGCACGCCCATCAGGGCCGCGAGGCGGATGGAGGGGCGGCAGTAGTCGGTGAACACCAGGAAGGTGCCGCCATAGGGAATGACGCCGCCATGCAGCGCCATGCC
>CAZRZB010000233.1:0-2857 GCA_964604435.1 uncultured Aestuariivirga sp. | reverse complement strand
CAGACGTCGAGACCGGTGTAGGTCGGGTCGGCGGGCGGCGCCTTGCCTTCCTTCATGGCCCACAGCGACATCATGGTCTGGTAGCCCATTTCGAACGGGCGCTGGCCGACCTGGCCGAGCGACAGGCCTTCCTTCATCTGGTCGATCTGGACCGGCAGCGTGTCGGCAACAACAAGGGCCAAGGCTTTTGAAGCGATCTTGTCCTTGTACTTGCCCACCGCGGCGCGGTTCGCATCGGGAATGAACTGCGGGAAGCCGCCGGTCGGAATGAAGGCATCAAGGTTCGGGTTCTTTGCCATGATGTCTTCGAACTGCTGCACCGAGCGCGGGAAATCGTCGTCGGTGTAAAGCGGGCAACCATCGATTTCCGTCCAGCCGTTCTGTCCGGTCAGACGGTCGCCAGGCGAAGCCGCCGATGCCTTGCCAGCCAGGACATCGCGAATGCCCTGCATGCGCTCGTTGTGGTTGGCGGCCGCAGCACCGCCCGACTGGATGCAGACAGTTCCGCCGTTTGGCTTGATCTGCATGGCGAGCTTGGCGAGGTTGGTGCCGATCTCGTAATTATGGGTGCCGATATAGGCCACACGCAGGTCCTTGTTCTCGGGCAGCAGGTCGGAGTCCCAGGTCAGAACCGGAATGCCGGCATCCTTGGCGGCCTGTGCGGCAACCGCCATGGCCGCCGCGTTGGCGGGAGAAACAGCAATGCCGTCAACCTTCTTGGCCACCAGATCCTGCACGATAGCCACGGCTTCGTCACCGCCGCCATGCTCGCCAGGACCGATATACATGCACTCGAAGGCGCCGTTGGATTCCGCTTCGGCCTTCTTGCAGCCATCGCGCGCCTGGTCGAAGAACGGGTTGTTCATGTTCTTCGGCACCAGGGCGAAGACGTACTTCGCCTGGGCCGCCGGCATCGCCACGGTCAGGGCGCCAAGGGCGACTGCCGCGGTCAGCAAAAATTTCTTCATTGTCTTTCCTCCATTTTGACTTTCACTGATTATCCGCAGTGAATCCGGTTTCTAGTGGTGCTTCTTCGGAAACAACCTTTCCACCGTGGCGGTGATGATGGACTTGCCACCGGTTTGCATGCCGAGAAGTACCGCGAGAATGATGAAGCCGCCGACAAAGGCGCCCTGCCAATTCGAATCGATGCCCGCCATCAGCAGGGCGTTGCGGATGACTTCGAGAAAGGCCGAGCCGATGACCGCGCCGAAGGCCGTCCCGGCGCCCCCCATCAGGCTGGCCCCGCCGATGACCGTGGCCGCGATGACGCGCAGCTCATAGCCCTGGCCCATGGCATTGATGGCCGAGCCGTTGTAGCCGAGCAGCAGGAGCGAGGCGACCGAGGCCGTGAAGGCGCAGAAGACATAGGACTGGAACTTGATCCAGTCGACCGGAACGCCGGTGAGGCGCGCCGCCTGCTCATTGCCGCCGATGGCAAAGAGATGCCGGGCCCAGGCGGAGAAATTGAAGATGAAGCCGACAAACAGGGCGAGCACCACCATTACCCAGAAATGCGATGACAGTTCGGGAATCCAGTGCGGCGCCCAGCCCGCCGGCGCGTGCAAGGGCCATTTCGCCTGGCCGATGGCCTTGACGATCGGCGCGTCGGGGCCGAACTTGTAAAGCATCTGGTTGGCGGAAAACACCACCGCGAGCGAACGCGCGATCGACAGCATGCCGAGGGTCACGACGAAAGAAGGCATGCCGACATAGGCCACGAAATAGCCGTTGACCGCCCCGCAGATCAGCCCGGTCACAAGCCCCATGAAGAAGGCCACATACCAGGGATATTCCCAGGTCAGAAACAGGCCCGCCACAATGGCAACCAGTCCCATGATCGAACCGACCGAAAGGTCGATGCCGCCGGTGATGATCACCACCGTCATGCCAAGCGCCATGATGCCGAAGGGCGCGAAGTTGCGGGTCACATTGGCGGCGTTGTCCGAAGTGCCGAAGCTCGGCTCCTGGGCCGCCATCACGGCCACGAGAATGGCAAGGGCTATTGTCACCCAGAAGGGCTGGCTGGCGATCAGCCTTTGGAAGACGGTCTGTTCCTTGATGCCCACCACATCGGAGATGGAGGCGTGGCCTGTCCCGGCGGATTTCTCGGCTTTATGCGGCACGGATCGCTCCCGTAATGAGACCGGTGATCTCTTCCGGCGATGTCGCTGAAGTGGGTTTGTCGGCAACCTTGGCGCCACGGCGCATGACGATGATCCGGTCGCAAACTGCAAAGACGTCTGGCATGCGGTGGCTGATCAGCATGACCGCCACCCCTTGCGACTTGAGCCGGCGGATGAGTTCGAGAACCTCGGCCACCTGGCGCACCGAAATGGCCGCCGTTGGTTCGTCCATCAGGACCAGCTTGGCGTTGGAAAGCCTGGTACGGGCGATGGCCACCGCCTGGCGCTGGCCGCCCGACATTTTCCTGACCAGATCGCGCGGCCGGGTTTCCGACTTGAGTTCGCCGAACAGCTCTTCCGACCGGTCGATCATTTTCTGCTTGTCGAGAACCTTGAAGGGCCAGTAACCCTTCTTCGTCTCGCGGCCGAGAAACACATTCTGCGCCGCCGTCAGATTGTCGGCCAGCGCCAGATCCTGGTAAACAACCTCGATGCCCTTGGCACGGGCTTCAATGGGTTTATGAAAATGGCAGACCTGGCCGTCGACGGCGATTTCGCCCTCACTGGGCGGGAAATTGCCGGCGATCAGCTTGACCATGGTGGACTTCCCCGCACCGTTGTCGCCCATGAGACCGACAACTTCGCCGGGATCCACCGAAAAACTGATATCATTCACCGCCCGGATAGCGCCAAAACTTTTCGACACATTGCGGACGTCAAGCAACGTCATG
>CAZRZB010000232.1:0-2974 GCA_964604435.1 uncultured Aestuariivirga sp. | reverse complement strand
TTGCGGGCGTTGTCGAGAATGTTGCCGAGCAGTTCGACCAGATCGGCCTTCTCGATGCGCACCGCGACGCCGGACGGGATGGCAACCTCCCATTTCAGTTTTTCGCCCGGCGGCAGCCGCCGCAGGGACGCCGCAAGGCGCTCGACTTCCGGCGCCAGTATGACTCGCGCGGCGCCGCGTCCCTGGCCGAGCCGGGCGCGGGAAAGCTCACGTTCGATGACCACATGCATGGCATCGGCCTGTTCGGAAATATCCCTGGCGGCCTTGCTTCGCCCCTTGGCGCGCAATTCGCGGGCGACGGCACTGAGCACCGTCAGCGGTGTCTTCAGGCCATGGGCCAGATCGGCAGCGCGGGCCCTGGCCCGGGCGAGCGATTTCTCCTGAATGTCGAGTACCCCGTTCAATTCCTCGACGAGCGGGGCGATTTCCACCGGATAGCTGCCGGAAAGCCGGGTCAATTCGCCCTGCCGGATCTGGCTCAGTCCGGCGCGCAACGCCTCCAGCGGCCGCAATCCGACCTTGACCTGGGCCCATGCCGCAACGGCGAGGAAGAGCGCCAGCGCCGAAAGGGAGACGAACAGCCAGCGGGTGAAAGAGGCAACCGGCTCGCTGACCTCGGCGGCATCGGCACCGACAACCAGCCGGACATCGTAGGCCGTGCCCTGCTTGAGCACGCTGACGACCCGTTCGACGGCAATCAGTGGTTTTGCGTCAGGCCCGGCGATCCGCAGGATGCGCCCCTCCTCGCTGCCGCCCGGGGGCGGCAGGTCCAGGCTTTCATCCCACAATGACCGGGAACGCAGCGGCTCCTGCTGGTCCATGGCAATCTGCCAGTAGAGGCCGCTCAAGGGTTGCTGGAAGCGGGGATCGGCCATCTGCCGGGCAAGAAGGAGTTTGCCGGCCGCATCGGTTTCGAGAGCCCCGGCAAGTTGCAGGAGGTGGTTGCCGAGCTCGCGTTCCACCCGCGCCGAGACCTGCGACTCGAACAGCTT
This sequence comes from uncultured Aestuariivirga sp., assembly GCA_964604435.1. Taxonomy (GTDB): domain Bacteria; phylum Pseudomonadota; class Alphaproteobacteria; order Rhizobiales; family Aestuariivirgaceae; genus Aestuariivirga. The sequence continues at coordinate 1,982 of CAZRZB010000232.1, read as the reverse complement.
GATGAGCGCCAGGCCAGACAGGAAGAGGGCCAGGAGAATTGAAACAGCCGAGGCTGCAAGCAGCCGCAGCCGCAGCGAGCCGCTGTTCATGCAGCGTTTCCGGAGACAAGGTAGCCAAAGCCCCGGCGCGTCTCGATCACGTCCACCTTCAGCTTGCGGCGCAGGCGCCCGACCAGCGCTTCGATCGCGTTGGGGTCGCGGTCGTTGTCGTGGTCATAGAGGTTCTCGCCGAGTTCGCTTTGCGACACGATGCGGCCGCGGTGGTGGAAGAGATAGTTGATCAGCCGGTATTCGAGCGGCGTCAGATTCACCGGCTTGCCGCCCACCGTGACCTGCATGCTGCGCGTGTCGATGCTGATCTCGCCGACCGACATGACCGGTGCGGCATGCCCGCTGGAGCGCCGCAGGATGGAGCGGAGCCGCGCCAGCAGTTCCTCCATGCGGAAGGGCTTGGCCAGATAGTCGTCGGCCCCTGCGTCGATGCCTTCCACCCGTTCGTTCCAGCTGCCGCGGGCGGTCAGGATGAGCACCGGAACTTTCACCCCTTCCTGGCGCCAGCGCTTGAGCAGGGTGACGCCATCGAGCTTGGGCAGGCCGAGGTCGAGGATGACGGCGCCGTAGCTTTCGGTGCCGCCCTTGAACCAGGCCGTTTCGCCGTCGTGGACGGTTTCGGCGACATAGCCGAGCGAGGTAACGGCCCCAGCAATATCGGCCGCGATGCGCGGTTCATCCTCGACGATCAGGATTCGCATCTCAGATCCTTTGCACCCCGAGAATGGCGCCGTTCCTGGCGTCGATCCGCACCAGCAACAGCTTGCCCGAAGGGTCAATCAGCTTGATCATGTAGACCAGGCGGTTGAACCGCTTCTTGAGATCGACATGGACGATTTCACCGGCGTATTTTTTCCTTACCGTCAGCAGAATATCCCGCAGCGCCGTCGCCTCGCCACGCGCCACAGCCTGGCGCGCTTCGTCCTGGTCGTCATCGGTGTCACCATCGTCGCTGGAATCGGCACCCGAGTCGTCGCCCCCAGAGTCATCGCTTCCAGAGTCGCCGCCCCCGGAGTCATCGCTTCCGGAATCACCGCCTCCCGAGTCGCCACCTCCGGAATCACCGCCGTCCCCATCTTCGGCCACGGCAGCGCCGCTGGCGGTCAGCAGAAACAGGCTGGCCCAGAAACCCAGGAGCATTTGTCGGCGTGAAAGCATGAACTTACCTTCCGGCACAGTCGAGACCGGTGCAATACTAGCATAAATGGTTTAGAATATGCTGCCATTTTGGCATCGGCTGCCTGACGCCGGTCTGAACGGGTTTGTCAGCGAATTGTCAGTTTGGCGCCATGGTTAACCGCTGCTTACACCGGATCGCGGATCAGCGGCGTGGTCGAGCAATGGATGCCGCCACCGTTAAGCTGCATTTTACCATAAGGCACCACCGTCCAGCTCACGCCATGCCTGGCCAGAGCGTCGAGCGTCTGATTTGTGGCCCCAGGCGGCATGAGGAGTTCGCCGGGGGCAACCGCCAGGGAATTGATGATCCACCTGTCGTCGGACGGCGAGATCTCAACGGTGCGCACCTTCAGTTCCTTGAGCTTTTCGAGAAACGAGAAGGGCAGGCCGAAGGGATCGACGATGGCGAGGTCCTTGCCGATCATCTGGAAGGAGCCGTCGATGTGCAGGTCGTAGCCGAAGAGATCGATGATGAGGAGTTCAACCCCCTGGCGCTTCAGCACCTCGCCGACCTGCTCGGCCCCCTCGCGGTTCACCCGGATGCCACAGGCAATGACCGCCGTGCGCTCATTGATCCAGGCGAAGCTGCCGCCTTCCATCAGGGCGCTGCCCGAGAGAGTGCGCAGGATGGGAATGCCAAGCCGCGCCAGGGTGCGGGTGATCGCCAGCTCTTCGCCGCGGCGCACCCGCGTGCCCATGCGGCAGATGATGGCGCCGCCTTTCACCATGATCAGGGGATCGCGCGTGTAGCA
>CAZRZB010000231.1:0-2983 GCA_964604435.1 uncultured Aestuariivirga sp. | reverse complement strand
CCCGATTGCAGCATGGCGATCATCTTGTACCAGGTTTCAAACATCTCGCGGCCATAGATGCCCTTGATGGTGAGGGATTTGAAAATCACCCGGTTCCAGTCCACCGGCACCGGCTGGGAGGGAATACCCAGCATGGCGATCTTGCCGCCCATGATGATGTGGTCGGTCATCTGGTCGAAGGCCTTGGGGGCGCCTGACATTTCCAGGCCGATGTCGAAGCCCTCGCGCATGCCGATGCGCTGCATGACGGACTTCAGATCTTCCTTGGAGACATTCACGGTGACCGCGTCGGCCACCTGGTTGCAGAGTTCAAGTCGGTAATCATTGATATCGGTGATGACGATGTGGCGGGCGCCTACGTGGCGGCAGACGGCGGCTGCCATGATGCCGATGGGGCCGGCACCGGTGATCAGGACATCCTCGCCGACGAGATCGTAGGAGAGCGCGGTATGCACGGCATTGCCGAGGGGATCGAGGATGGCACCGATCTCGTCGTCGACTTCCGGCGGCAAGTGGATGGCATTGAAGGCAGGGAGCTTCAGATATTCGGCAAAGGCGCCCGGCACATTCACGCCCACGCCCTTGGTTTCAGGATCCAAATGGAAGTGGCCGGCGCGGGCCATGCGGCTCTTCATGCCGATCAAGTGGCCTTCGCCGGAAACCCGGTCGCCCACCTTCACGGTGCGCACATGACTGCCGATCTCGGTCACCACGCCGGCGTATTCATGGCCGACGACCATGGGAACCGGAATGGTCTTCCGGGCCCATTCATCCCATTTCCAGATGTGAAGATCGGTGCCGCAGATTCCGGTCTTGGCGACCTTGATGAGGATATCATCGGGACCGATCCGGGGAATGGGTTCATCGCGGAGGACGAGGCCTTCCCTGGCTTCAGCCTTGACCAGTGCGCGCATCAGATCACTCCCAATTCCTTGCCGACGGCGGCGAAGGCCGCGATGGCTGCATCAATATCCTCGCTGGAATGGGCAGCGGACATCTGCGTTCTGATCCGCGCCTGCCCCTTCGGCACCACGGGGAAGAAGAAGCCGGTGACATAGATGCCGCGTTCATAGAGTTTTGCGGCCATCTCCTGGGCGGGTTTGGCTTCGCCAAGCATCACGGGAATGATCGGATGTTCGCCTGCCAGGAGTTTGAATCCCGCATTGCTCATGCCAGCGCGAAAGCGTCTGGCGTTGTCAAAGAGCCTGGTTCGCAGGCCGTCTCCGGCTTCCGCCAGATCGATGGCCTTGATAGCAGCAGCGACAATGGGCGGCGGCAAGGCGTTGGAAAAGAGATAGGGGCGAGAACGCTGGCGCATGAGGTCGACGATGGGCTTTGCGGCTGCGATATAGCCTCCCGCGGAACCGCCAAGAGCTTTACCAAGGGTGCCGGTGAGAATATCGACTTTGATTCCCGCACGGGCCGGGGTTCCCCTGCCCTGTGCCCCGATGAAACCCGTGGCATGGCAATCATCCACCATGATCATGGCGTCGTAAGTATCGGCGAGCTTCCTGATTTCGCCGAGCTTGGCAAAATAGCCATCCATGGAAAAGACGCCGTCGGTGACGATGACAATGCGGCGCTTTCCTTGGGTCCTGGCAAGCTGCAACTGCGCCTCCAAGTCCGCCATATCGCCATTGGAATAGCGGTAACGGGCCGCCCGGCTCAGGCGAATGCCATCGATAATCGAGGCATGGTTCAGGGTGTCGGAGACAATGGCATCCTGTTCGCCAAAAAGCGGCTCGAAGACGCCGCCATTGGCATCAAAACAGGCGGCGTAAAGAATGGCATCCTCCGTCTGCAGGTAATTGGCGAGGCGTTTTTCGAGCGCGAGGTGGAGATCGGAGGTGCCGCAGATGAAACGGACCGAGGCCATGCCAAGCCCATGGCTGTCCAGGGCCTCCTTCGCGGCGGCAATGAGGGCGGGATGGTCGGCCAGGCCGAGGTAGTTGTTGGCGCAGAAATTCAGCACCTCGCGGTGATTATCCACCTCAATATGCGCGCCTTGCGGCGACAGGATCGGCCGCTCGGTTTTCCACAGGGACAGGGCCCGGATGGATTCAAGTTCGGCAGCGATATCGGCCAGGGTAGATGACATGTGCTGGACTCCTTTGCCTGTCATGACTCTCCCCGGACCATTGCGCAAGCCGTGAGTTTGTTTCACGGCGCGACTGTGCTAACAGCCGGGCCATGACAAAACCTATCCACATCATTGGCGCCGGGATGGCGGGGTCCGAGGCGGCCTGGCAGGCGGCGCAGGCAGGCGTTCCCGTGGTGCTGCATGAGATGCGGCCCAAGGTGGGCACGGACGCCCACAAGACCGGCGGCTTTGCCGAACTGGTGTGCTCGAATTCCTTCCGCTCCGACGATGCAGACCAGAATGCGGTGGGCCTCCTGCACTGGGAAATGCGGCAGGCCGCCTCGCTCATCATGGCAACCGCCGACCGGCATCAGGTTCCCGCGGGCGGCGCCCTGGCGGTTGACCGTGACGCCTTTTCGGCTGAGATCACGGAAACCCTCAAGGCGCATCCCCTGATCAGCATTGCCTATGACGAGGTTTGCGGACTGCCGCCCGCGGATTGGGACAGCGTCATCGTAGCCACGGGGCCGCTCACCTCCCCTGCCCTGAGCAAGGCCATCGGGCAGTTGACCGGCGCGGCGGATCTTGCCTTCTTTGACGCCATTGCGCCCATCATTCACCGCGAAACCATCGACATGGACAAGGCATGGTTTCAATCGCGCTATGACAAGGTGGGGCCTGGCGGCACCGGCAAGGACTACATCAATTGCCCCCTGACCAAGCCGGAGTATGAGGCCTTTGTGCAGGCCCTGCTTGCGGGCGAGAAAACCGAGTTCAAGGAATGGGAAAAATCCACACCCTATTTCAGCGGCTGCCTGCCCATCGAGGTGATGGCGGAAAGCGGTCCTGAAACGCTGCGTCACGGCCCGATGAAGCCACGGGGGCTGACCAATGCCCACCAGC
>CAZRZB010000230.1:0-2989 GCA_964604435.1 uncultured Aestuariivirga sp. | reverse complement strand
GTTGAGAACACGATCAGCACGCTTGCCGCGGCGGTGATCGTCGGGCTGATCTGTTCGCGGATGCCGGCAAACATCTGCCGCGGCAGGGTGCGCTGTTCCGGCCCGCCGATGAACAGGATCACGATCACCTCGTCGAAGGATGTGACAAACGCAAAAAGCGCTCCTGAAATGACCCCGGGCAGAATGAGCGGCAGCACCACTTTGAAAAATACTGTATGCGGCGAACCGCCAAGCGAGGCTCCTGCCCGCATGAGGGTACGGTCAAAGCTCATAAGCGTTGCCGTCACAGTGATGACCACAAAGGGCGTGGCCAGGGCGGTGTGAGCCAGAATGATGCCCACGAGTGTGCCGTTGAGGTTCGTGTAGGCATAAAAGAAAAACAGCCCGATTGCCGAAATGATGACCGGAACAATCATTGGGGAAATCAGCACGGCCATGATTGCGGCGCGTCCCGGAATATTGGAGCGCGAAAGGCCAAGGGCCGCCAGCGTGCCAAGGCAGGTTGCGAGCACGGTCGTAGCAAAAGCGACAAAGAGCGAAAGCTTCAACGCGCCAGTCCACCTTGGATCTGTAAAAAAGCCATCGACTCCGCCCGTGTACCAACGCGTTGAAAACCCCGGCATCGGATAGCTGAAAAACGTTTCTGAGTTGAACGACAGCGGCATGATGGCCAGGATCGGCGCGATCAGGAACAGCAACACCAGGACTACGAAAATCCGCAGGCCATAATAGGAAACCTTTTCGGAAGTCGTCATGTAGGGAGGCAATGCCATTGCGTTCTAGCCCAGCTTCATTTTGTCGATGCCGATCATTCGGTTGTAAACATAGTAGAGAATGAGCGTTGCGGTCAGCAGCACAAAGCCAAGGGCAGAGGATTTGCCCCAATTGCCTTCGCTGTTCATCGCCGTGTCAATGAAGCCGGCAATCATGTTGTCCGAGCCGCCGCCGACCAGCGCCGGCGTGATGAAATAACCGAGGCTCAGAATGAAGGTGAGCAGGCAGCCTGCTGCAACCCCCGGCATGGTCTGTGGCACATAGACCGTGCGGAGGGCATGGAACGGCGTGGCGCCCAGGGACTTCGCCGCGCGCATGTACGTCGGCGAAATGGTCTTCATCACGCTGTAGATGGGAAGCAAGGTGAACGGCAGCTGGATGTGGGTCATGGCCAGCACCGTGGCAAAGCGGGTCTTGAACAGGTGCGGTTCACCTGACATGAGCCCAAGCGTGTTGGCAATCCAAGTTATGCCGCTGATATGGAGGAACTGTGCCATCACGCCGCCATCCTGCAGCAGAATGGTCCAGGCCGTTGTGCGCACCAGCAGCGAGGTCCAGAACGGTAGCAGCACAAAGATCATCAGAATGCTGGCGGTTCGCTGCGGCAGGGTTGCCAGCATGAAGGCAACCGGATAGCCGAGAACGAGCGTGCACAGTGTGACCAGCAGGCTGATGCCCAAAGTACGCCCCAGCACCTGCAAATAAATCCGCCGGTTCTCGGGGGTGCGTTCAATGCCGCCGTCGACGCCTTGCCTCAGGTCCAGAGCACTCAGCAGGTAATAAGGCGTAAAGGCGCTGCCTGCCCGTTTCACCACGGCCCAGGTGGCGACGTCCTTCCAGATGGGATCAGCGGCTGTTATCGCCTCCATCCACGGCCCGTTCTCAATCTTGTCGAGCTTTCGCGCTGTGATGGTGACCTTCGATTTGAGCGTTGGCACCTCGTAGTTGAGGCGCTTGCCAACAAGGGCCACCGTCTTGGCCTTGCTGGCCGTCTTGAGGTCCGCCGCAAAGGCCGCAAACACCTCTTCACTTGGAAGCGCCTTGCCGTCCCACTGGCGCAGCAGCTCGGTGGTCTGCGGCAGGTTATTGAAGATATCCGGGTCATAGAACGCATTCTTGAGCATGACCAGAATGGGAATCAGGAACGAAATGACAATGAACAGGAAGAGAGGCGCAATGAGCATGAACGCCCGCCGCACCTCGCGGCGTTCCGCCTGGCGTAATTTAACCTTTAGCGGCGTGCCGTCCGCTGTCCGCATCACGTCATCAGTCATCGCCAACGCCCCATCACCGAAAAAGAATCGGGGCGGAAGTTGCCTCCCGCCCCGGATATTTTACTTCGCGAGCCAGGCGTTGAAACGCTCTTTCAGCTCATCGCCATGGTCAGCCCAGAACTGCGGGTCCACGTTGAAAGCGGTTTTGAGGTTGTCAGGCGCCGTTGGCAGGTTCGGCAGGGTTGCCGGATCCACGTTTGGAATGGCATCCTTGTTGGCCGGGCCATAGGCAATGTGCTTGGTCTGCTCAGCCTGGGGGCCAGCGCCGGAGGCAAACGCGACGAAGCGATAGGCCTCTTCGATCTTAGGCGTGCCCTTGGTGATTGACCACCAGTCCCAATCCAGGCCCTGATGGTCCCAGACGATCTTGAAGGGCTTCTTGTCGGCATCAATCGCCTTCTGCAAACGGCCGTTCCAAGCCGAAACCATCACAACCTGGCCATCGGCAAGCAGTTGCGGCGCCTGGGCGCCAGCTTCCCAATAGACGAGTTCGCTCTTGATCGTGTCGAGCTTCTTGAACGCACGGTCAACACCTTCCGGCGTTGCCAGAACCGTGTAAACGTCAGCCGCAGATACGCCGTCGGCAATCAGTGCCCATTCCAGGTTTACCGTCGGATTCTTGAAGATGCCGCGCTTGCCCGGGAATTTCGCGAGATCGAAGAAGTCGTTGATCGTTGTCGGACCCTCTGGCAGCTTTGACGTGTCATAGCCGAACACGGTGCCATAAACGATGGTCGGAACGGCACAATCCAAAAGGTCGCCACCGATGAATTTCGAGCGGTCAAGCCCGAGCTTGGCCCAGTCAATGGTTTCGAGAGCGCCTTCCGCGCAGCCCTGGAGGCCGGTTGCGGTGTCAACGTCGATCACGTCCCAGGTAATGGCATTGGCTTCAACCATGGCCTTGATCTTGGCCACTTCGCCATTGTACTCGGCTTCGGTGA
>CAZRZB010000229.1:0-3013 GCA_964604435.1 uncultured Aestuariivirga sp. | reverse complement strand
CAAGCTTGATGTTGTGGCCATGGGCCGCGATGGTGCCATGGCCCTTCACCGCGTGGATCTGGCGCTTCAGGGATTGCACATCGGCGATGGCCGCGAAGTCCAGATACTTGCGCCAGATATAGGGTTTCAACCGCTGCAGGAACTCCAGCCCAAGGGCAATGTCGCCGGCGGCGGGGCGCGCCTTGATCATGGCGGCGCGCTCCCAGTTCTGCCCCATGCTTTCATAATAGTTGGCGGCGGCTTCCATGGAGATGGCCACCTGGGTGGCGCGGGGGTCCGGGCGCAGGCGCAGGTCCACCCGGAAACCATAGCCGTCCCCGGTCACGTCCTGCAGCAGAGTGACCAGCCGCTTGGTCAGCCGGACAAAGAAAATCGCCGGTTCGACGCCTGCGGCCAGCGGCGCGGCCTCAGGATCATAGAGAATGATGAGGTCGATATCGCTGGAGTAGTTGAGCTCGCCTGCCCCATGCTTGCCCATGGCGAGTGCCACATAGCCGCAGTCCTTCGAGGCGTTTTCCGGATCGGCACAGCGGAATTTTCCACCACGCACGGCATCAAGCAACAGCCAGTTGATGGTGGCTCCCAGCATTGCATCGGCAAAACGCGTGAGAGCTCCGGTCACCTCGTCGACCGTCCATATTTGCCCCAGGTCGGCAAGGGCGATGAGCAGCGAAGCCTTCGCCTTGGCATGGCGCAGCGCCACCATGATGTCGCTCTGCTCCGCCAGCGTCTCCGCCGCATGAAGGCCGGCACAGATGGAAGACAGCAGGTCTTCCGGCCTCTGGCCCATGGCGTCGATCAGAAACAGCGGGTCACGCAGCATGAGGGCCCTGAGGTGGGGTGAGCCACCAGCCACGGATTCAAGGAATGTGCGGTGGCCTTGCAGCGACGCCTGATGGACGGGCGCCAGATCATTCCAGAACCTCGCCGCGCCCTCGGCATCGCGCGGCGCAGGCATTGCAATATTCACGCGGTCGGAAAAAACCCCAGTCATGGGGCCATACTAGCCAGCCATATGGTGAAGCGGAAGCACCAGCTTGGCGCGGAGGCCCGGCTCATTGTCTTCCAGAAGCAGGGCGCCGCCGTGCAGCTTCATGACGCCGGCCACGAGGCTGAGGCCCAGGCCGTTGCCCGGCTTGCTGCGGCTTGGCTCCAGACGCACGAAACGGTCGAGCACCCGGGCCCGGTCTTCGGGAGGAATTCCAGCGCCGCGGTCGGCAACGAAAATGACCACGGAGCCCTCCTCCAGCCTTCCGGTGATCTCGATCTGCGGTTTTGGATTTTCTTCGGTCACGCCATATTTCAGGGCGTTGTCCACCAGGTTGCTCAGGGCTTGCGAAAGGAGCTGGCGGTCGGCGAGAACATTCAGGCCTGGCACCACTGAAACCGTGAGCGTTCCGCCCGCTTCTTCGGCAATGGGTTCATAGAGCTCGGCCACGTCTTCGACGATCTCGCGGGCATCAATGGCCTGCAGCATGTCGCGGGACTGTCCGGATTCGGCCCGGGCGATGGAGAGCAGCGCATTAAAGGTCTGCAACAGGCGGTCGGATTCTTCGATCGTCTTGTCCAGGGCGGCGCGGTATTCGCTCTTACTGTTGGAGCGCAAGGCGGATTCGACCCGGGCCTTGAGCCGCGTCAGCGGGGTTTTCAGGTCATGGGCCACATTGCTGGTGACCTCCTTCATCCCGGTCATCAGGCGCTCGATCTGGTCGAGCATCTCGTTGAGGGAACGGGCGAGCTTGTCCAACTCGTCGCCGGAACCGGCAACCGGCATCCGGCTTGAAAGATCACCGCCCATGATGGTGCGGCTGGCATCGGTAATGGCGTCCACCCGGCGCAGGAAGTTCCGGCTGGTAAGCCAGCCGCCGCCCAGGCCCAGAACCAGGGCAATCCCCAAGGCCCAGTAAAGGGTGCGGCGGATGATGTCGGCGAAGAGCCGCGATTCCTGCACGTCGCGGCCGACAACCAGTTCATAGTCGCCGGTGAGGTCGGCATGGAAGGCCCGCGCCGAGCGGCGCTGCAATGTCTGGCCGATCTTGATATCGAGCGGAAAATCGATCCAGCCGCTCTCATCGATCATCTGCGGCGGCACCGATTCGAGATTGCCCGCCACGCGCTTGTCCCCGGCGTCGGCCAGCAGGTAGATTCCGCCGCCGCGTTCGGCGCTCCGGCGCTCGATGGTGTCGACGATGCCGCGCAAGCCCAGGATGCGGTATTGGTCGGCGAGGGCCTGCACTTCGGCGCGGATGGTGGCGTCGGTCTGGCGCTCGAGGAGGCCTGCCGTGTTCCAGTACACATAGGCCAGGATGGCGCCCACCGAGACGGCAAAGACCAGCAGATAAATGGCTGCCAGGCGGAAGGTCGAGGTCTTCAGTATCTTCGGATTAAACTGCACGTATCATGTATCCGGCTCCCCGCACGGTCTGAAGAAGGGGCTCCTTGAAACCCTTGTCGATCTTCGAGCGCAACCTTGAGACATGCACATCTATCACATTGGTCTGCGGATCGAAATGATAGTCCCAGACATTTTCCAGCAGCATGGTGCGGGTGACGATATGGCCGGCATTGCGCATGAGGTATTCGAGCAGCTTGAATTCGCGGGGCTGCAGGGGAATGGCCTGGCCGCCGCGGGTGACGGCGCGGGTGAGCAGGTCGATTTCAAGGTCGCCGGCCTTCAGCTTCGTATCCAGGGGTTCCTGGGAATTGCGCCGCCCAAGGCCCTCAACCCGGGCGAGGAGCTCAGAGAAAGCATAGGGTTTTGCCAGGTAGTCATCGCCGCCGGCGCGCAGGCCCTTCACCCGCTCGTCCACATCGCTCAGGGCGCTGAGAATGAGGGCGGGCGTGGCGATGCCCCTGGCCCGCAGGGTGCGGATGATGGAGAGGCCATCGAGCTTGGGCAGCATGCGGTCGACGATGAGAATGTCGTGGATATTTTCCAGCGCCAGGGCGAGGCCATCCTCGCCATTGGCGGCGTGGTCGGTCACATGGCCGCTTTCCGTCAGGCCCTTGATGA
>CAZRZB010000228.1:0-3016 GCA_964604435.1 uncultured Aestuariivirga sp. | reverse complement strand
ACATTGGCCAGCGTGGTGGAGCCGACGGAATCAATGGCGCCGGCCCAGCGCATTTTGGCCAGGGGCTTCACCGGGCCGTTGAATTCATTGCGGTCGATGATGGCCGAAGCGCCGAGCTTCCTGAGAAACTCTGCTTCTTCGGGGCGGCCGGTGGAGGCGGCAACCTTAAAGCCGAGATGGGCGAGGAGAACAATCGAAACGGTGCCGACGCCGCCGGCAGCGCCAGTGACCAGAACTTCGCCATCGCCGGGTTTCACCCCCTGCTCTTCCAGGGCCATCACACAAAGCATGGCGGTATAGCCGGCAACGCCCACGGCCATGGCATCGGCACAGGTCCAGCCCTTCGGCACGGCCACCAGCCAGTCGCCGGAGACACGGGCCATTTCGGAAAAGCCGCCATGGTGCTGCTCGCCAACACCCCAGCCGTTGAGCACAACCTGGTCGCCCGCCTTCCAGCGGGGATGGGACGATTTTGTGACCGTGCCGGCAAAATCAACGCCCGGGATGAGCGGATACTTGCGGATGATGGGGGCCTTGCCGGTGAGCGCCAGGCCATCCTTGTAATTGACCGAGGAATGGCTGACCGCCACGGTCACATCACCCGCCATGAGATCGGCCTCGCCCAGCGACACAAACTGCACCTGCTGGCCCTGCTCGGTCTTGGAAATCTGGATGGCACGGAATGATTCAGTCATGGGATATCCTTTAGCACTGGCAAAGCTTCCACAAACTTAATGGGCTGGCCCCGAGGAGTCTCTAAAATTTGATCTTCCCACATGACCTTCTGGCCGCGCACGAAGGTGCCCTTGGGCCAGCCGGTGACCTCATGGCCATCATAAGGCGTCCAGCCGCATTTGCTGGCAATCCACTTGTTCTCGATGCGGCGCTTCTGCTTGAGATCGACAATGGTGAGATCGGCGTCATAGCCCGCGGCGATGCGGCCCTTGCAGGCAATGCCGAAGATGCGGGCGGGGCCATGGGAGGTGAGATCGACGAAGCGCGCAAGCGAGAGGCGGCCCTTGCCGACATGATCGAGCATCACCGGAACGAGGGTTTGCACGCCGGTCATGCCCGAGGGCGAATGGGGATAGGGCTTGGCTTTTTCCTCCAGGGTGTGGGGAGCGTGATCGGAACCCAGGATATCCACCACGCCGGACTGCAGGGCCTGCCAGATGGCATGCTGGTGCTCCTTCGAGCGGACCGGCGGATTCATCTGCAGCAGGGTGCCGAGCCTGGCGTAATCATCCGAGGACAAGGTCAAATGATGCGGCGTGACCTCGACGGTTGCCACATCCTTGGCGGCGGCAAGCAGGGGCATTTCATCGGCGGTTGAGACGTGGAGAACATGGATGCGCTTGCCGAGCCTGCGGGCAATGCGGATGAGGCGTTCGGTGCAGAGCCTTGCGGCTTCGGCATCGCGCCAGACCGGGTGGCTTGCGGCATCGCCTGCCACCTGCTCGCCGATGCGCTGGCGCAGGCGGAACTCATCCTCGCTGTGAAAGGCGGCCCGGCGATTGGTCCGGGCCAGGATGCGCGCCACGCCTTCGTCATCCTCCACCAGCAATTCGCCGGTGGATGAACCCATGAAGACCTTGATGCCGGCACAGCCGGGCAACCTTTCAAATTCGGCAAGCTGGGCCACATTCTCGCGGGTGCCGCCCATGTAGAAGGCGAAGTCGCAATACATGCGGTTGCTGGCGCGGGCCACCTTGTCGGCCAATGCCGCTTCCGTGACGGTGAGCGGCCTGGTATTGGGCATTTCAAAGACGCCGGTGACGCCGCCCATGACGGCGGCACGGCCGCCCGATTCGAGGTCTTCCTTGTGTTCAAGGCCGGGCTCGCGCAGATGCACCTGGGTGTCGATGACGCCGGGCAGGATGTGCAACCCGGTGCAATCCAGGGTCCCGGCGGCGGAAAAGCCGCTGACATCGCCCAGCCCGACAATGCGGCCTTCATGGATCGCCAGGTCACGGAGGGCGATGCCATCGTGATTGGCAATGGTTCCACCCTTCAGAATGAGATCAGCACGGCGTTTCATCCAGCTTCCTTGATTGTGGCGCAAAGCAACCGTAAATGGTGCGGATGGCGAATTCTAGCTTTTTCATGCAGGTGCGGCCTGAACGCGCGGTTTTGAGCCTGGCGGGGCCGGAGGCGGAAAGCTTCCTGCACAACCTGGTGACGGCGGATATGCTGGATCTGGCCGAGGGCGAGGCCCGCTATGGCGGCCTGCTGACACCCCAGGGAAAAATCCTGTTTGACTTCTTCATGCTGAAAACAGCCGAAGGCTATCTGCTCGATTGCGCCGCGTCGCAGCGCGGCGAACTGGTGAAACGGCTGACGTTCTACCGGCTGCGGGCCAAGGTGACGTTTACAGAGCGCGACGACCTGGAGGTTGGGGTGGCCGCCGAACGGCCCCCGGGGCCGATGGCCTATGCCGACCCGCGCACGCCTCTTATCGGCTGGCGCCTCATTGCCGAAAAAGGCAAGTTGCCCCCGGGTTCAGGTTATGACGGTGCACGCATTGCCCTGGGCCTTGCGGACACGGACGGAGACATCGGTTCCGGCCTGCTGTTTCCGCACGAGGCAAATTTCGACCAGTTTGGGGCGGTGAGTTTTAGCAAGGGCTGCTACATCGGGCAGGAAGTTGTCTCGCGGATGGAACACCGGGCCACGGCCCGCAGCCGGATCCTTCCGGTGCAGTTTGCTGGCGCAGCGCCACCGCACGATGCGGCCATCAAGAGTGGCGAGAAGACCATCGGTTCAGTCCTCTCATCGGCCGGCAACAGGGCGCTTGCCCTGATCCGCCTGGACCGTTTGAGCGAAGCGGAAGAACCTCTGCTGACAGACGGTGTCAGGACCTCGGTGCAAAAGCCTTCGTGGATAAAATATGACGTCATATCAAAGGGTCATGCCTAGTGCCTGCTATCTTGCATGAAGATGGAATTTGCCGCTGCAAATGGTGCGGCACGGATCCGGTCTATGTGGCCTATCACGACACGGAATGGGGCGTGCCGGA
>CAZRZB010000227.1:0-3035 GCA_964604435.1 uncultured Aestuariivirga sp. | reverse complement strand
GGGGGTCTTCAGCGCATGGGCGGGATTGCCGACCTGGGTGCGGGCCCGCTGGACGATTTCGGTATTGGATTGGATGAGAAGATTGAGCTCCTCGGCGACGGGCTCGATTTCGGCGGGAAATTCGCCTTCCAGGCGCTCGGCCCTGCCTTCGCGGATCGCCGTCAGGCTCTCCTGCATCCTGATCAGCGGCCGCAAGCCGAAGCGCACCTGGATGAGAATGGCGGCGAGAAGCCCGCCGCCCAACAGGGTCAGCACCAAAATGAGCGCCCAGCGGAAGGCGCCCGCCTCCTGCTTGAGCTCGTCGAAATTGCCGGCCACCAGGAAGGAGAATTCAGCATCGCTGCCGGGCAGCTTGAAGCTCTGCTCGATTGCCCGCAACTGCGCGCCGTTGTCGTCGGTCAGATAAAAATTGGCGACGCCATCGGCATCGCGCTTGGCCAGCAATGCGGCATCGGGTGCCAACTGCTGTTCGAGAAGCGAGCCCGACGTGAGCCCGCCGACCTTGCTGTCCGGAGGCGGTGTCACCTGCCAGTACCAGCCCGACAGCGGCAGGCTGAAACGCGTATCGGCGAGCTGGCCGTTGATTATGGGCGCGCCGTCGGGGCCCAACTCAACATTGGCGAGGAGCCCATCGAGCACGGCATGGAGTCTTGCATCGAAATTGCGCTCGAGTGCCGCCTGGAACAGGCCCGCCAGCAGGAAGCCGGCCGCGAGAATGAGGATGATGCTGATGGCGGCCGATGACAGGATCAGCCGGAGGGCAAGCGACCTAACCCGCATTATCCGGCTCGGACACGCAATAGCCCATGCCGCGGATGGTGTGCAGCACGTCGACGCCGAGCTTCTTGCGCAAGCGGCCGACGAACACCTCGATGGTGTTGGAGTCGCGGTCGAAGTCCTGGTCGTAGAGATGCTCGACCAACTCGGTGCGCGAGACGACCTTGCCCTTGTGGTGCATCAGATAGGCCAGCAGACGGAATTCCAGCGAGGTGAGCTTGACCGCCGTGCCGTTCACCGTGACGCGGGCGCTCTTGGTGTCGAGCACCAGGGAGCCGCAGGAGAGATCGCTGGTGGCGTGGCCTGCGCTGCGGCGCAGAAGCGCCCTTATGCGGGCCAGCACTTCTTCCATGTGGAAGGGCTTGGCGACGTAATCGTCGGCGCCGGCGTCGAAGCCCGCCACCTTGTCGCTCCAGCGGTCGCGGGCGGTGAGGATGAGGACCGGCATTTTCTTGCCCGCCCGGCGCCATTTTTCCAGCACGCTGACGCCGTCGAGCACCGGCAGGCCGAGATCGAGGATCACCCCGTCATAGGGCTCGGTATCGCCGAGGTAATGGCCTTCCTCGCCGTCCATGGCCTTGTCGACCGCATAGCCCGCATCTTGCAGGGCGGAGACCAGTTGGCGGTTCAAGTCCGGATCGTCTTCGACGACGAGCAGCCGCATGCGATCAATCCCCGCCCAAGGTCATGGCGCGGTTACTGGATCGCGCCCGATGCGGCATTGATCCGCACCTGCATCACTCTATTACCTTGTTTCAGCTTGACGATATAGAGGGGGCCCTGCAGCCGCACGCCCAGCGGCTTGGCCATGGGCTGGGCCATGAGCGCGATCCGGATCGCCTGGCGCGGCTTGATCATCAGGATCAGCGGCGGCTTCACCAGATTGGGGTTGCGGTAGGTCTGGACCTTGACCTGCGCCAACGCCGGCGCGGCCGCCAGCATGGCGGCAGCCAGTACCGCTGCGATGAGCTTGATCCGGCGCATAACTCAACTGTCCTTTCCGGGGTCCTTTCTAGGCTTGGCTAGCTGAACCGGGGATGAATGGATTTGTGATGGGGATCACAGGTGGGGAGATGGGGGAGCGGAATGTGGGACTTCAATGGGTTGGGGGATATCTCAGTCGAAATTGGTTTCATTCCGGGCAAAGGCTTTGTTGGCCTTTACCAAACCTCGTTGCCAGCCGCCCTGCCCCATTCGGCTTCTGCTTGCCTTTTGTCGCTATCCATTCCGGCCAGCAGATCGACCAGCCGATAGCGCCTAGGGGCAAGTTTCATAGTCGGTGCCTTATCTTCTGCGGTCATGGCAGTGTCTTCTAATTGGCTGTTCCGAGGCGGTGATCCGAGCTCGGTCATTCTCTCCATTTCTTGAATGCCAGCTTTATTTTCCACGGAATCTGCGTTGACGTGAGAATGCCAGCACAAATTCTCTTGAACGGTTCATCGACAAACGGTTCTCTTGGTATCAAAACTCCGGTCGCTACGCCTTTTTCAAGCGCCTGGCATTTTTCGATTCTGCATTTGCGATAAAGAACGTAGCTCTTGGCGACGATAAAAGGATGTACGCCTGCTTCCAATATGCAAGCGCTGTCACAAATATCATTCGTCCATTTGGAAATTGTCGCAAGCAGCGCATCCGAACTATTCAGTGCGCAGATTACAAACAGATGTTTGCGGTCAGGGTCGTGCGACGTTCCAGATGGGATTAGGAGTGTGCCACTTTTGCTGGCTTCCAGCTCAAGCTCAAGCCCTGAGTTGAGCAAAAAGCTCTTCTATATGCCGGTCTTCATGCAGAGCGCCTGCCATCTCATCGGGGTTTTCAACCTTGAGAAACTTGAACACTCTTTCGTGCGGGATTGGATTTGCGCTCCCTTGTGGGTCTTCCCATTCTGGGCAATTATTGTGGGTCCAGTCCCTCAACTGCCATTTATCGTAACTTCCAAAAGTTCCCCAAATCTTTTCCAGGGTTGAAATTTCTGCATCACTCAACTCGTCCAGTTGTTCACGGGAAAAGTCCTGCGTTGCCGCCACAGAATAAGACAGACGCGGAGCAATAAAGTGTTCCCATTCTCCAATATCTTCAACAGTTCCATTTACATAATTCAGCGTAATAGAATTAACTGGCCCATGCGGCATGGAAACAAAGCGATCATTTAGTATGGGATAGCCGAAATCTTCCATATTCTGCCTATCGGCAAGATAGATCAGCTTAGGCCGTGTTGACAAACAGGATTCCCAAATCAGTCTCGTTCTGATTCAAGG
>CAZRZB010000226.1:0-3036 GCA_964604435.1 uncultured Aestuariivirga sp. | reverse complement strand
GCGCCGCCTCGCCTTCGGCCACGCCCAACCGGCTGATCGTTTCCCATGCGGACGCCCTCCTCGGGCGCAACGGCCGCATGTCGCGGGCCATCGCGAAGATCGGCCGCGGGGCCAACGCTTTCGAGGGAACGCCGTTTATCCTGCGGCCTTAGATATTTTCGCTGTCATAAAAATTGGCCTTCTCCCGTCCAAAGGACGGGAGAAGGTGGCCGAAGGCCGGATGAGGGCCCTTTTGCTACAACAATTTCAAATATCGGAACCTTCATCCAAGAGCCCTCACCCGCCCTGTCGGGCACCCTCTCCCATACTCGGGTCAAGCCCGAGCACGGGAGAGGGCGAATGTTGCAGAGACCTCCCGAGGAAAATTACTTTCCGTGGGCATAGGCCCAGTAGAGTTCGCGCGCCTTGGCGGCGATGGGGCCGGGCTGCAGGGTGCGCTGCTCGATGGCGGTGACCGGCATGACCTTGCTGTAGTTGCCGGTGGAAAAGACTTCATCGGCCTCAAGCAGAAACTTCCAGTCCAGGCTGCACTCGTGCACCTTGATGCCCGCGCCGCGCAGCAGGGAAATGACGCGCTGGCGGGTGATACCGTTCAGGAAGCAGCCGTTGGGAACCGGGGTGAAAGCCTCGCCATCCTTCGCGCACCAGATGTTGGCGGTGGTGAGCTCGGCGACATGGCCCAGGGGGTCCAGCATCACGGCGTTGTCAAAGCCCCTGGCCCTGGCATCACGCATGGCGCGGGCCGAATTGGGATAGTGGCAGGCAGCCTTGGCATCGGTGGGGGCATATTCATGGGACGGCCGGCGGAAGGGCGACAGCGTGACGGAGAATGACGTGGCCTTGGGCAGCGGCGAGTCATAGACCGAGACGGAGAATTTCGTCGACTCGGGGTCGACGTCAACGAA
This sequence comes from uncultured Aestuariivirga sp., assembly GCA_964604435.1. Taxonomy (GTDB): domain Bacteria; phylum Pseudomonadota; class Alphaproteobacteria; order Rhizobiales; family Aestuariivirgaceae; genus Aestuariivirga. Next base: position 2,131 of record CAZRZB010000226.1, on the reverse strand, counting down.
GCCCGATGCGGCCCAATACATGGGGCGCAGATAGAGCTCGGCGGTTTTCGGAAATTTGGCGATGCCCTCGCGGATGATCGCCTCGATTTCCACAGCACTCTTCAGTATCTTGAGATCAAAGCTCCTGGCCGAGCGCACCAGGCGCTGGCAATGGAGCTCAAGATCGGGCACCACGCCTTCAAAGGCGCGGGCTCCGTCAAAAACGCAGGAGCCCAGCCAGGGCGCGTGGTCCATGGCCCCCATGATCGCCGGATTGCCCTTGTGCCAGGCGCCCTCGAAATAGGTCCAGGCGGTGCCGCTGGTTTCGTTCCAAGCCATGATCAATCCTTTTTCAGCCCACTCTGGCACATAAAGTAAAGGCGCCACCGGGGCGCCTCAATATTCTCTTTCCGGAAACCCCTATCACGAATCGGAATAGAAGATATGGCGGCCAATCTTTATCAGACGCTTCATATTGCCTGCCCATTTCGGGCGCACATAGTCGGCATGATAATTGGTGGCGGTGCTCATGATCTTCATGGACTTGGTGTCACCCATGGCCTTCTGGGCAATCCGCTTGGAGTTGGCCCAGGCGGCGGGCTGCTTCACGTCGTCGGGAAGGCCGTCACAGGCAAAGGAGAACTGGCAGGAATTGCGCCGGTTGGACCCCTGGTAGACCACGCCGCAAATGGATTTCGGAAAGTCCGGATCCTTGGTGCGGTTCAGGATGACACGGGCCACGGCAAGCTGGCCAAGTTCCGATTCGGAGCGGGCTTCGAAATAGATGGCGCGGGCGAGGCAATTTTCCTCGGCAAGGCGGATGCGGCGCTGGGCCACAACGGCCTGCTTCTCGGTGCGCTTCAGCTTGAATGATTTCTCTATCTTGGCCGGTGACGGGGCCAGCGCCAGGCGCTTCACGGCCGGGGCCGACACATCCAAATTTCCGGTAAGATCAACGGAAGCGGGGGTGATCTGGAATTCACCACCGGCATTGATGTAATCGCCCTTGCCGGCGCTCATCACGGTCTGCCGGCCCAGAACATTCAGGTTTACGATATCGAAATTCTCGCCCTCGGGCAGCAGCGAACCCTTGGCAATGATGTTGGTGACCGGAGAGACGATGCTGATTGACGATTCATCGGGCGAGAGATTGTGGGCAACGGCATTCTGGCCCATGTAATTGCCGGCGAAGGCAAAGGCCGCAATCAGCATCACGCCGCCAAAGACAAACGGCGCGTACTCCTGAACGATGCCGCCCGGCTCTTTCATGTCGGGAAAGACGGGAAAATCGGCAATGGGCCTATGTGCTGGGCGTTTTTCCTGCAAATCCCCTGGTCCTGCTCAAGCTTGGCGACACAATCACTTCACTTACGGAAGTTTATACCCCTCGCGTTTAGCATAGGTTAACCATGCCAGCAACCCAAACCGGCCAAAACGGGGCATTTTTGCAGGGCTTTTTAAGGAACGGTTAACCGCCCCGCAGGAGGCAAAATTACTTAGCCGTTTCTGATACTTGCCTGGGCCGCAGCAAGCCTTGCGATGGCGATTCGGAAGGGCGAGCAGGAGACATAATCCAGCCTGATTTCCTCGCAGAAAGCGATCGACGCCGGATCGCCCGCGTGCTCGCCGCAAATGCCCAGTTTGAGATCGGGCCGCGACTTTCTCCCGCGCGCCGCGGCGATTCGCAGAAGCTCGCCGACGCCATCGATATCGATGGAGATGAAGGGGTCGGCTTGCAGCAGTCCCTTGGCGGTGTATTCGCCGATGAAGCGGGCGCTGTCATCGCGGCTGATGCCAAGCGTCGTCTGGGTCAGGTCGTTGGTGCCGAAGGAAAAGAATTCCGCCGATTGGGCAATCTCGGCGGCGCGCAAGGCGGCGCGCGGCAGTTCGATCATGGTGCCGACGAGATAGGGAAGCTCCCTGCCGCTTTCCCCTTGCACCGCCTCGGCCACGGCCACGATCCTGGCGCGCACATGGTCGAATTCCAGTTTGCCGACGACCAGCGGAATCATGATCTCCGGAATCGGCGCCTTGCCATATTTCTGCGCCACCTCGACGGCGGCCTCGAAGATGGCGCGGGCCTGCATCTCGGCAATCTCCGGATAGGACACGGCAAGGCGCACGCCGCGATGGCCGAGCATGGGGTTGAACT
>CAZRZB010000225.1:0-3053 GCA_964604435.1 uncultured Aestuariivirga sp. | reverse complement strand
GGCTTCTCCCACTTGCCGCTTTTTTCCGAGCGGAAGAAGGCGTCGATGATTTTCATGTTCTGGATGGCGTCTTCGATGCCCCAGACGGGTTTTTCCTGCTTGCGGATGACGCGGCCGAAGGCTTCGGCCTGCAGCTGGTATTGATCGGAGACAGGCAAATCATACCATTTGCCTTCGTTCATCTGCATGCCCTGGAGGAAATAGCGGTTGGGCTTGTCGGGCGGCGCATTGAAGGGAATCTCGATTTCGATGCGGCCCTTGGTGCCGCCGAGCTGGGCCCGCTGCCAGGGGGCGAGCTGGGTCGAGACGGTGAAGCTCAGGTGACGGCCATCGCCGAAATCGGCGAGGCCGCCAGTGGCCCGGTCGGTCTTGAATTTGGGATCCCGGTCAAAGGCGGCGATGACGCGCCTGGGCTCGGCGCCAAACATGAAGCGCGACACGGTGATGGGATAGCAGCCGATGTCGTAGAGCCCGCCGCCACCGATGTCGGCCATGTTGCGGACGTTCCTGGGATCGCGGTTGAAATAGGTGAAATAGACCTGGATGGCGCGCAGGTCGCCGATGTCGCCTTTCTTGACATGGGCCCGGGCGGCCAGCCACTGGAGGCTGTGGCGCACCATGAAGGCTTCCGCCACATGGATGCCCTTGGGAACCTTGCGGAGCTTGGCGGCCTCCTTGGCCGACAGCGCCATGGGCTTTTCGCAGAGGACATGCTTGCCCGCCTTGGCGGCGGCCAGGGTCAGCGGCACATGGAGATGGTTCGGCAGGGGATTGTAGACCGCTTCGATTTCGGGATCGGCGAGCATTTCCTCATAGGAGCCATAGGCCTTGGCGATGCCGAGCCTGGCGGCCGCGGCCCGGGCGGTTTTGAGCTGGCGCGAGGAGATGGCAACGATCTCGATGTCCGTGCTCTTCAGCATGCCCGGAATAACCTTTTCCATCCCGATGTTGGCAGTGGAAATTATTCCCCATTTGACTGGCTTCATGGTGTTCTCCTTGTTTGATTTGTACGACTATAGTGGGGCAAACTCGATAAGTACATGAAATGTCGCTTTTAACCCGGAGTGGCGAAATACTTAGCTTGACGGACAATGGGGGTTTCGCGCTACTCTCCTGCCATCTTCCGCAATGCTTAGTTGCGGATATCAAGAGGGAGAAACCAAATGACTTCAAGCGTGACTAAATTCCTGAGCGCCGCCGCCGTGGGCGCCGGCCTGCTGACCATGGCAGGCGCCGCCAATGCCGGCGATCCCGCCTCGTGCCAGAAAATGCGCCTGTCGGATGTGGGCTGGACCGACATCACCGCGATCACCGCCATGACGTCCGCCATCCTCGAGCCCATGGGCTATGAGGGCGTGATCAACCAGCTGGCCGTGCCGGTCACCTTCGCTTCGATGAAGAGCGGCGATATCGACGTGTTCCTCGGCAACTGGATGCCTTCGATGGAAAACGACATCAAGGCCTACCGCGAGGACGGCTCGGTGGAGACCATCGGCGCCAACCTCGAGGGGGCGAAGTACACGCTCGCGGTGAACCAGTCGCTCTATGACGCGGGCCTGCATGACTTCGCGGATATCGCGAAGTTCAAGGACAAGCTGGAAGGCAAGATCTACGGCATCGAGCCCGGCAATGACGGCAACCGCCTCGTTCTGGACATGATCAAGGATCCGAAATTCGGCCTGGACGGCTGGGAACTGGTGGAAAGTTCCGAAGCCGGCATGCTGGCGCAGGTTGCCAAGAACACCCAGGCCGGCAAGGACATCGTGTTCCTGGGCTGGGCCCCGCATCCGATGAACGCCAATTTCAAGATGGCCTATCTCACCGGCGGCGATGACCTGTTCGGGCCCAACTACGGCGGCGCCACCGTTTATACCACGGTGCGCAAGGGCTATGTGGCGGAATGCCCGAATGCGGGCAAGTTCGTTTCGCAGCTCAAGTTTTCCATGGAGATGGAAAACCAGGTGATGGGCGAAATCCTCGACAAGGGAGCCGACCCGAAAGCCGCGGCACTTGCCTGGGTCAAGGCCAATCCCGACGCCCTGACAGCCTGGCTTGACGGCGTCACCACCTTCGATGGCTCGGGCCCGGCGCTTGATGCCGTGAAGAAGGGCCTCGGCCTCTAAGACCTGCCTATCGGGCGGACCGGCAGAGAAGAATGCCCCGGTCCGCCCTTCTTTATTTTGGACTGATGCTGGGGAGGGTCTGTCAAATATGGAACAGCTCGTCGATTTCCTGACCGCCAACAAGATTCCGGTTGGCCCCTGGGGCAAGCAATTCTTCACCTTTCTGACAAGCAACTTCGAGTGGTTCTTCGACTCCATCGCGCGCGGCCTCACCTTCGTCCTCGAGGGACTGGTTGCCATTTTCCTGTGGTTCCCGCCGCTGCTGGTTGTCGCGGCGATTGCGCTGCTTGCCTGGTATTTGCAGAAGTCATGGCGGCTGGCGCTGGTGACGGGGCTCGGGCTGCTGTTCATCGTCAACCAGGGCCTGTGGAAGGAAACGGTTGAAACCATCGTGCTGGTGGTGGCGGCGACAGCCGCCTCGATGGCCATCGGGGTTCCCATCGGCATCTGGGCCGCCCACAACGCGCGCATTTACAAAGTGCTGCATCCCATTCTCGACCTGATGCAGACCATGCCGACATTTGTCTATCTCATTCCGGTGCTCATCCTGTTCGGGCTCGGCGCGGCGCCCGGGCTTATCGTCACCGTCATATTTGCCGCCCCTGCCCCGATCAGACTCACCCACCTCGGCATCACCTCGGTGCCCAAGGCCCTGCTGGAAGCCGGCGAGGCCTTCGGCGCCACCCGGCGGCAACTGCTGTGGAAGGTGGAGCTGCCGTCGGCGCTGCCCACCATCATGGCGGGCCTTACCCAATGCATCATGCTGTCGCTTTCCATGGTGGTGATCGCGGCACTGATCGGCGCCTCGGGGCTTGGCAAGCCGGTGGTGCGCGGCCTGAATTCGCTCAATATCCCGCTTGGCATCGAAGCGGGCCTGGCGATTGTCGTTCTCGCCATCATCCTCGACCGGATGTGCCGGGTCTCGACGGG
>CAZRZB010000224.1:0-3104 GCA_964604435.1 uncultured Aestuariivirga sp. | reverse complement strand
TGGTGGGCAACACCGCAAACTCGTTCAATTCCGTCTCTCTCGATCCGCCGCTGGTGCTGTGGAGCCTGGCGCGCAAGGCCTACAGTTTCGACATCTACATGGCCGCCAGCCATTTCGCCGTGAACGTGCTGCGCGAGGGCCAGGACGACCTGTCGCGGCGCTTTTCCAGATCGTCACCCCACAAGTGGCGCGGCATCGACTACGAGGTCTGGGAGACCGGCTGCCCCATCCTGCCCAATGCGCTGGCCAGCTTTGAATGCAAGAAGCTTTACACCTATGACGGCGGCGACCACGCCATCTTCGTGGGCGAGGTGCAGAAATTCGGCCACGACCCCAAGGGCAAGCCGCTGGTCTTCTGGCGCGGCGGCTACCACCGGACGGTGAGCTGAATGTTTCTCTCGGTCTTTGAACTGTTCAAGATTGGCATCGGCCCTTCCAGCTCCCACACGGTGGGGCCCATGGTGGCGGCGCGGCGCTTCCTCGCAAATGCCAAGGCGGATGACGCCGCGCGTGTCAGCGTCTCGCTGCATGGCTCGCTCGCCTTCACCGGCAAGGGCCACGGCACCGACCGCGCCTGCGTTCTGGGCCTTGCCGGAGAGGCTCCCGACACGATCGAGCCGGAACGCGTCGAGGCGGTGCTGCACGAGATGGCCGAGCGCAAGCAGGTGCGGCTCGGCAACGGCCAGCGCGTCGCCTTCGATCCGGCCAGGGATGTGGTCTTCGATTATGGTCCGGCCCTTGCCGGCCACGCCAACGGCATGATCTTCACCCCCTGGGACAAGGCCGGCGCGAAACTCTTCAGCGAAACCTATTATTCCATCGGCGGCGGCTTCGTGCAGACCGGGGCCGAGCGGCTGGCGTCGAACGCCCAAAGCCGCGAGGCGGCCAAGCCGAAACTCGCCGTACCCTACCCCTTTTCCACCGCGAAGGAAATGTTGGCCATGGGGCAAAGCTCGGGCCTCAGCATCGCGCAGATGAAACGCGCCAATGAAACCGCGCACATGTCCGAGGCCGACCTGGACAGGGGCCTTGACCGCATCTGGGCCGCAATGAATGCCTGCATGAATCGCGGCCTAGCCTTCCAGGGCACGTTGCCCGGCGGACTGAAGGTGAAGCGCCGGGCCGCCGAGATTTTCAGCCGGTTGAAGGAAGAGCAGGGTGGCAATTCCATCCAGCCGCACCGTATCATGGATTTCCTCTCGGTCTATGCCATGGCGGTGAATGAGGAGAATGCGGCGGGCGGCAAGGTGGTGACCGCCCCCACCAATGGCGCGGCGGGCGTGATGCCCGCCATCGTCCGCTATTATCTCGACCACTGTCTCGATGCCAACGCCGAGGGCGTCCGCACTTTGCTCCTCGTCTCATCCGCAATCGGCGGCATCATCAAGCACAATGCCTCGATCTCCGGCGCCGAGGTGGGCTGCCAAGGCGAAGTGGGCTCGGCCTCCGCCATGGCCGCGGCGGGACTGTGCGCGGCGCTTGGCGGCAGCAACGAGCAGGTGGAAAACGCCGCCGAAATCGCCCTTGAACATCACCTCGGCATGACCTGCGATCCGGTGGGCGGTCTGGTGCAGGTGCCCTGCATCGAGCGCAATGCCTTCGGCGCGGTGAAGGCGGTGACCGCCGCCTCGCTGGCGTTGCGCGGCGACGGCCAGCACTTCATGCCCCTCGACAACTGCGTCGAAACCATGCGCCAGACCGGCATCGACATGAGCGACCGCTACAAGGAAACCTCGACCGGCGGCCTCGCCGTGAATGTGGTGGAGTGCTAGGGCAGGGCAGTTCCCGCGAACGCCAACCACGTTGCCCGCCGCAGGGCGAGTCTCTATGATGCCGCTCCATATGCCATATCTTGAAGTTGCCCTCATCATCCTCCTCATCGCGCTGAACGGCCTGCTCGCCATGTCCGAGCTTGCCATTGCCTCGTCGCGCCCGGCGAAGCTGCGCAGCCTGGCCGAGCAGCGGGTAAAGGGGGCGCGGCGGGCCCTGGCGCTGGCCGCAAATCCGGGCCGCTTCCTGTCAACCGTGCAGATCGGCATTACGCTCATCGGCATTCTGGCCGGCGCCTTCTCGGGCGCAACCCTTGGCGGGCGCGTTGCCAGCTGGCTGCAGGCCCTTGGCTTGCCGGAACATCTTGCGGAGCCGCTGGGCTTTGGCTTGGTCATCGGTGGCATCACCTACCTGTCGCTTATCATCGGGGAGCTGGTGCCCAAGCAGATCGCCTTGCGCAATCCCGAACGCATTGCCTGCCTGGTGTCGCCGGCCATGACAATCCTTGCGAAAGTTTCCGCGCCCGTGGTTTGGCTGCTCGAACATTCCGGCCGGCTGGTCCTTTTTCTGCTCGGCCAGCACCGGGTGAGGGACGACACCGTCACCGACGCGGAAATCCACGCCCTCATCGCCGAAGCTGAATCGGCCGGCGTGCTGGAGCCGGAAGAACGCACCATGATCGCCGGCGTCATGCGCCTCGGCGACCGGCTGGTGCGCACCGTGATGACGCCGCGCGCCGATGTCGAGATGATCAATGTCGGCGACCCCCCGGCCAAGATCGGCAAGCAGATGGCCGACAGCGGCCATTCGCGCTTCATCGCCTACGAGGGAAGCCAGGACAACATCATCGGCGTGCTCCAGGCCAAGGATGTGGCCGCGGCACTGCTGCGGCGGCGCAGCCCCAACATCAAGAAGCTGGTGCGCGAAGCCCCGGCCATTCCCGAGCGGCTTGATGCCCTCGACGTGGTCGGCCGCCTCAAGGAATCCGAGGTGCATTTCGGCCTGGTCTATGACGAGTATGGCCACTTCGAGGGCATCGTCACCACGGCGGATATCCTGGAAGCCATCGTCGGCGCCTTCCGCCACGATGGCGCCGAACCCGAGCCTGAGATTGTCGAACGTCCCGGCGGCTCCCTGCTGGTCTCGGGCAGCACGCCGGTCGACCGGCTCGCCGACCGCCTTGGCCTGCCGCTGCCGCCGACGCGCGAATACCAGACGGTCGGCGGCTTCGTCCTCGACCGCCTGGGCCGCCTGCCGGGGGTGGGCGATGCATTCACCGAGCACGGCTTTCATTTCGAGGTTGTGGATCTCGATGGCCGGCGCATCGACAAGGT
>CAZRZB010000223.1:0-3118 GCA_964604435.1 uncultured Aestuariivirga sp. | reverse complement strand
GTGAAGCCGCTGTGCCCGCCGCCAAGGCCTACCGCCATCTTGTTGCTTTTGGGGAATTCGAAGTAGCGGTGGATCTCGCGCATCATGTCGGCCAGGAACTTGTCCGCCGGATAGCCCCGATGCATGCTGCGGCCGATTTCGGCCGCCGTGAAGGGTCCGAGGTCGCGCCCCTTGTCGTCCAGCTTGCGGTAGTTCTTCTCCAGCCAGGCCTCGAATTCGAAGCGCAGCAGGCGTGCGGCCACCTCATCGGCGGTGGCGTCGGTGATCGGCCCAACCCCGAAGAACGGGTTGGAGGTGCGCCGCGGCGGCCCCGCCTCGGTTGCCTTCACTGCAGCCAGGCGTTGTCTTTTCAAGTCATCAATCTTCGCCATCAACCCGTCTCCCCTGCCAAAAGCCCTTACCTATGGGTGATCGGGCGCGCATCGATAAACAAATGCGTCATGATTCCGGGAAATTGCGCCGCTTAGATGTTTTGCCGCGTCTGCGCCAGTTCCGCCTCGCCGACGGTATAGGGTACTTCCTCGATCTCGACGGTTTGCGTCAGCGCCGCGCCATCAGTGATGCCCACCGAGTCGATGGTCTGGTCCACCCGCACATAGGACTGGCTGCCGCGCACCACCGTCACCGACACCGTTTTGGGGATTGTCGGCACCACGAACAGCAGGCTTTGCTGCACCGTCACCTCCACTTCGCCTTCCGGGAAGGTTGCGGCAATGAAGGAACCCGCCCGCATCCGCCCATAGGATTTGTGCGCCATGGAAACGAAGGGGTCCTCGCCCCGCCGGCCTATCTGGGTCAGTGGCCGGTAGACATAGATGGTTCCGGTGTTCTTGGCGCCCACAATGCCATTGGGGAGATAACGGGCCCCTTCCGCCGCGCAGCCGGCCATCGGCAACGTCAATAGCTGCAGTACTGACCTACGCGAAATCAAACAACCCATGAACCCGCCCACACCGAATCGTTCGGGCGATGAGAGGGAGAGATTACGGCTGCATTGCGGCGGCATGTGGATAACCGCGCCGTGGAGGCCAACTGCCATCGCCCAGGAATACTATATAATACCGTGCAATATCAATATTTTACCTGTCAAAAGAGGCACGCCAGGATTGTCGTCATGGAGGGTCGCCCGGCGTCCTCCAGGATAAACGCCAGATGAACGGCACATTCAGCTTGGGTTCGAAGTCGGATGGCTAAGTTGGCCTCAAGATCGAAACCCACGAGAGGAAACCACGCCATGATCCGCTACACGCTCTTTGTTCTCACCATCCTCGGTTCAGCCGCAACTGCAATTGCCGCGATCTCCCCAAGCCATGACCTTATCCCTGCCGACGCCCACAATGTCACGGTTATCGAAAAGAACCAGGCTTTCCCCGTCTATGGCCCCATCGTCGTCGAACCATGCGCCGTTGAGGATTGCTCGGACGTCGAAGGCTGATTGAACTGCCCGGCCTGATCCGCCGGGCATCGGAACCGGGGTCTGGGAGTGGAAACTTTCAACCCGCCCCTCTCGTAAAGTGGTCATGACCATATCCCGGTTCCAGAATTCCCCTCCCCAAGCAGATCCCCTGCAATGTCCTGCTTGCACCTCCAAGGCCCCGGGAAACCGGGGCCTTTTTCTTCGCCGCGAATCTAAACGGCAAATGAACGGGCCATTCAGGCGCCATTCCAAGGCGAACGGGTAGTTTGTTTTCAACGCTGAACACTGTCTCTGGAGGAGGCAAAAATGAAAACCCTGATCGCCACCGCAACCCTCACCGTCATGTTCCTCTCGGCCGGCGCCTTTGCTGGCAACGATAGCCGGACCGCCACCCTGGCCAAGTCCCCGGTCACCAACGTGACCGTGATCGTCAAGAACGGCCAGTGGCCGGTGAAGGGCCGGATCGCCCTCGACGCCTGCGCGATGCGCAGCTGCCTCGACGCCTAAACCAGTTTCACCCTAACCCTTCACAAGAGGGTTAAGGGACAGGGAGCAGCGGGGTGGTTCAACAGCCCCCTCTCAAGCCGCTCCACTTGCTTCCTGTCCCGTTCATTCAAGTCCGGAGCCTGAAATGTTCAAGACCTTTGCCGCTGCCCTGGGAATTCTGCTGCTGGCCGCCAGCCCCGGAGAGGCTGCGGTGCGCGACTACTTTGCCCCCGCCGTCGAAGGCACCCGCCTCGACGCCTGCCTGAACGGCCGGAAAGACTGCGGAAAACCCGCCGCCGATGCCTTCTGCGTCAAGGAAGGCTACACCGGAGCCATCCTCTTCCAGCGCGAAGCCGCCGCCGCCACCCGCCAGTTGGGCTCCGAGGCCATGTGCGAAGGCGAAATGTGCACCGCTTTCAAGCGAATCAAGTGCATCGGCCCCGGCGCGACAGCCGATTTGACGCAAAACTGATAAAGCTTGGAATCCGCCCCGTGATTGTGTAGGGAACCCCAAATCGGGTTTCCTCAACACATGCCAAAACGTACAGACATAAAATCCATTCTCATCATTGGGGCTGGCCCCATTATTATTGGCCAGGCCTGCGAGTTTGATTACTCCGGCACCCAGGCCTGCAAGGCCCTCAAGGCCGAGGGCTACCGCATCATCCTGATCAATTCCAATCCGGCCACCATCATGACCGATCCGGACCTGGCCGACGCCACCTACATCGAGCCCATCACCCCGGAAGTCGTGGCCAAGATCATCGAAAAGGAGCGCCCCGACGCCCTGCTCCCCACCATGGGCGGCCAGACGGCGCTGAACACCGCCCTCACCCTCAATAGGATGGGCATCCTCGAAAAATTCGGCGTCGAGCTCATTGGCGCCAAGGCCGAAGCCATCGATATGGCCGAAGACCGCGAGCTGTTCCGCGAAGCCATGAAGCGCATTGGCCTGGAAACGCCGAAGTCCATGCTGGCCAATGCCTCCGAAGCCAAGGACGAAGACAGGGCCTTTTTCCTCGCCGAAACCAGCCGGCTGAAGGCCGGGGGCGGCGACCTCGCGGCCTTCGAGCGCAAATGGGCGGGCAGCGAACCCGAGCGCCTGAAGAAATACCGCAACCGCGCCATGGTCGAGGCCTTCGAGGCCATGCTCACCATCGGCCTGCCCTGCATCATCCGCCCCTCCTTCACCCTGGGCGGCACCGGCGGCGGCAT
>CAZRZB010000222.1:0-3164 GCA_964604435.1 uncultured Aestuariivirga sp. | reverse complement strand
ATTGCCCGCCGGCACCCTGTTCTCGATTCTTCTGACCCTGCTGTCGTTCCTGCTCTGCGTTCTGGTGGTGGGCATTGCCGCCTTCATCGTCAGTCGGGGAACGCCCAACCGATTGTGGACCGGCGTTGCCGCCGTGGTCATGGGCAGCGGAATGGTCAGCATGCACTATCTCGGCATGCATGCCATTGCCGGCCCCTACATGATGCATCACGACGGGCGTTACATCCTTGCCGCCGCCGTCATCGCCGTCACCTCAAGCTATGGCGCCTTGCGCATCTTCGAAGCGGAACTCAAGCACCGGACCCTGGCCCTCAGCGCCCTGATCTTCGGCCTGGCCGTTTCCGGCATGCACTACACGGCCATGACCGGAACCATGATCGAGCCTTCCCCGCCGATGGCGGCGGTATTCGGCCCCGCCGTTTCAAGCGACGTGCTGATGATCGTCGTGGCCCTGCTCGCCTTCATCATTTCCGGCGTCTTTCTCCTCTACCTCGTGCCGGAGAAGAGCCGCGTGACGGAAAACATCATCATCCTCACGCCCGAAGCGAGAACTCCAGCCCCGCCGCACCAGGGCGCCACCCTGGTTCCGGTCGAAAGCGAGGGCGCCACGAATTTTATCTCCGCCGGCGAGATCTGCGCCATCCAGGCAACCACCCACTACACGCTGATCTATGACGGCCGGCGCGAGCATTTCTCGCCATGGTCGATCACCGAGGCGGAGGAGCGGCTCGACAAGAACGATTTCATCCGCGTGCACCGCAGCCACCTCATTGCCATCGACAAGGTCAAGGCCCTGCGCAAGTCCGGCGACGGCGCCGTGGTCGAAGTCGGCGGCCTGCCGCGCGCCGTTCCGGTGAGCCGCAACCGCTATGCCGAACTCAAATCCCGCCTTGGCCTGCATCTGAAGGTGCGCTTGCACGGGGCGGCACAGCAGAAAGTCTGACGCATTTCGTGGCGCGAAAACCGCCGTTCGTGCATCCCATGACGCTTCGTGCAAAACCCGCCGCGGCCATATTGAAAGGCTCCCCCAGCCGTGCCCTAATTTGCCGCGGCCTCCGCCAAGAGAGGCGCATGAACGAGGAGGACCCCCTGCGATGATTCCAGGCGCTTTTGAATATTTCAGGCCGAAATCCGTGGCCGAAGCCACGAAACTTCTGCACAAAGCCAAGAACTCAAGTGTGCTGGCGGGCGGCCATAGCCTGCTGCCCATGATGAAGCTGCGCGTGGCCGCGCCTTCCGCGCTGGTTGACCTTGCCGGCATCGCCGCACTCCGCGGCATCAAGAAGGCCGGCAACACTATCGTGATCGGCGCGATGACCACGCAGCATGAGGTCCTGGCCTCGGCGCTGATTGCCAAACACCTTCCCATTCTGCATGAAGCTGCCCAGCTGATAGCCGACCCGCAGATCCGCTACGTCGGCACCCTTGGCGGCAACGTCGCCAATGGCGACCCGGGCAACGACATGCCCGCCGTCATGCTCGCCCTCGATGCCACCTATAGGGTCGCCGGACCTACCAAGGCGCGCGCCATCAAGGCCCGGGCCTTCTACAAGGGCCTCTACGAAACGGCCCTCAAATCCGGCGAAATCGTCACCGCCATTGAAATTCCGGTTCCCGGAAAGCACGGCTTTGCCTATGAAAAGCTGAAACGCAAGATCGGCGACTATGCCACCGCCGGCGCCGCGGTTCTTGTCACCATGAAGGCCGGAAAAGTGGCAACCTGCGCCATTGCCCTCACCAACCTGGGGTCCACGCCGCTTCTCGCCGAGGCCTCCGCCAAGGCCCTGACCGGCCAGACGCCGGACGACAAGGCCATCAGCGCCGCAGTGGCTGCGGCCCGTGCCATCATGGCCCCCGCCAATGATACCCGCGGCACACCGGAGTACCGCAAGAGTGTCGGCGGCACCTATGTCGAACGCGCCATCAAGCGCGCCATCGCGCGCGCCGCCGGTTGAGGAGAGTCCCCATGTCAAAAGTCCACGTCAAACTCAAGGTCAACGGCCAGCAAATGGAGGGCCTGTGCGAGCCCCGCACCCTGCTGGTGCATTTCCTGCGCGAGACCCTCTCTCTCACCGGAACCCACATCGGCTGCGAGACCACCCATTGCGGTGCCTGCACCGTCGACCTCAATGGCAAGTCGGTGAAATCCTGCACCATGCTTGCCGTGCAGGCCCAGGGCGCCGAGGTCACAACGATTGAAGGCATGGCCAATGCCGACGGCACGATGGGCGCCCTGCAGGAAGGCTTCCGCCAGATGCACGGCCTCCAGTGCGGTTACTGCACGCCCGGCATGATTGTGCGGGCCCACCGGCTGCTCAAGGAGAACCCCAACCCGACCGAGGAGGAAATCCGTTTCGGCATCGCCGGCAACCTGTGCCGCTGCACCGGTTACCAGAACATCGTGAAAGCCATTCAACATGCCGCCGCAAAACTTCGCGGCGAGGAATTCCTGGAGGCCGCAGAATGAACGACATGTCCCCCAACAGGGCCGAACGCGAGGCCAAACTCGAAGGCATGGGCTGCAAGCGCAAGCGCGTGGAAGATGCCCGCTTCACCCAGGGCAAGGGAAACTTTGTCGATGACATGAAGCTGCCTGGCATGCTGTTCGGCGATTTCGTCCGCTCGCCCCACGCCCATGCCCGGATCAAGGGCATCAACATCAAGAAGGCCATGAAGGTCCCCGGCGTCCTGGCCGTGCTGACGGCAACCGAACTGAAAGGCGTGAATCTCGCCTGGATGCCGACCCTGGCCGGCGACGTGCAGATGGTCCTGGCCGATGGAAAGGTCCTGTTCCAGAACCAGGAAGTGGCCTTTGTGGTCGCCACCGACCGCTATGCCGCGGCCGACGGGGTTGAAGCCGTGGAAGTCGATTACGAGGCCTTGCCGGTTCTCGTCGATCCTTTCAAGGCGATGGCCAAGGGCGCCCCGCTCCTGCGCGAGGACATCAAGGACAAGACCGAGGGGGCCCACGGCAAGCGCAAGCACTACAACCACATCTTCGAATGGGCGGTAGGCGACAAGGACCTGACCGACGCGGCTTTCCGGAAGGCCGATGTGACGATCAAGGAACTGATCTCCTACCACCGCACCCATCCCTCGCCGCTCGAAACCTGCCAGGCGCTGGCGTCCTTCGACAAGATCAAGGGCGAGCTCACCGTCTGGGG
>CAZRZB010000221.1:0-3189 GCA_964604435.1 uncultured Aestuariivirga sp. | reverse complement strand
TCATTCCCCGCGCCCTTTGGCGCCGCTGCAAACTCATTAAACAGCGGGCTTTAGTGCCTGATATTACAGACTTTTTCGAGTTGCCGGAGGCAGCGCATGGACGCTTCCCGAGGTTGCCCCCGCAAGCGCTGGGCGGGTTCTAGGCAAGGAGGGGGGAAATGTCAAGGAAGGCAGGTGGGGCAAGGGATAGGGGGGATCAGCCCTGGGCTTTCGCCTCCATCAGATCAACCAGCTCATGCATGATGACATTGAGCTCGAAATCCTTCGGCGTGTAGACCCGGGCAACACCGAGCTGTTTCAGCACAAGGACATCCTCGGGCGGAATGATGCCGCCCACCACCACCGGGATATTCTCCAGCCCCGCCTGGCGCAGGCGGTTCATGATATCGCGGAGCAGGGGAACATGGCTTCCCGAAAGTATGGAGAGGCCGATGAGGCTGGCGTTCTTCGCTGCTGCCGCAGCCACGATCTGCTCGGGCGTCAGGCGGATGCCGTCATAGGTCACATCGAGCCCGCAATCGGCGGCGCGCACGGCGATCTGCTCGGCCCCGTTGGAATGGCCGTCGAGGCCGGGCTTGGCCATGAGGAGGCTTGGGGTTCTGCCAAGCTGCGTGGCCAGCTTCCGCACCCGGGCGCGGATTTCCGCCAGGGATTTGCCGGGCTGTTCGTCCATCACCAGAAGCACGCCGGTGGGGGCGCGGAACTCGCCGAAAACCTGGCGGAGCGTTCCGGCCCATTCGCCGGTGGTAACCCCGGACCTGGCACAGGCAATGGAAGGCTCCATGATGTTGCCGCCGCCAGCAGCCGCGTCACGCAGGGCCGCAAGCGTTGCCGCCACCGCCTTGTGGTCGCGGGCGGCGCGCCAGGCCTTCAGCTTTTCGATCTGGGCGAATTCGATGTTCTCGGAAACGGTGAGGACCTTTTCGCCGTCGCCGGCCGACAGCGGCGAGGCTTCCGTGGCGGTGAAGATGTTGACGCCGACCAGCTTGGTGTCGCCGCGCTCGATGGCCTTCAGGCGCTCGGTGTTGGCCGCGACCAGGGCGCGCTTCATGTAGCCGGATTCGATGGCCGTGATGGCGCCGCCCTGGGCCAGGATCACCTGCAATTCCGCGCGCGCGCCTTCTTTCAGGCTCTCAACCTTGGCGGCGATTTCGCTTGAGCCGTCAAAGATGTCGGCATACTCCAGAATATCAGTTTCATAGGCCACGATCTGCTGCATGCGCAGCGACCATTGCTGGTCCCAGGCGCGCGGCAGGCCCAGGGCTTCGTTCCAGGCCGGGAGTTGCACGGCGCGGGCCCGGGCCTTCTTCGACAGCACCACGGCCAGCATTTCAAGCAGGATGCGGTAGACGTTGTTTTCCGGCTGCTGCTCGGTGAGGCCGAGCGAATTCACCTGCACGCCATAGCGGAAACGGCGCAGCTTCTCGTCCTCGATTCCGTAACGTTCGCGGCAAAGTTCATCCCACAGTTCGGCGAAGGCTCGCATCTTGCACATCTCGGTGATGAAGCGGATGCCGGCGTTCACGAAAAAGGAGATGCGTCCCACCACTTCGGGGAAAGCCGCGGCGCTGACATCGCGTCTTGCCGCATCCAGCACCGTGACAGCGGTGGCCAGGGCAAAGGCCAGTTCCTGCACCGGCGTGGCGCCGGCTTCCTGCAGATGATAGGAGCAGACATTCATCGGGTTCCACTTCGGCAGGTCGCGGGTGGAAAAGGCGATGGTGTCGGTGGTGAGCTTGAGCGAGGCGGCGGGCGGAAAGACATAGGTGCCGCGCGAGAGATATTCCTTGATGATGTCATTCTGGGTGGTGCCCGACAACTCGGCGCGGGGAACCCCCTGTTCGTCGGCCAGCGCCACATAAAGCGCCAGCAGCCAGGCGGCGGTGGCGTTGATGGTCATCGAGGTATTCATCGTGGCCAGCGGAATGCCCGCAAACAGGGCCCGCATGTCGCCGATATGGGAGACAGGCACGCCCACCTTGCCCACCTCGCCGCGGGCTACCGGATGGTCGGGGTCATAGCCGGTCTGGGTCGGCAGGTCGAAGGCCACCGAAAGGCCGGTCTGGCCCTTGGCCAGGTTGGCGCGGAACAGCTTGTTGCTTTCGGCTGCGGTCGAGTGGCCGGCATAGGTGCGGAACAGCCAGGGCTTGTCAGGGGTCGAAGGCGAAGGCATCGGAGGCTTCCATTTTGCAATGCAATATGGAAGCACGGTTATTTTCGCGGCGCAACCCTCCCGCCGGGCATGGCCAGTCTAGCGGGATTCGGGCCTGACCACCCAGAGCATGGCGAAGGAACCGCTGACCATTCCCAGAATCGTGAATACGAGCACCTCCTGCTCATACTGGATCGCCGGAATATCAATGCCGGCGAAGATGATATTCGCCAGGCCCGCCCCGATGAACAGGGCCGAGAAATTCAGGGGCAGGGTGAGATGCCCGATCGTGCCGGTGAATTTTGCCAGGAGAAACGCCCCGGCGATGCTGAAAAACAGCGACGCAATCAGGGCCTCGCGCGACATGTCAAGGCGCACCAGATGTTCCAGCGTATTGGATAGGCTCGAATATAGCAGATTCGTTAACATCTGTTTCTCCCCAATATTTTATGGGTTTGTTTATTATGCACCCCATGCCCTCACTCGCCAATGAAGACCGGGAAGCGCGGTAAACCGGAAATTACCGGGAACCATCGCAATTTAGAGACCGGTGCGCGGCGGACACGTGTTGCACTGCAATAGAAATTGATTAAGGTGTTGCCTGAATTTTAGGAGCAGCAGCATGACGGCCCCCGTTTCTCTCGCGCGCAAGGAGCTTTACGAAGTCGGTGAAATCCCGCCCTTAGGCCATGTGCCGCAGAACATGTATGCTTGGTGTATCCGGCAGGAGCGTCATGGGCCGCCGGAAAGCGCCATGCAGATCGAGGTCGTGCCCACCTGGAAAATCGGCCAGGACGAGGTGCTCATCCTGGTGATGGCGGCGGGGGTCAACTACAATGGCGTGTGGGCTGCCCTCGGCACGCCCATCTCCCCCATCGACGGCCACAAGAACCCGTTCCATGTGGCGGGCTCCGACGCCTCGGGGATCGTCTATGCGGTGGGCGAAAAGGTGAAACGCTGGAAGGTGGGCGACGAGGTCGTGGTCCACTGCAACCAGGATGACGGCGACGACGAGGAGTGCAATGGCGGCGATCCGA
>CAZRZB010000220.1:0-3193 GCA_964604435.1 uncultured Aestuariivirga sp. | reverse complement strand
ACATCGGCGCTCCGGAAGAATCCGAAGAAGCTTCGGTGAAGGAAGCCCGCAGCCCGCGCGGCGGGCGCAAGCCCGCGGCACGCCGGGAAAGGCCTGCGGCGGCGAAACCGCTTGCCGAGGCAAAGCCCGAGGCCGTGGCAGAAGCTGAGGCCGCAAGGCCGCCGCGCACCGTGCCGGCGGAACCGCGCCAGCACCAGCCGGAACAGCGCCGGCCGCAACCGGAACAGCGCCGGCACCAGCCGGAACAGCGCCGCGCCAGACCGCCGCGCGAACTGGAAGACGCCCCCGAAAGCGGCGGCTTCCACGAAGGCAACATGCCGGCCTTCCTGCTGCGGAAGTAGCAAAGCCCCTACCCCCTCTTGAAGCGCGAGCACCGTCAGACAGCCTGACGGCCTTGTGCCGAATCCCGTTTCGCCCTATCCATTAGAAGGCAAGGGTGGGACATTGCCATGAAAACAACCAGATCGATTGCCTTGGGGTTTGCACTTGCCTTGAGCGGCAGCACTTCGGCACTTGCCGCTTCCTACGAATACAACAACCCGGTTTGGTATTCACCCTACGGCCCGGCACAGCCCTATCTCGCCCAGATCGGTATAACTCCCAATTTTCATTTGGAAATCCAGAGCATCATTGCGGCGTCTCCGGCGGCAAAAGCGGTCAAAATCGCGATTCTGGACGGGCGCGTCGACAACCGCCAGATCGACCTCACCCGCGTTGCCTACTCCACAGCCTATCGGGGGAGTTATTCGCGCTACGACAAGCACGGCACACATGTGGCCGGCATTGCGGGAGCCGCGTTGAATGGCGCAGGCATTGTGGGCGTCGATCCATTCGCCCAGATGATCAGCATTCCGGTTTTCGATAATAGCCGCTGGGTGGCGACGGACCTGGGCAAGGCAGCGCTGGACAAGGCCAGAAGCAGCAACGCCAATGTTGTGAACATGAGTTACGGGCCAACAACAGCGGGCGATGTGTTCCTGAGCGGCGAACTCTCCCTCTTCAAGAACTATAATTCAACAAGCACCGCCACGACGGGGGCTTCGCACGGCATGGTGCTGGTGCGCGCGGCAGGCAACAGCGGCGTAAATGCCCTGAACGAATATTATACCGGAAATGCCAGTGCTGACCTCTCCAACCTGCTCATTGTGGGCAGCGTCGATGCCAACAATGTTATTTCCAGCTTCTCCAACCGCCCCGGCAGCGCCTGCATTTCAACAGCGACGTCCTGCGCGGTGACATCGGCAAATGCCATGGCCCAGTTCTGGATGGTTGCGCCGGGTGAAAACATTCTCAGCGATTTGCCAAACAATTACATTGGCTACATGAGCGGGACGTCGATGGCGGCCCCCATGGTGACGGGCGCGGCTGCCCTGGTCTATCAGGAGGCGCTTGCCAGCAACACCCCGCTCACGCCAGGGCAAGTCGCCTCGATTCTCAAGACTTCCGCCACCGATCTGGGCGTTACGGGCATTGACGCTGTTTATGGCTGGGGCCTTCTCAACGTGCCGGCAGCACTCGGGCCGCTTGGGACGACATCGGTTGCAACCGCGTCCACGGTTGACAGCGGACTCGTCACCACGACAAAGTCCAGGCTGACCAGATCCTCAGTGTTCGGACAATCCGGGGCATTTGAGACGGCCCTCGACGGAATGGTCGTGTTTGACGATTACAAGCGGCCGTTTGCGGTTGAAAACGCCGGCCTCGCCACGCCGGAATCGACCCTGGTTTCCGATGCCGTTGCGGGTCTCACGTCGTCACTTGCGATGACGCGCACGACCTTGAACGACGATGGCTCCCAGCGTTTGGCCATGTTCCAGAACGCTGCCACGTCTGCGCCGATCAGCGGCCTGTCCTTCCTGACCGACAGCTATTCCGTCTCCGCCGGACTTGGCGCGGCAAAATCCTTCTTCACGCAGGACAATCCGGTTGAAGGCAAGGCGCCGTCATTCCAGCTTGGATCGCAATTTCTCACCGGCGCGGGCGATGTGGCGACGGGTTTTGACAACGGCCTGTTTGGAAGCGCCGACCTGACGCTCACCCCCGGATTTGTGGTTTCGGCCCTGTATCTGCACGGCAGCCAGCAAAGCCCGCAGCCGCAAGCCGGGTGGGTGGACGCCCAGGCAAGCGATGCCAAAGCCGATGATCTTATCGCGCTGGGTTCGCGGTTTGCACTGAGCGAAGCCGCCAGCTTCGGGCTGAGCTATGGCCTGCTGCGGGAAGAAGGCAGCGTTCTGGGCCTGCAGAACGCCGGCGGCTTTTCGCTGGGGGCTGAAGGCGTCACGCATCTCTTCGGTGCGAACTTCACCGCAAGGGTCAGCGACAAGATCGACGTGTCGGCTTTTGCGCAAATGTCGCTCACCAATACGGCGGGGTCGGAGAATAGCGTCTTCGCGGCCGCCTCGGACTGGCAGGGAAGCAAGATGGGCGCCACGGTCAGCGGCACGGACATGCTGCAACCGGGCGACATGGTGCAGTTCTCCGTCATCCGGCCTTGGCGCGTCGACAAGGGGGACCTGGTTGCCCGCGTCGCCACGGGGCGCGAACTCGACGGTACGGTCAACTATGAGTACCGCAGGGTGTCCTTGAGTGACGGCGCGGCGCCGCTTGATCTCGGGCTGGCGTATTCCGCCTCGTATGGCGAGCTGAATTACGGGGTTTCGGCGTGGTTGCGCGACAATGATGTGCGTCACCCCGGAGCTGGCGAATTGGCGGTCGCCGCGGCAGTGGATTGGGCCTTCTAGCCAATCTCCCTGTCCGGCGCGCCATTCCCGGCCTGCCTGCTGCAAAAGCAGAGGTTTTCCTGTCCTGGCTCGGCCACATTCTTTTTTTCCTCCCATGCTCGCACTTACTGCGTGCAGCCAGGCTCTTGGTGCAAGACTTCCACTTGCGTCTTCCCCCGTTTACGGGGGAAGAAAGGGGCCTGTTTCGCGGAGCGAAATGGGATAGATGAGGGCGCTATGCCGGCCAAGTGCCCTCTCCTCCCCGTTGCGTTCCGCAACGGGTCCCTTCCTCTCCCGCGTTGCGGGCGAGGACACAGCAAAGCGCCAAACCCGGCCATGGAGAATTTCTTGATTCTATTTCTTCGGCTTCTTCCTCGCCGCCTTGAGGGCCACGGCGTAGGCGGCGCGGCACCACTGGGCCATTTCATCGGCATCGTCGAGGCAGCGTTCGGGAATGCGGTAGTAGGACATTT
>CAZRZB010000219.1:0-3200 GCA_964604435.1 uncultured Aestuariivirga sp. | reverse complement strand
CCGACGTGATGATCGTGGCGGGAACCCTCACCAACAAGATGGCCCCGGCGCTGCGTAAGGTTTATGATCAGATGCCGGAGCCCCGCTATGTGATCTCCATGGGTTCCTGCGCCAATGGCGGCGGCTATTACCACTATTCCTATTCCGTGGTGCGTGGCTGTGACCGGATCGTGCCGGTAGATATCTACATTCCGGGATGCCCACCCACCGCCGAAGCGTTGCTCTATGGCGTCCTGCAGTTGCAGAAGAAAATCCGCCGCACTGGCACGATTGAGCGTTGATCATGGCTGATACATTGTCTGCATTGGGTGAACACATCGCGGCCAATCTTGGTCCGGCAGTTACCGGCCATACGGTGGCTTTCGGCGAACTCACCATTGGCGCGGAAGCCGTCGAAATCAACACGGTCCTGTCTTTCCTACGCGACGATCCGCAATGCCGCTTTGTCTGTTTCATTGACATCTGCGGCGCCGATTATCCCGCCCGCGAGAAACGCTTCGATGTCGTCTACCACTTGCTGTCACCCTACAAGAATCAGCGCATCCGCGTGAAGGTCCAGGCCGACGAGGACACCCAGGTGCCAAGTGCCATCCCGACGTTCCCGGCCGCAAACTGGTATGAGCGCGAAACCTTCGACCTCTATGGCGTGCTCTTCTCTGGCCATCCGGATCTGCGCCGCATTCTGACCGACTATGGTTTTTCCGGCCATCCGCTCCGCAAGGATTTCCCGCTGACCGGCCATGTCGAGGTCCGCTACGATGATGAGGCCAAGCGGGTGGTTTATGAGCCGGTGAAACTAGTTCAGGAATTCCGTTCCTTTGACTACCTATCGCCCTGGGAGGGAACGACTTACGTTCTTCCCGGCGACGAGAAGGCGAAGTCATGACCGAAGCAACCGTCCGCAACTTCTCGATCAACTTCGGTCCCCAGCATCCGGCGGCACACGGCGTCTTGCGCCTCGTACTGGAGCTCGATGGCGAAGTCGTTACTCGTGTCGATCCCCATATCGGTCTCCTTCACCGCGGCACCGAAAAGCTGATCGAATACAAGACCTACCTCCAAGCCGTACCCTATTTTGACCGCCTCGACTACGTGGCGCCCATGAACCAGGAGCATGCCTATGCCCTGGCCGTGGAAAAGCTGCTTGGCATCACCGTGCCAAGGCGGGCCCAGCTCATTCGCGTCCTCTATTCGGAGATCGGCCGTCTGCTGTCCCATTTGCTGAACGTCACTACCCAGGCCATGGACGTGGGCGCTTTGACCCCGCCGCTTTGGGGCTTCGAGGAGCGCGAGAAGCTCATGGTGTTTTATGAGCGCGCCTCGGGTTCGCGCATGCACGCGGCCTATGTGCGCCCCGGCGGCGTGCATCAGGACTTGCCGCAGAAACTGATCGACGACATCGGCCACTTCTGCACCACCCATCCCAAAGTGCTCGACGATATCGAAACGCTGCTCACGGGCAACCGCATTTTCAAGCAGCGCAATGTCGATATCGGCATTGTCTCCCTGGAAGAATGTTTCAAATGGGGCTTCTCCGGCGTCATGGTGCGGGGCTCCGGTGCCGCCTGGGATTTGCGCAAGGCCCAGCCCTATGAGTGCTATTCGGAAATGGATTTCGATATTCCGATCGGCAAGAATGGTGATAACTACGACCGCTATCTCATCCGCATGCAGGAAATGCGCGAGAGCGTGAAGATCATGAAGCAGTGCGTCAGCCTCCTGAACAGCCCGGCAGGGCAGGGGCCGATCTCGTCAAAGGATGGCAAGGTTGTGCCGCCCAAGCGCGGCGAGATGAAGCGCTCAATGGAAGCGTTGATCCACCATTTCAAGCTCTACACTGAAGGCTACAAGGTGCCCGAGGGCGAGGTTTATGCCGCTGTCGAAGCCCCCAAGGGGGAGTTCGGCGTCTATCTCGTGAGCGATGGCTCCAACAAGCCTTACCGCTGCAAATTGCGCGCCCCCGGTTTTGCCCATCTGCAAGCCATGGATTTCATGTGCCGCGGCCACATGCTGGCCGACGTCTCGGCGGTTTTGGGTTCACTCGACATCGTATTTGGTGAGGTTGATCGATGAGCGTCCGCCGTCTTGATCCGGTTCAACCCGAAAGTTTCGCTTTCACCGCGGAGAACCTGTCGTGGGCCAAGAAGACCATCGGCAATTATCCCGCAGGCAAGCAGGCCTCGGCGGTGATCGCGCTGCTCTGGCGCGCCCAGGAGCAGAATGCCGGCTGGCTCTCCAAGCCCGCCATGGAATATGTGGGCAAGATGCTCGATATGGCCTTCATCCGCGTTTATGAAGTGGCCACGTTTTACACGATGTTCCAGCTTTCACCCGTCGGCAAGAAGGCCCATGTGCAGGTTTGCGGCACGACCCCTTGTATGCTGCGGGGCGCCGAGGACCTGAAGAAAGTCTGCCAGCACAAGATCCATCACGATCCCCACCACCTTTCCGCCGACGGCAATTTCTCCTGGGAAGAGGTGGAATGCCTCGGTGCCTGTGTGAACGCGCCCATGGTGCAGATCTGGAAAGACACCTACGAGGATTTGACACCCGAAAGCTTTGAGAAGCTGCTCGATGACCTGGCCACCGGCAAGAGCGTGAAGCCCGGACCGCAGAACGGCCGCCAGTTCTCGGCCCCGGAAGGTGCCTTGACCTCGCTCACGGACAAATCCCTTTACAGCAAGGACCGCACTTTCAAGCGCGTCGAAGCGCCGCCGCCGCCACCCGCACAGCCGGCTCCTGCGCCTGCCGCAGCACCAGCAGCAGCTGTCGTGGCATCTGCGCCCAAGGCTCCGGCAAAGCCTGCTGCCGCCAAGAAAGTTGCCGTCAAGAAACCGGCTGCGAAGAAGACTGCGCCGGCCAAGAAGCCTGCGAAGAAGAAAAGGTGAGAGTGAACCATGCTCGCTGACAAGGATCGCATTTTCACCAACCTCTACGGCCTCCATGACTGGGGCCTTGAAGGGGCGAAGAAGCGCGGCTGCTGGCTGGATACCAAATCCTTCATCGACAAGGGCCGTGATTGTCTAGTGAATGAAATCAAGGCCTCCGACCTTCGCGGCCGTGGCGGGGCGGGCTCTCCCACGGGCCTCAAGTGGTCCTTCATCCCTAAGGTTGTTGGCGAAAGGCCTCACTATCTCGTCGTGAATGCCGACGAGACGGAACCCGGCGGTACGGTTGTCGCGGCTCCAGATCGCCTTGGT
>CAZRZB010000218.1:0-3202 GCA_964604435.1 uncultured Aestuariivirga sp. | reverse complement strand
CCGAAACCGGCAGGGCATAGCCCTCGATGCGTTCGTCGGCGGCCTCGAAGGCGCCCTGTTCCGGCTGGGGGGCCACGGCGGTCACGGCATAGCCCATGACCGCGGCAAGCCGGGCGAGAGCCACGGCGACGGGGCTTGAGCCGCAGATCACCAGATTGGGCCGGGGCATGACGGCCTCCACGAAGATGTCCATGGTGCCCTGGCTGGGGCACATGTTCCTGGCAAAGCGCACCCCCTGGCGGCTTTGCCCGGGGGCAACACCCAGGGCTTCAAGTTCGGTGGGGGGCTGCACCGAAATGAGCCGCGCCGCGCCGTCCCTGAGCACATCCTGGGCAGCCTTCAGGACGGCGCCACGGGCGCAGCCGCCGCCGATCCAGCCGCCAACGATTGTGCCGTCGGCGGTAATCACCGCCTTGGCTCCGGCCTTGGCGGCGGTCACCGCCACGGTGCGCACGACGGTGGCCACCGCGAAGGCCTCGCCGCGCTGCCGCAGCTCCGAAACCATGTCCATTACGTCGATCTGGGGGGCCATTGCTGTCACTCCGTTACAACCGCGCCAGGTAGGGCTCGAGCGCTTCGAGACTCTCTAGATTGTGGGCCGGCGCAAAGAGATCAAGATAGGGCAGGGCCGCCTGCATGGCTTTCGCATCGGGCCGGTAGCCGTCCCAGCCCATCATTGGATTGAGCCAGGCGATGCGGCGGCAGCGCTGGCGCAGCCGCCTCAGTTCGGTGGCCAGGACGTCCGGCGTTCCCGTGTCATAGCCGTCGGAGAGGATCATCACGCAGCTGCGCGAATTCAGAACGCGCCTGGCGTGCCACTTGTTGAAGG
Organism: uncultured Aestuariivirga sp.; assembly: GCA_964604435.1. GTDB lineage: Bacteria > Pseudomonadota > Alphaproteobacteria > Rhizobiales > Aestuariivirgaceae > Aestuariivirga. Next base: position 2,373 of record CAZRZB010000218.1, on the reverse strand, counting down.
TTGCCAGGCACTCGCCGATCCGGGTTCCGCCGCCGACGCCCTGGGTCATGAGCGACATACGCTCAAGGGCGCGCGTCGCGTTCCTCTCCTTCATGGCCGATGAAATATGGGCCAGCCGGGTGTGAAAGACGAAAGCCTCGGCCTGGCGGAAATTGTCGAGAATGCCGTGAATGAAGCGGATGAATACGGCGGTGTACATCTGCATGGAACCCGAGGCGTCGAGCAGCACCACGAGGCGCAGGGGCTTCGGTTTGGGCTGGCGGAAGCGGAGTTTTACGGGAATTCCCCCCACGCCCACATTGCGGCGGATGGTGGCGCGCAGGTCAATGCGCCGGCCCCTGCTGCGGGCCCGTTCACGCCGCGTCAGGCGCGCCCGCATGGCTTTCGCGAAGCGCTCCGCCGCGGCATGGGCCTTTTCGAGTTCGCGCGGATCGGCAATCTTGCGGAAATCGGTCGAACTCGAAATCTCGGTGCGCGATGCGCCCTCGCTCTTGGCAGTGGCGCCTTCGTCGGTTTCAGCACCAGATGGGTTGGGAATCTGTTCGCTCAACTCGCCCGCACCGTTCTGGCTGCCGCCCGTTTCAGCTGGCGTTGATAAAGCGGGCCGGGTTGAGGTGGCCACAGAGCCGCCCACCTTCATCAGCTTCTTCATGCCCCGGCCAAGCCAGTAGGAATTGAACAGTTCATCGAACTGCTTCCAGTCCGATAGGCGCGAGCAGAACAGGGCCTTGAAAGCGGCGCGCTGGATGGCTGGCCGGTCCATGGCAAGCTGGCCCGCAAGTTTTGCGGCATCGGCGTTTTCCCGGAGGCCAATGACAAAGCCGTGATTGCGGAGCAGCAGCGCAAATGCCGATAGCCGGCCGAGAATGACATCGCGGAGAGGATCAAGGCTGCCGGGTTCAGCAGGGGGCATGCAGCAGGTCATGCGACTTTCCCCAGCAGGCGCTCGGCGACTTCGCGGGTAAACCGTGACTTGTCTTCCTGGGTTTTGAGCAGGCACATCATCGTGTCAAAAACACCCTCGGGATCGCTCTTCAGGTCCTTGATCTCAAGGCCAATCAGGGCGGCGGCCCAATCCAGCGTCTCGGCTACACCCGGGACCTTGCGCAGGTCCTCCTTGCGGATTTTTTCCAGGACGCGGGCAATCTGCAAGGCAAAGGAGGCGCCAATGCCGGGAAGCCGGCGCTGCAGGATTGCCGCCTCGCGCTCGACACTGGGGTAATCGACATAGTGGTACAGGCAGCGCCGGCGCAAGGCGTCCGAGATCTCGCGCGTTGCATTTGAGGTCAGTACCACAAAAGGAATGCTGCGGGCCTTGATGGTGCCGAATTCGGGAATGGTCACCTGATAGTCCGAGAGCAGTTCCAGGAGAAACGCCTCAAACTCCTCGTCGGCGCGGTCGATTTCGTCAACGAGCAGAACCGGAGGCCGCTCCTGGCGGATGGCCTGCAGCAGCGGGCGTTCGAGCAGGAAGCGCTCTGAAAAAATGTCATCCTCGCTGACACTGTTTCCGGAAGCAGTCCGTGCCTGGATGGTAAGCAGCTGGCGCTGGTAGTTCCATTCATAGAGCGACTCGGCCCGGTCGAGACCCTCGTAGCACTGCAGGCGGATGAGCGGCGTGCCATGAACATCCGCCAGCGCCTTGGCCACTTCGGTTTTGCCGACCCCCGCCTCGCCTTCAAGCAGAAGCGGCCGCTGCAGCAGTTCCATCAGGTGCAAGGCCATGGCAAGCTCGCGGTCAGCCACATAACCGGCGTCGGCAAGTTTCAGGCTGAGTTCCGGCAGGTTCATGGTCATGGCAGCAATTCCAGCCGGGCTCGCGCGCGGGTCCGGCCGGACTCCTTCAATAGCTTACTTCACCAGGCCCAATGACTTGGCCGCTTCCCAGTTGCGCCAGTAGTCATGGGGCATCTGGATATGAGTTGAGCCCAGGAAGCCGAAAGCGTCATTGACCGCATTCGAGAAGGCCGGCACGCCGCCGACGTTGGGGCTTTCGCCGACGCCCTTGGCGCCGATCGGGTGATGCGGCGACGGCGTCACCGTGTGATCGGTTTCCCAATGGGGGGTTTCAACCGCGGTCGGCATGAAGAAATCCATGAACGAGCCGGTCAGCACGTTGCCGCCGGCGTCGTAGCGGATCTCCTGCCCCATGGCGATGGCGAAGGCTTCGGTGAGGCCGCCGTGGACCTGGCCCTCGATGATCATCGGATTGATGCGGGTGCCGCAATCGTCAAGCGCGTAGAAGCGCCGGATCTTGTAGACACCGGTATCGACGTCAATGTCCATCACGCAGAAATAAGCCCCGAACGGATAGGTCATGTTCGGCGGGTCATAATAGCTCACCGCTTCCAGGCCGGGTTCCATGCCGGGCGG
>CAZRZB010000217.1:0-3217 GCA_964604435.1 uncultured Aestuariivirga sp. | reverse complement strand
ACGCTGGCCGTGGCCCAGGCTTCCGCCACGCGGAAGGTTTCGGTGTTCAGCTTGCGCGCCTGGTAGGTCAATTCCGGAATGGCGATCACGGCGGCAAGCGAGGTATCCTTGAACAGGGAAATGAAGGTCGTGCCGAGGGCGGGCAGGCAGTTGCGCCACATGATGGGCGAGATCACATAAAGCGCCAGTTGAAACCCGGTGAGGCCAATGGCGCGGCCCGCGTCAATCACGCCGCGCGGAACCCCTGCCAGGCCGGCGCGGAAAACTTCCGTCAAGTAGGCGCCGGCGTAAACCGCCAGGGAAAACACAAAGCTTTCATGTTTGCCCAGCCTGATGCCGAGCCGTGGCAGGGCGAAATAGACAAACAGGATGATGACCAGCAGCGGCGTGTTGCGGATGGCCGAAACATAGACGCCCACAAGACGCGATGGCAGCTGCGCCTTCGCCATCGTGGCAAAGGCGCAGGCAAGGCCAATCAAGGTTCCGATGAATATGGCGGCGAACGCAAGAGCCAGGCCGAGAACCAACCCGTAGAGGAAGTGATCGAGGTTGGCTTCGATTACGCCGAACTGGAAGGTATATCCCATGGCTCCCGCGTCCTATCGCCCGCGGATTAACGCAATTCTTCGGGGAAGCCCACCTTTGGCTCCGGCGGCTTCACGCCAAACCATTGCTCAAATGATTTCGAGTAGGTGCCGAATTCGACGCCAGTCATGGCCTCGCGGAAGGCGATGTTGACGAAGTTCAGGAAGTCCTGTTCGCCGCGCTTGACGGCGCAGGAATAGGTCTGCGGGTTCCAGCCATAGCCGCCATCGACATATTTTCCGGGGTTCTGCTTCATGAACCACTGCAGCGACGACATGTCGGTTGCCGCGGCATCCGCCCGGCCCGAATTCAGCGCCTGGTACATCAGATCGACGCTCTCATACTGGTCGACCTTTGCTTCCGGCAGTGCATAATGCACCATCTCTTCGGCATAGACATTCTGCAGCACCGAGACCGTCACGGCAGAACCGGCGGCCTTCATCTCGTCGCGGGATTTGTATTTGCCGCCCGCCACCATCATCAGGCCAACACCTTCGCGGTAATAGGGAATGGTGAAGTTCACCTGCTGGGCGCGTTCGGCCGTCACCGTCATGAACTGGCAGGTGATGTCCACCTTGTCGGTGACGATGTTGGGAATGCGCGCGTCCGAGGCCTGGTTTACAAACTCGATCTTCGTATCGTCACCAAACAGTCCCTTGGCGACAACCTTGGCCATATCGACATCATAGCCCGCCATGTCGCCCTTCTCGTCGCGGAAATGCCAGGGCGGGTTGCCCACGCCAGTCCCCACGATAAGCTTGCCGCGCTGCAGGATCTGCTCAAGCCTGCCTTCGGCAAGTGCTGCATTGCCAAGACCTGACACCAGCGCCGTGGCGCACAGGCCTGCGAATAACATGAATTTCCGTTTGCTCATGACACCCTCCCAGGTGAATGTGTTGTTGCAATTTGTCCTTTATAGTGGACACAATTCCTTTATAAAGGACAAGTGAACGCTATACGAGACTCGAAAACCATGCAAGTGCTATCCGAAGGGTGACAAGAGGAATTCATGGACGCAGCAGTAAACAAGCGTGGCGCGAAGCCGGTGCGCGAAAGACAGAATGGAATTGACCGCGCCATCGAAGTTCTCGACGCCCTCTTGCGCGCCCACACACCGACCAAGATCGGCGATCTCGCCAAACAAATCGGGGCACCGCGCTCAACTCTCTACTCGATCACCAACCGGCTGATCAAAGCAGGCATCCTTGAGCAGGCGGGCGACGAGGGCAGCGTCTATTTTGGCCAGGCGGCGCATCTCTATGGCCGCGCCTATGCCGATGCCAACCCCCTGCATCGCCGCTGCCGCGAAGTTCTTGACCAGCTTGCCATGCAAACCAGCGCCACGGCGCAACTCTGCGCCCTGCGCGGCAACAAGTATGTGGTGGTGGACACGCGCGATGGCTCCGGTGTTTTCCGCATCACCACCGACATAGGGGTTGAGGTTCCTATTCCCTGGACCGCATCGGGACGCCTTCTTCTTGATCACATGTCGGCTGCTGAAATCCTGGACTTCATCCCGGAAGAGGATTTCCGCCTGCCCGATGGCCGCGTGGTCGAGGCGAATGCGTTCGTGGCCGATATCGCCAAGGCCCGCGCCGAAGGCAGCTGCATGACCAATGGCCTTTCCGACCGTTTCACCTGTTGCCTCGCCGCCCCCATCCGCGACCGGCGTGGGGTTGCCGTCGCGACATTGTGTTTCATTGTGCCGATTGATTCCGCGCCCGAACGCAAGCGCGACTTGCTGAACCGCCTCGTCGAGTCCGCGAAGGAACTTTCGGACCACTAGCTTTTCAAACTGCGCCCCGGCAGCAGCCGCAGTACCTCAACCTCCACCACCGTTTTCCCAATCGGAAACAGCGAGGCGATGGCCAGCTTGACATGGGCCCAGGCAAAGGGGATGCCGATAATGGTGACGGCAAGGGCGAGCGCCGCCGCGATGTGCATGAGGGCCAGCCACCAGCCCGCCAGCACGAACCAGATGAGGTTGCCGACGGTGCCGAGAGCGCCTGTGCCGATGTCGGCTTCGCCGGTGAGTTGCTCACGCGAGACGATGTCATAACCGAAGGGCCAGAAGGTGTAGCGCGCCAGCATGAAGCAGGCCCGCGCCCAGGGAAGGCCGATGATGGTGAGCGCCATGATCACCCCGGCCAGCACCCAGCCGAGGCCGGCAAAAAATCCGCCCAGCACGAACCACAGGATATTGAGGATGAAAATCAGCATGCGCGCGCCTCCTGGACGGTTCAGTAGATGGGGGCAGCGGCGGGGAAATCAAGACGCATCGGCGAATGCGCCCCCGCCATAAATGCCTTGGCTTCGGCCAGGGACTTCTCTACAAAATCCGCAACCGTTTATCACCCCAGAACAGGTCAGGACCCATGCCCGCATACCGCTCCAGAACCTCCACCCACGGCCGTAACATGGCCGGCGCCCGCGGCCTTTGGCGCGCCACGGGCATGAAGGACAACGACTTCGGCAAGCCCATCATCGCCGTGGTCAATTCCTTCACCCAGTTCGTCCCCGGCCACGTCCACCTCAAGGACCTGGGCCAGCTGGTGGCGCGTGAGATCGAGGCGGCCGGCGGCGTGGCCAAGGAATTCAACACCATCGCCATCGACGACGGCATCGCCATGGG
>CAZRZB010000216.1:0-3221 GCA_964604435.1 uncultured Aestuariivirga sp. | reverse complement strand
GGCGTTGCGCACCCAGTCTTCCTGCTTGTCGAAGGGCAGGAGCCAGCCATAGAAAAGATAGGCGATGGCCACCAGCACAAAACCGCGCGCCAGGCCATAAATGAATCCGAGGGTACGATCAAAGGCACCGACGGCGGAATCGACAACCATGTCGGACAGTTTCACACTGAGCAGCGAAACCACGATGAGGGTGACGACGAAGGCAACGGCGCCCACGGCAATCTGGGCGAGGATCAGCTTGTCGACATAGGGCATGGCAATGTCGAGCAGGGATTGCTGCTTGATGGCGTAATAGGCGGCGACGGCGGAGGCGCCCCAGGCCACAAGCGACAAGGCCTCGCGGGTGAAACCACGCATGAGCGCCAACAGGCCCGAGATCAGCATGATGCCAAACAGAAGGAGGTCAAGCAGTTGGAAGGGCATAAAGTTTTCCCGGTTGGTTAGCTGAGGCACCTTATAGGCAGCTTTTGCCACCCGATCTAGACGATTCGTCGCAAACCTTTGTCCTGCGCGGCGGTCCAGGCCACCAGATCCGAGATGGTTTCGATGGACTTCACTTTCAAGCCCTTGAAGCTTGCGGCTTCCGTTGCCGCGGCGACCACGGCTTCGCGCAGGCCCAGCTTCTGCGCTTCCTTCAAGCGGGCCTCGGTCTGGCCCACGGGCCTTATGGCGCCGGAAAGGGCCACTTCTCCGAAGACCGCGGTGCCGTGGGGAATGACGGTTCCGGTGAGCGACGAGAGCAGGGCGGCGGCCACCGCCAGGTCGGCGGCGGGTTCGCGCACCTTGAGGCCGCCTGCGACATTAAGGTAAACGTCATTTGCCCCGATGGTGACGCCGGCGCGGGCTTCGAGCACGGCCAGAATCATCGCCAGGCGATTCGAATCCCAGCCCACGGTGGTGCGCCGCGGCGTGCCGAGCGGCGAGGGCGAGACGAGGGCCTGCACTTCCATGAGCAAGGGCCGCGTGCCTTCCATGCCGGCGAAGATCGCGGTGCCCGGGGTGGGGCGGTCGCTCGATCCCATGAAGAGCTTCGACGGATTGGTGACCTCCTTCAGGCCGCCATCGGACATCTCAAAGACGCCGATTTCGTCGGTGGGGCCGAAACGGTTCTTCACGGCGCGCAGGATGCGATACTGGTGGCCGCGGTCGCCTTCGAAATAGAGGACGGTATCCACCATATGCTCGATGACTTTCGGCCCGGCGATCTGGCCGTCCTTGGTCACATGGCCGACGAGGAGCATGGCGGTGCTCTTCTGCTTGGCATAGCGCACCAGCGCCTCGGAGCCAGCCTTGAGCTGGGAGACGGTGCCGGGCGCTGCTTCGATGACGGGCGACCACAGGGTCTGGATGGAATCGATGACGGCGATGGCGGGTGGGGCGCCCTCATTCAGGGTGGCCAGAATATCCGAGACATTGGTTTCGGTGGCAAGGAGGACGGCGGCATCATCGAGCCCCAGGCGCTGGGCCCTGAGGCGCACCTGGGCGATGGCTTCTTCGCCGGAGATATAGATGACGCGCTCACCCTTGCGGGCAAGGGAGGCCAGGGCCTGGAGGAGGAGGGTGGACTTGCCGATGCCGGGGTCGCCGCCGATCAAGACGCCGGAGCCCGGAACGAAGCCGCCGCCGGCGACCCGGTCCAACTCCACAATGCCGGTCTGGACCCGGGGCGGGGCCGGGCTTTCGCCGCGCAGGCCCACCAGGCGCGAGGCCTTGCCCCTGGGCAGGCTTGCCCCCTTGGCGCCCGAGACGGGGGCGGCGCCCTTTTCCTCGATAATGCTGTTCCATTCGCCGCAACTGTCGCAGCGCCCGGCCCATTTGGACGAAGCGGCGCCGCAGGACTGGCAGACGAAACTTGAGACTGATTTGGCCATGGGCCGCATCTAGGCAGGAACGATTGGGGAACGCAACATCTATTGCGCGCCGGATAGGTCCAATGAAGGGATAATTTTGTCTTTAACTATTGGCTCGAATCCGCGGGCCGTTGCCAAATCAACCTTAACGTCCGGGGGCTAGATGTACATCCAACATATCAAAGGATGCGTCCGATGGAAGAAATCATCATCGATCCCGCGGTGATCACCGAGCTCAAGGCGATCGGCGGCACCGAGGCCCTGTTCAAGCGGGTGGCGGGCCATTTCATCCAGCATGTTCCGGCCCGGCTGGAGGAGATCGAACGGCATATCGGCTCGCAGGACGTGGGCGCCCTGGCCAATTCCGCCCATGCGCTCAAATCCATGGTGTCGAGCCTGGGCGCCAGGCGGGCCGGAAAGGCCTGCGAGCACCTGGAACTGATGGCGCGCAACGGCCAGGCCTTTGTGGCACGGGACCTGTTTGACACCATCGCCCGCGAAACCCGCGCGGCACTTGTCGAGGTCGAAAGGCTCAGAAGCGCCTAGGCGGCCTCAGCGCTCGTAGGTTACCCGGCCATCGCAGATGGTGAGAACCGGTTTCAGGCTGGACATCCGCTCCGCCGGGGTTGCTTCAATGTCGCCATCGAGAACGATCACGTCGGCCAAAAGCCCCGGCAGCAGCTTGCCCTTCTTGGTTTCGGCAAATTCCGTGTAGGCGCCCGCGGCGGTGAAGCCGTCGAGGGCATCGAGCAGGGACTGGGCCTGGGGCTTGCTTTGCGGTGACAGGGGAACCGATGTCATGGCTGACTGGATGCCGAGGAACGGATCGAGCGGCGAGACGGGCCAATCGGAGGAGAAGGCGACGGTTGCGCCGCTCTCGCGCAGGGTTTGCCAGGCGTAGGCTTGCGGCAGCTTGGCGCCGAGGCGCGAGCGGCAGGGCTCCAGCGGATTGCCGGGAACGCCGAGGCCGACAATGGGCTGCAGGGAGGCGATGACGCCCAGTTGCTTGAGGCGCGGAATATCGGCCTTGTCGATCAGTTCGATGTGCTCGATGCGGTGGCGGCTGTCGCGCGGGCCATTGGCCTTGCGCGCCGCTTCATAACCATCGAGGGTGCGGCGCACCCCGCCGTCGCCGATGGCGTGGACGCTGATCTGCAGGCCGTGTTTGTCGGCGCGGGTGGCCACTTCATTGAATTGCGCGGCGGTGAACAGGGGCGCGCCGCGGTTTCCGGGAAAGCCCGGGTAATCCTCAAGCATCAGGGCGGTGAGGGATTCAAGGACGCCATCCATGAAGATTTTCACCCGGCCGGAATGCAGCATGTCGCCCTGGTATTGGGCGCGCATTTCGACGGCCTCATCGACGCGGGAGGT
>CAZRZB010000215.1:0-3233 GCA_964604435.1 uncultured Aestuariivirga sp. | reverse complement strand
AGAGCTCCGAGAGGAGCCAGAGCAGGAAGGTGGCATAGAGCTGCGGCGAGGACATCAGCCTGTCGGCGGCAAGGATGTTCATGTAGCCCCGGCCGTCGCGGGTGGTGCGCATCAGGTCCCTGATATCGAGGGCGGGTTCGCCAAAGAACCTGTCGCCGCCCTGTTCTTCAATGACGACGAGACGGCGCTGGATCGATCCGATGGTGGCCGATTGCACGTTGCCATATTGCGTGGTGATTTCCTTGCCGCGATCGGCAAGGTCGGCGAGCAAGGCCCGCAGGTCCTTGAGATCAAGGAGGGCAAGCCCTTCTTCGTCGGAAATGCGGAAGGCGATGTTGAGGGCGCCCTCCTGGGCTTCGCTCAGGCCCATGAGGCGCGACAGCATGAGCGGGCCCATTTCGGTCACCGTGGTGCGGATGGGATGGCCCTGCTCGCCGAACAGGTCCCAGAAGATGGTGGGTGTTGCTACCATGCCGTAGTCGTCGAAGCCGATTTTCCTGGCGCGTTCGGTGAGGGCGTCCTGGGGCGTGCCCGCTTGCGAAATGCCGGAGAGATCACCCTTCACGTCGGCGGCAAAAACCGGAACGCCGGCCTTGCTGAAACTCTCGGCCATGATCTGAAGGGTTATGGTCTTTCCGGTGCCGGTGGCCCCGGTCACCAGGCCGTGGCGGTTGGCCATGGCGAGGAAAAGTTCCTCGCGCTTGTCGCTCTTGCCCAGAAAAATCGCGTTTTCGGCCATGGCCCTTCCTAACCTGAAATTGAGTCCCGCTTTGGCTTTCCATTTACCCAATCCGGAGGCCGATTGACAGGGCGGAATTGCGCACTAGCATTGCCGCCATGAATGATTTTCCGAAGCCGACGCGGGAGATGTGGCAGGCCCGCGTGGCCGCCGTTCTCAAGGGCGAAAGCGCAGACAAGCTGGTGGGCCGCACGGCGGACGGCATTGCCGTCGCGCCGCTGTATCAACAGAGGCATGGGGCGCGCGCCGACCGGGCCACGCACGGGGCCTGGACCGTCATGCAGCGGGTGGATCATCCCGAGGCAACGAAAGCCAATGCCCAGGCCCTCGATGATCTGGAGAATGGCGCCGGCGGACTCTGCCTCGTCAACAGCGATGCGGAGGTGGCGCGGGTTCTGCACGATGTGGCGCTGCATGCCATCGCGATCCGGCTTGAAGGCGGCGGCGGCTTGGCCAAGGCCTTCTCCGCCCATGTCGAATCCCAGCCGATCGATCCGGCGCGGCTGCGGGTATCCTTCGGCCTGCATGAGAGCGGACGGGTGCCCCAGCTCGTGGCGCAAGGTTTCAGCGGGCCGTTTCTGGAGGCCGATGGCCGCGCCTTCCACGCGCAAGGGGCGAGCGAGGCGCAGGAACTGGCTTGCGTCCTGTCGCAGATTGTCCATGCGCTGCGCAAATTCGAGCAGCTGTCGCCGGAGGCGGCGGTGGGGGCAACCCTGGCTGCCAACCAGGACATGTTTCTCACGCTCGCAAAGTTTCGCGGCCTCCGCCTGCTGTGGGCCCGGCTGCTGGAGGCCAGCGGCCTGCCGCAAAGTCCTTTGCGCCTGCATGGCGAAACCTCGCGGCGGATGATGGCAAAGCTCGACCCCCACACAAATATCCTGCGCGCGACAGCCGCGGTGTTTGGCGCAGGACTTGGCGGGGCGGACAGCTTCACGGTCCTGCCCTTTTCCATCGCGCAGGGCCTGCCCAATGCGTTTGCCCGGCGCATGGCGCGCAACACCCAGCTCATCCTGCTGGAAGAATCCCAGCTCTGGCGGGTGGCCGATCCGGCCTCGGGCTCCGGCTATGTGGAAAGCCTCACCCACGGACTGTGCGAAAGGGCCTGGAGCATTTTCCAGGGCATCGAAAAGACCGGCAAGCATCCGGACTTCGATGCAGCGAACAAAGCAAGCGATCCCGTCATCGGCACTACGGCCTATCAACTGCCCAAGGAATTCGACGCAGCCGTGGAGGTTCTGGCATGAGCCGCATTCCGGATTTTTCCGCTGTGCCGTGGAAAACCGCGGAAGGGATCACCGTCAAGCCGTTCTACACGGCGGACGACACGGCGGTCTTTGCCGACGCCTATCCCGGCATTGCGCCCTATCTGCGGGGCCCCTACCCCACCATGTACACCACGCAGCCCTGGACCATCCGGCAGTATGCCGGCTTCTCCACGGCGGAGGATTCGAATGCCTTCTACCGCCGCAACCTGGCGGCGGGGCAGATGGGGCTTTCGATCGCCTTCGACCTTGCCACCCACCGGGGCTATGACTCGGATCATCCGCGCGTGGCGGGCGATGTCGGCATGGCCGGGGTGGCGATTGATTCCATCTATGACATGCGCACGCTGTTTGACGGCATTCCGCTGGACAAGATGACCGTGTCGATGACGATGAACGGCGCGGTGCTGCCGATCCTCGCGCTCTTCATCGTGGCGGGCGAGGAACAGGGCGTACCGCCCGAAAAACTCGCGGGCACCATCCAGAACGACATCCTCAAGGAATTCATGGTGCGCAACACCTATATCTATCCGCCGCAGCACTCGATGCGCATCGTCTCGGACATTTTCAAATACACCGCGGCGCACATGCCGAAGTTCAATTCGATTTCGATTTCCGGCTACCATATGCAGGAGGCGGGCGCCACCGCCGATCTGGAACTCGCCTATACGCTGGCCGATGGTTTTGAATATGCCAAGGCGGGGGTGGATGCCGGCATGGACATCGACGCCTTCGCGCCGCGGCTGTCCTTCTTCTGGGCCATCGGCATGAACTTCTTCATGGAAGTGGCCAAGATGCGCGCCGCCCGGGTGATCTGGGCCACGCTGATGCAGCGCTTCTCGCCCAAGGACGAACGCTCGCTCTCGTTGCGCACCCATTTCCAGACATCGGGCTGGAGTCTCGCGGCCCAAGACGTGTTCAACAACGTGCCGCGCACCTGCATCGAGGCGAGGGCGGCGACGGGAGGCGGCACCCAGTCGCTGCACACCAATTCGCTCGACGAGGCCTTGGCGTTGCCCACGGATTTCTCGGCCCGCATCGCCCGCAACACGCAGCTCTTCCTGCAGCAGGAGGCGGGCACCTGCCGGGTGATCGATCCCTGGGGCGGCAGTTACTTCGTCGAGAAGCTTACCGCCGATCTCGCGGCCAAGGCGTGGGAGCATATCGAAGAGATCGAAAGGATGGGCGGCATGGCCAAGGCCATTGAGGCCGGCGTGCCGAAGCTGCGCATC
>CAZRZB010000214.1:0-3237 GCA_964604435.1 uncultured Aestuariivirga sp. | reverse complement strand
TAGAGTTGGGCGGGCTATAGCGGGTGCAGCGCCATAAATCAATTCTTATCGGGCAGATAGTTCCGCCAGAGGTCGGGCCGTCGCGCCTTGGTTAAGGCTTGGCGCTGCCCGTGCTTCCATTTGGCAATGGCCTTGTGGTCGCCCGAGAGGAGAATCTGAGGTATTTCAAGGCCTTCCCAGATACGGGGTTTGGTATAGTGGGGGTGTTCCAGGAGGCCATCCTCGAAGCTTTCCTCATCGCCGGACTCAGGCTTACCCATGACGCCGGGGAGGAGGCGGACCACGGCATCAAGCAGGGCAAGGGCCGCGGGTTCGCCGCCGGAGAGCACGAAATCGCCAAGGGAAACCTCGATGAGCCTGCGGTTTTCGATGACGCGCTCGTCGATGCCTTCAAAACGGCCGCAGACGATGAGGCAGCCAGGGCCTGCCGCCAGTTCGCGCACGTAGCCTTGCGTGAGAGGAACCCCGCGCGGACTCATGAGCAGGCGCGGGCCCACATGGGGGGCGGCGTCTATGGCGGCCGCCAGAATATCGGGTTTCAGCACCATGCCTGCGCCGCCACCGGCAGGGTGGTCATCGACGGTGCGGTGCCTGTCGACGGCAGAGGCGCGGATATCGCGGGCATCGAGGGACCAGAGGCCGTCGTTCAGGGCCTTGCCCGCGAGCGAGATGCCCAGCGAGCCCGGAAACATTTCAGGGAAGAGGGTGAGGATGGTGGCGGCGAAGGTCATTCTGGCTCTCCCGCATCCAGATAGCCTTCAGGCAAAATTACGGTGATCTTGCCGCTGGTGAAATCCTCCTGTGGCACGAAGGCATTGGTGAAGGGAATGAGTATCGTTTCGTTGTTGCCTTCGATAGCTACTTCCAGCAAATCGCCCGCGCCGTAGTTTGGCATGCCGACAAGTTTGCCCAATGCCGTGCCATTCTCAAACACCACGTCAAGGCCCATGAGGTCATGGGCGTAGGCTTCGTGTGATTTGAGCGTTGGAAGTTTTTCGCGGGCGACAAAAAGCTCGGTGCCTTTCAGCGCCTCTGCTTCGTTGCGATCAATTACGCCTTTTAGGCTCGCAATGAAATCATCCTTCGCCGCCTTGAGCTTGGCAATTTCATACTGCTTGCCGGATGATGATTGCAGCGGGCCATAGCGGCCAATGTTCAAGGGATCGGAGGTGAAGCTTTTCAGCTTCACCTCGCCCTTGATTCCGTGGGCTCCCACAATCACGCCAACGAGAACCTGATCGCGCGGGATGCCCATAACCTGTCTTAAGCCTGTGGAGCCTCGGCGGCGGGTGCTTCAACAGCAGCAGCGGCCGCAGCGGCAACCTTTGCGGCGGCGTCGGCTTGCAGCTTCTCACGCTCCAGACGCTTCTTGCCGGGAAGGGCCTTCTGCGGATTGTTGCGGGCTTCGCGCTTCTTGATGCCGGCCTTGTCGAGGAAACGCAGCACGCGGTCGGTGGGCTGGGCGCCCTTCTTGAGCCACTCGGCGGCCTTGGCGCCATCGAGCTTGACGCGGGCTTCATCGGTTTTGCCGAGCATCGGATTGAAGGCGCCCATCACGTCGATGAACTTGCCATCGCGCGGGCTCGCATGATCGGCCACCACGATGTGGTAGTAAGGGCGCTTCTTGGTGCCTGCGCGTGCAAGCCTGATTTTCATTGCCATGTCTCATTACTCCTTGTTGTTCGAGATCATCGTTTCTTGCCCGGAAAACCCGGGAATCCTTTGAAGGGCGCGCCGCCGCCGAGGCCGGGCAGGCTGCTGCCGCCGAGGCCGGGAAGGCCCTTCGGCATTTCGGGCAAGCTTCCGCCCTGCATCATGTCCTTGAGGTCGGCCGGAACGGCGTTGGGATCAAGTCCCGCCAGTTCGGCCTGCATCTTTTCAAGTTCGGCCGCATCGGGGGCACCCTTGCCGCCCATCAGCTTGCCGAGCAGGCCCTTGCCTTGGCCCATCTGCTTCATCATGGTTGCCATCTGCAGGTGCATCTTCAGCAGGCGGTTGACCTCCTCGACCTTGGTGCCCGAACCTGCCGCCACGCGCTTCTTGCGCCTCGCATCCATGACCTTCGGGTTGCGCCGCTCATAGGGCGTCATCGAGGAGATGATCGAGACCTGGCGTTTCAGCACGCCGTTGTCCAGGGCCGCGCCGTCCATCTGTTTCTTGATCTTGCCCATGCCGGGCAGCATGTTCATCATGCCGGCCATGCCGCCCATCTTCTGCAACTGCTTGAGCTGTTCGGCCAGGTCGTTGAGGTCGAAGGCACCCTTCTTCATGCGCTCGGCGATCTTGCGGGCCTTGTCCTGGTCGATGTCCAGGCTGGCGCGTTCGACCAGGCTCACCACGTCGCCCATGCCGAGGATGCGGCCGGCGATGCGCGAAGGGTGGAAATCCTCCAGGCCGTCGAGCTTTTCGCCGGTGCCCATGAGCTTGATCGGCTTGCCGGTGACGGCGCGCATGGAAAGGGCGGCACCGCCGCGACCATCGCCGTCGATGCGGGTCAGCACGATGCCGGAAATGCCGATCTTCTCATCAAAAGCGCGGGCGAGGTTCACCGCGTCCTGGCCGGTGAGAGCATCGGCCACCAGAAGCGTTTCATTGGGCTTGGCGATATCGCGGACAGCGGCGGCTTCGGCCAGCAGCTCTTCATCGATGTGAAGGCGGCCGGCGGTGTCGAGCATCACCACGTCGAAGCCTGCGATGCGGGCTTCCGACATGGCGCGCTTGGCAATTTGCGTGGGCGTCTCGCCCTTGACGATGGGAAGGGTTGCGACCTTCACCTGCTGGCCCAAAATGGCAAGCTGTTCCTGGGCGGCGGGGCGGCGCGTGTCGAGGGAAGCCATCAGCACCTTGCGCTTCTCGCGCTCCTGTAGGCGCTTGGCGATCTTGGCGGTGGTGGTGGTCTTGCCCGAGCCCTGCAGGCCCACCATGAGAATGGCCACGGGGGGTGCGGCGCGGAGGTTGAGGGCGGACTGGTCGCTGCCTAAGGTTTCCACCAGCACGTCATGGACGATCTTCACCACCATCTGGCCGGGCTTGATCGACTTGACGATCTCGGCGCCGACGGCGCGTTCCTTCACCTTGTCGATGAAGGCGCGGACCACTTCGAGGGCCACGTCCGCCTCAAGCAGGGCGCGGCGCACTTCGCGCATGGCCGCATCGACGTCAGCCTCCGACAGCGCACCCCTTCCGGTGAGCTTGTCGAAAATGCCTGACAGGCGATCGCTTAAGGTTTCAAACATC
>CAZRZB010000213.1:0-3245 GCA_964604435.1 uncultured Aestuariivirga sp. | reverse complement strand
TCTCAATGAATTCAGTTTTGCGCCAGCTGGCCCTTGGCCTTCAGCATGGCAAAGAGAAAGTCGCGGGCTTGTTCAATGCTGGCCGTCTGGGCTTTTTGGGCCCAGGCCGCGAAGTCCGCCTCGGATACGACATGCACTTCGATGGGCATGAAGGCATGGTCCTTGCCGCACAGCTCCGAGCACTGGCCGTAGTAGACGCCTTCCTTGGTGGCCTTGAACCAGTCTTCATTCAGGCGGCCTGGAATGGCATCTATTTTCATGCCGAAGGATTGAATGGTCCAGGCATGGATGATGCCCTCGGGATCGGACGTCACAATCAGCTTGACGGTCTTGTTGACGGGCACAACGACGGGAACATCGGTTGCCAGCAGGTAGGGAACATTGTCCTTGGCTGCATCTTCCTTGGTTTTCAGATAGGCGGTGAAGCTGACCTTCGCGGTGCCATCATCGTTGAGACCGAGGTCGGGATACTCATATGTCCAGTTCCAGCTTGGATTGCCAATCACTTTCAAGGTCATGTCGGCGACCGGAATATCGCGCTGGAAGTAAAGCAAGCGCAGCGAGGGGATGGCGATGGCCACCAGAATCAATATGGGAATGACGGTCCATGCCACTTCAAGCAAGGTGTTGTGGGTGTTCTTCGAGGGCACCGGGTTGGCTTTGGCGTTGAAGCGCAGCATGATATAAAGCATCAGGGCAAGCACAAAGAGGGTGATTACGGTAATGATCACCAACAGGAAGTTGTGCAACCAATGGATTCCCTCGGCAACGGGGGATGCGGCGTCCTGAAGCCCCAGTTGCCACGGTTCAGGTTGACCTGCTCCCGCCCAGGCGGTCACCGCGGCAAAAAGGACAATCATCCCTGCCATCGTTCCCGCCAGCCTGTTTGCGATTTTCATCGATTCCCCTCTCAATTCGTAAATTTGCGACCGGTTTGAGCCGGTTTCAGCCCCATCATTGTTGTCCCGTAAGAATACCCCAATGACGGGCTGAATGTGAACCACATTCGCAACAACCTCGCAACTAAAGCGGGCGCGGCATAACGTCATTGTAATCAAACGCTTCAGCCTTTTGCCAGCAATCGCTTGGCAGAGTTCGAAATTCCGCCTCATTTATCGATGAAATGCAGCAAACTGCATCTTGCAGCAGAGCCCAATTCGGTGTTGTTTTGCACCCAACCCGGCGCTATTAGCCGCGCTTCGCATACGAAAGGTACGTTCCCCGTGAGAATCACCCGCTCCCTCCGCATCCTCGCCGCTGTTGGCCTGCTGGGCCTCATGTGCCCGATTTCCGCCCAGGCGCAGACGGAACAGCCCGCTCCGGGAAAGAAGGCTTTTGGGCCGCGGGTGACCTCGCCGGCGGCCGGACAGACTGCCGCTCCCCCGGCCGCTGAAATTATTGCAACCCACGGCGCCTGGAAAATTCAATGCAGCACCCTGCCGGCGGCGGCGGGCGAGCAGGCGGGCAAGAAATCCTGCGGTATGGTGCAGCTTACACATGCCGAAAAAAATGAAAAGGTCATGATGTCCCTCATCGTCCAGAAAACCAAGCAGGGCGACAAGGAGCAGACAACAATGCGCGTACTGGTGCCCATCGGGGTTTACCTGCCCACGGGCGTCGCCCTCGAGGTCGACGGTGCTGCGGTTGGCCGGGCCCC
Organism: uncultured Aestuariivirga sp.; assembly: GCA_964604435.1. Lineage (GTDB taxonomy): Bacteria > Pseudomonadota > Alphaproteobacteria > Rhizobiales > Aestuariivirgaceae > Aestuariivirga. The sequence continues at coordinate 1,588 of CAZRZB010000213.1, read as the reverse complement.
GTTCGTGCGCTGCAGGCCGCAAATTTGCGAGGCCTATGCCGAAGTTTCGCCCGAGTCCCTGGCCAAGATGAAAAAAGGCACGGCGGCTAATTTCATCATCTACCAGGCACCCGGGCTTGGCATACCCATGAAGATCTCGCTCGACGGATTTTCAGCAGCGCTGGATAATCTGAACGGCCAGTGATTATTGGCTGGCAGCCTGCGTGACTGATGCCTATTTAGGGGTGATGTTTCTGGACAGGGATTTCTCCATTGCCGCTTTCACTTTTGGATAACAGCGATACGACCCAGGCCCAGGCTTTGGATCTTGTGGCTCGGGCCCTGCGCGGGGCGGACGACGGCGAACTGTTTGTCGAAAAGCGCGAGACGCAAGGGTTCTCCTTCGACGACGGAAAGCTGAAAGCGGCGAGCTTTGACGAATCGCAGGGGTTCGGCCTGCGTTCGGTCTCGGGCGAAACGGCGGCCTATGCTCATTCAACCGAGCTTTCGACGGCGGCCCTCAAGCGGGCCGTGGCGCTTTGCCACTCGCTGGGCAAGACGGGGGGCGGCCAAGCTGCGGCTTCGCCGGAACGCACCAACCAAAAACTCTATTCCGCCCATAATCCGGGTGAAGCCATCGGCTTTGCCGAAAAGATCAGCCTGCTGCAGAAGGTGGATGCCTTTGCCCGGGGCCTGGGTCCGGAAGTTGTCCAGGTGTCGGTTTCGCTGGCCAGCGATTGGCAATCGGTCGAGATCATCCGCGGCGACGGCCAGATCTACCGGGATGTGCGGCCGCTGCTGCGCTTCGGCGTGGCCATTGTTTCGGCCCGCGGCGGCATTCAGGGCCAGGGCAGCCATGGGCTCGGCGGCCGCGGCGATCCCGCTTCCTACTTGACCGAGGAGCTCTGGCAGGGGGCGGCGCGGGAAGCCTACCGCCAAAGCCTGGTGTCATTGGACGCAAAGCCGGCACCCGCCGGTGAGGCTGATGTGCTTCTGGGGCCGGGCTGGCCGGGCATCCTGCTGCATGAAGCCATCGGCCATGGACTGGAAGGGGATTTCAACCGCAAGGGGACGTCGGCCTTTGCCGGCCTCATGGGCAGCCGCATTGCCGCCAAGGGAATCACCGTCGTCGATGACGGTACCCTGGCCGAGCGCCGCGGATCGCTGACCATTGACGATGAGGGCACGCCGTCCAACTGCACCACCCTGATCGAAGACGGCATCCTGGTGGGGTTCATGCAGGACCGGCTGAATGCCAGGCTGATGGGGGTGAAGCCCACGGGCAACGGCAGGCGGCAATCCTATGCCCACGCACCCATGCCGCGCATGACCAACACCTACATGCTGTCCGGCGACCGGCACCCGGACGAAATCCTCAAGTCGATAAAAAAGGGGCTGTTCGCCAAGTCCTTCGGCGGCGGCCAGGTTGACATCACCTCGGGCAAATTCGTGTTTTCCTGCACCGAAGCCTATCTGATCGAAGACGGAAAAATCACCGCCCCGGTCAAGGGCGCCACGCTCATCGGCTCGGGTGCCGATGCGCTCACCCGTATCTCCATGGTGGGCAATGACATGGCGCTTGATCCGGGCATCGGGACCTGCGGCAAGC
>CAZRZB010000212.1:0-3261 GCA_964604435.1 uncultured Aestuariivirga sp. | reverse complement strand
GTCAGAAGCTGGATCGAACGAAAGCTCGGCCCCATCGGCAAACTGGAGGGTGCTGCCAACACTGCGGCTTCGCTTGGCCGCCTGGCTTCCATGCTGCCCGGCGTCGTCACTGAAATCGTCCAGTCCGGCAGCATCAAGCTTGACGGCGACACGGCAGACCGCATTGCCATGGCCCAGCACCGCGCCAACCGCTTCCAGCGCTATGCGCTGATGGCAGGGGCGGCGGCGCTGGTGGCTATCGCCCTGAAACTCGTCCTTTAAGAATGCCCATTTAATCGCTAGATTGGTGTCATGACCGTGCTTTCCGGAAAAACCATACTCCTCATCATCGGCGGCGGAATTGCCGCCTACAAATCCTTGGAATTGATCCGGCAGCTCACGGCCAGGGGCGTGACGGTCCGCGCCATCATGACGAAGGCGGCGGAGGAATTTGTAACGCCCCTGTCGGTGGCAAGCCTCACCGGGCAAAAGGTTCATATGGCCCTGTTCAATCTGACCGATGAGATTGAAATGGGGCATATCGAGTTGTCGCGCGCGGCGGATCTGCTGGTTGTAGCTCCGGCGACCGCAGACCTGATGGCTAAAATGGCCCATGGCCATGCCAATGATCTTGCATCAACGGCACTGCTTGCCACCGACAAGCCGGTGCTAATTGCACCCGCGATGAATGTGCGGATGTGGCACCATGCGGCGACCCAGCGCAATCTGCGGCGATTGAAGCATGATGGCATCCTGCTTGTCGGCCCCAACGAAGGCGACATGGCTTGCGGCGAATATGGCTTGGGCCGCATGGCCGAGCCCTTGGAGATCGTTGCGGCCATTGAATCCGCTTTGGCACCGAAGCCACAGCTGTTGAAAGGCAAGAAGGTGTTGATTACCGCAGGGCCCACGCGCGAGGCCATCGACCCGGTGCGCTACATTTCCAATTATTCGTCCGGCAAGCAGGGATATGCCATTGCCGCCGCGGCCGTAGCCCTCGGGGCCGAAACCATACTGGTATCCGGTCCGGTCAATCTTCCAATCCCTCCCGGCGTGCAAATGATTCCGGTGACAAGCGCGGTTGAGATGATGGCCGCGAGTGAACGGGAACTCCCCTGCGATATTGCCATCTTCACGGCGGCCGTTGCCGATTGGCGCGTGGCGCAGGAGAAGGACCAGAAGATCAAGAAAGACGGAAGCAGAATTCCAATCCTTCAATTGGTGGAGAATCCCGACATCCTGCAAATCATCGCCAAGCGCGCCTCGAAGCGCCCGGCACTGGTCGTCGGCTTTGCCGCCGAAACCGAAAACCTTGTCGAAAATGCCCGCGGGAAACTGACGAAGAAAGGCTGCGACCTCATCGTTGCCAATGATGTCGGCAGGGAGCGCGGCATTTTCGGCGGCGAGCAGAACACCGTTCAACTTGTTTCGCCATCGGATGTCGAGAGCTGGGAGCCTATGTCGAAGCAGGAGGTTGCCAAGCGACTGATGATGCTCCTTGCCATGCGACTGACGGCAGGCAAGGGATGATGGACTTGCGCATTATGCGGCTAGCCAATGGCGAAGGCCTGCCCCTGCCAGCCTATGAATCACCCGGAGCGGCGGGCATGGATCTCCGTGCGGCCGAGGATGCCACCTTGAGGCCCGGCGGGCGCGTACTCATGCCGACAGGCTTTGCCATTGCACTTCCCGACACCCACGAGGCGCAGGTGCGGCCGCGTTCGGGACTTGCGGTCAAGCATGGCGTTACCGTCCTGAATTCCCCCGGCACGATTGACAGTGATTACCGCGGCGAGATCAAGGTGCCCCTGATCAATCATGGGACGGATGATTTCATCATCAAGAGGGGCGACCGCATTGCCCAGATGATTGTGGCGGCAGTTGCCCGCGCCACGTTGCAGGAGGTCGCAAGCCTCGACGATACGGCGCGCGGCGGCAATGGCTTTGGCTCATCCGGGGTTCGCTGATGGCCCTTTCTCCAGACGAGCTTGAACGCTACGCCCGGCACATCGTGGTGCCTGAAGTCGGCGGACTGGGCCAGGCCAAGCTTATCAAAGCAAAGGTCCTGGTGGTCGGGGCTGGAGGGCTTGGCGCGCCAGCTCTGCTCTATCTTGCGGCGGCCGGTGTTGGCACGATTGGCATTTGCGACAATGACAGGGTCAGCCTCTCAAACCTCCAGCGGCAGGTCATTCACACAACCGCACGGGTGGGCGAATACAAGACAAAAAGTGCCCGCCTGACGCTTGAGGCGGTCAATCCGCATCCCCGGATTATCGAGCACTGCCTGCGCCTTGATGCCTCCAACGCGCTCGACATCGTCCAGGGCTATGACATCGTGGCCGATGGCTGCGATAATTTCCCCACGCGGTTTCTGGTGAGCGATGCCTGCTATTTTGCGAAAAAGCCACTGGTCTCCGCCGCCGTTGGCCAGTTCGACGGGCAAATCTCGACCTTCAAACCTTACGAAAAGACCGCAAGGGGCGAGCCTCTGCCAAGCTATCGCTGTTTCATCGGCGACTTGCCGGCGCGAGGGCTGTTTCCAGCCTGTGAAGAGGTGGGCATCCTGGGCGCGCTTCCCGGCATTATCGGCTCCATGCAGGCCATGGAGGTGATCAAGGAAATCCTGGGAATCGGCGAAAGCCTGGCGGGAAGGCTCCTGATGTACGATGCCCTGGCGACACGATTCTATGAAACCAGTTTGTCATGGAATCCCGCAAATCCGCTCAGCGGCAGAAATCCTTCGATTGCATCTCTGGAATCCAACAACTATATCTAGAACATAAAGGAATCTTTATGTCTTTGTTGCTATGATTTGCCGTGCCTGTTATAGCCACGGCATTAATCACAAATTTACCTCTTTTGGAGCTTTCCCATGGCCACTTTCACGGACTACCACGTTGCTGACATCAAGCTTGCCGAGTGGGGCCGCAAGGAGCTCGACATGGCCGAGGTTGAAATGCCGGGCCTGATGTCAACACGGGCTGAATATGCCAAGGCCCAGCCCCTAAAGGGGGCCCGTATTTCCGGTTCGCTCCACATGACAATCCAGACTGCGGTCCTGATTGAAACCCTGAAAGCCTTGGGAGCCGACATCCGCTGGGCTTCCTGCAACATCTATTCGACCCAGGACCATGCGGCAGCGGCAATCGCGGCCGCCGGCATTCCGGTCTTCGCCTTCAAGGGCGAAACCCTGAAGGAATACTGGCAATACACCGCAAAAATCTTCGACTGGGCCGACGGCCAGACCACCAACATGATCCTAGATGATGGCGGCGATGCCAC
>CAZRZB010000211.1:0-3274 GCA_964604435.1 uncultured Aestuariivirga sp. | reverse complement strand
CCGGGCCCTCAAGATGCATGGCGGCGTCGCCAAGGAAGAGCTGAAGAAGGAAAACGTCGAGGCGCTGAAGAAGGGCCTGGTCAATCTCGGCCGCCATATCGAGAACATGAAGAAGTTCGGCGTGCCGATTGCCGTGGCCGTCAATCATTTCGTCACCGACACCGACGCCGAAGTGGAGGCGATCCGCAGCTACTGCAAGGAGCACGGGGTCGAGGCGTTCAAGTGCACCCACTGGGCCGAGGGCGGCAAGGGCACCGAGGCCCTGGCCAGGCATGTGGCGGAGCTTGCCGACAAGGGCTCATCGCAGTTCAAGCCGATCTATGGCGACGAGATGCCGCTGTGGGACAAGATCAAGACCATCGCCCGGGAAATCTACCGGGCCGATGACATCGTGGCCGACAAGGCGGTGCGCGACCAGCTCCGGACCTATGAGTCCCAGGGCTATGGCAAGTTCCCGATCTGCATGGCCAAGACGCAATATTCCTTCTCGACCGATCCCAACTTGAAGGGTGCACCCAGCAACCACATGGTTCCGATCCGCGAGGTCAGGCTTTCGGCCGGGGCGGAGTTCATCGTGGTGGTGTGCGGCGACATCATGACCATGCCGGGCCTGCCCAAGGTGCCCTCGGCGGAAGTCATCGGGTTGGATGCCAAGGGGCAGATCGCCGGACTGTTCTGAACCGCGCTTTTCGCCCGTTGGACGCCCGGCAAAGGCCTTCCGCTCAGGCGGTTCGGCCTGGACAGTTGATTCGGGGCGTAAGAATATTTTTTCAAGGGCATGGAAGGAGCCATGCCGTTCCATCGCGAGAGTGACCTGAAAGGCCGCCAATATTCCAATTCCGGGTGATTTTATGGCGTTGCAGCGACAAAAATTGATAGTATGAACGAATTATAAACAATTGATTTATAACCTGTAATTGTAGCTATGCAATTTTTGCAATACTCATTTTGTTGCATCGCACCTACATTCCCTTGTGTTAAGGCAGCCGCCTTTCAGTCAGTCCAAGGGGATGACCATGTTTGATTTCGTAAAGACCCGTTACAGCCGCTGGCAGCGCTTCAACCGCACCAGGTCGGAGCTTGAGGCCCTGTCCAACCGCGATCTCGCGGACTTGGGCATTTCGCGCGCCGATATTTATCATCTGGCGCGGGAAGCAACCCGCTAGAGCGCCGGAGATGGAGGCTTTCATGCCATTCTTTAGATTTTTCAGCCGCCGAACCAGCCAGCAGGCCTATCGCCTGGCCAGCCGGGAATTTGCGGCGATTTCCGACCGGGATCTCGCCGATATGGGCATCAAGCGCTACCAGCTTGAGGCGGCCGCCGAAAAAACGCTGGGCTGATCCCGGTATTATCCCAGATTTGCCAGGGCCCGTCCCGCGCGCTGCGCGGCGGCGGGCCTTCGCTTTTCCACTAATTTTGAAATTGCGGCAATCCGCCCGCTTAAGCCGGTTGCGAGTCTCTAACGCCTGTGTTACCGAGACGCCGCGGCGGGGCGGGCCTCCGGTCCGTATCCTTGTTTTCGTGCGCAGGGATCATCCAAAAATCGCGTGTTTGGGCTGCCTTCCGCAGCCAAGACACAACGCTGTTTCGAAAGAGAAATCGTGGCTGCAACAGATCAGACAATTTCCGGCGTGCCGGGCCGCTACGGGGCGGCGCTCTTCGAGCTGGCCGCCGAAGCGAAGGCCATCGACAAGGTCGCCGCCAATCTCGCCTCGTTCCAGGCGATGCTTGCAAGCTCGGTTGACTTGCAGCGCCTGGTGCGCTCGCCGGTGTTTTCCGGCGAGGACCAGCAGGCGGCGCTCGGCGCCCTCTGCGCCAAGGCCGGGATCAATGGCCTGGCCCTCAACTTCATCAAGCTGGTGGCCAAGAACCGCAGGCTTCCCGCCCTTGCCGATGCGATCACCGCCTTCATGGCGCTGGTTGCCGCGGCCAAGGGCGAGGTTGCCGCCGAAGTGACCTCGGCGGAAAAACTTTCCGAGAAGCACATCAAGGACATCAAGGCAGCACTCAAGTCGTCCATGGGACATGAGGTGCAACTCACCAGCAAAATAGATTCCTCCATCCTGGGAGGCCTCATCGTCAAGGTGGGTTCCAAGATGATGGACAATTCACTCAAGACAAAACTTCAAAATCTCAAGATTGCCATGAAGGGGACCGGCTGATGGATATTCGCGCCGCTGAAATTTCGACAATTCTCAAGAAGCAGATCAAGGATTTCGGCAATGAGGCTGAAGTCTCCGAGATCGGCCAGGTGCTCTCCGTCGGCGACGGCATCGCCCGCGTCTACGGCCTCGACAATGTGCAGGCCGGCGAAATGGTGGAGTTTCCCGGCGGCATCCGCGGCATGGCGCTCAACCTCGAAACCGACAATGTCGGCGTGGTTATTTTCGGCAACGACCGCGACATCAAGGAAGGCGACACGGTCAAGCGCACCGGCGCCATCGTGGAAGTGCCCGTCGGCAAGGAACTGCTCGGCCGCGTGGTCGACGCGCTCGGCAATCCGATCGACGGCAAGGGCCCGATCAAGTCGAAGCTGCGCTCGCGCGTTGACGTGAAGGCGCCCGGCATCATCCCGCGCAAGTCGGTGCATGAACCCATGTCGACCGGCCTCAAGGCCGTCGATGCGCTCATTCCGATCGGCCGCGGCCAGCGTGAGCTGATCATTGGCGACCGCCAGACCGGCAAGACCGCCATCATTCTCGACGCCATCCTCAACCAGAAGCCCATTCACCAGAATGGCCCGGAAAAAGAAAAGCTTTACTGCGTTTATGTGGCGTGCGGACAGAAGCGTTCGACCGTGGCCCAGTTCGTGAAGATTCTCGAGGATGCGGGGGCGCTGGAATATTCCATCATCGTGGCCGCCACCGCTTCTGAATCAGCACCGATGCAATATCTTGCCCCGTTCACGGGCTGCACCATGGGCGAATATTTCCGCGACAATGGCATGCATGCGCTCATCGCCTATGACGATCTTTCCAAGCAGGCCGTGGCTTACCGCCAGATGTCCTTGCTCTTGCGCCGTCCGCCGGGCCGTGAAGCCTATCCGGGCGACGTGTTCTACCTGCATTCGCGCCTGCTGGAGCGCGCGGCGAAATTGTCGGACGCCAAGGGCGCCGGCTCACTGACCGCCTTGCCGGTTATCGAAACCAAGGCCAACGACGTTTCGGCTTATATTCCGACCAACGTGATTTCGATCACCGACGGCCAGATCTTCCTTGAAACGGATCTGTTCTACCAGGGCATTCGCCCGGCGGTGAACGTGGGCCTTTCCGT
>CAZRZB010000210.1:0-3292 GCA_964604435.1 uncultured Aestuariivirga sp. | reverse complement strand
GGTCGTCGTAGCCGGTTGAAATGATCACCGGCAGATCGACGGTGCGCGGATGCTGCCGGATGTGCCGGAGAAGCCCGAAGCCGTCGAGCTTGGGCATGTTCAGGTCAACCACCGCCAGCGCCAGATTGGCCCGGGCGATGCTGTCGCAGGCCGCTTCGCCGTCTTCCGCGGTGATCGTGTCGTAGCCGAGATTGGCAAACAGCCCCGCCAGCAGGTCGCAGATGAGCAGGTCGTCATCAACGATCAACACACACTTGCGTTCCGTATTCCCGGTACGCTGGTTACTATCGTCCTTGGCTTCCACGAGACACATCCCAATCTTTTTACAAAGTATTATCGCGTCGAATGTTAATGGCGGGTAAGAACTTGGGCGTGTTCAACAAACGTGGTTAAGCGTCTGTGGTGCTGCACAGGCCGGCCCGGCACGGGAACCCTCAGCTGAGGATGGAATACTTTATTCGCGCCACTCCCGGACCGGTCAGTCCGACTGCTTTTGCCGCCGCCAGGCTCAAATCAATGACCCGGCCGCGAATGAAGGGGCCCCGGTCATTGATGCGGACGATCACCGACTTTCCGTTGCGCAAATTGGTGACTTTGACGCGGGTTCCGAAAGGCAGTGTCCGGTGCGCCGCCGTCAGTCCGTAAGGATTGAAGATCTCGCCGTTGGCGGTTTTGCTGCCTGACTTGTAGTAGGAAGCAAGCCCCACGAAAGTCGTGGCGGCATGGCTCGAGTCAAATGCCCCCAGAGTCAGAAATCCAAAAAGAGCGCCCGCAACTAGAAGCTTCATAATTTTTCCTTTTGTCGTGTTGCGATGCAACATAGGGTCCATTATGGCCGGAATGTGACCCGCAAAGCGGCACAATTGCCCTGGTTAACAAAGGTTTAACCGGGGAATTCCAGGCACGGAAAAGCCACGGCAAGGCGTTTGCCGTGGCTCATCAGATCAGCGCAATGCCGGGTGCGGCGGAGGCTAACTTCAGATCGCCGCTTCAACCATGATTTCAACATGAAGGCCGGGGGCCGCGAGTTTGGATTCGACCGTGGCGCGGGCCGGGGTTTGCCCGGCCACCACCCAGGCATCCCAGGCTTCGTTCATCTGCCCCCAGGTGGCAATGTCGGTGAGCCAGATATTGGCTTTCAGGATCTTGCTCTTGTCGGTTCCCGCCTGCTTCAGCACGTCGTCGATCTGCGCCAGGATATCGGCCGTCTGCTCCTTCACCGACTTGCCCACCGCCTTCTCGGCCACGAACCCGGCAAGATAGACCTTGCCGCCGTGAATCACCGCTTCGCTCATCCGCTTGCCGGCGCCAATCCGTTTAATGCTCATTATGTCCTCCTGTTGCTGGTGAGGCTGTCTAGCCGCTCTTGGCCACCGCATCAATCACCGCGAGCAGGACTTTGGGCAAGGTCTCGAATGCATAGGGCGCATGGAGCCGCTCCAGCCAGTGATGATAGTCCCGGCCCCACGGGCCGATATTGATGCAAGGGTAGCCCGCCGGTTCCGGCATCACGAAACTTGTCCCCCAGACCGGCGTGTGGTCTGCCGCCGCCTTGAGGTCGCCCGCTGCCTCGCCGAAATAGCTCATGTCGGAAATGCCGGGGAAATAGCGGATGCTTCCCAGGCCATGGGCCTGCGCCGCCGCCGTGATGCACCGCTCCAGGCCGGCGTCGCGCAAGGAAACCGCAGGATAGGGGATGGAGCCGAAGCCCATGATCACGGCTGGCCCGGCCAATCCCGACCGCGCCCAGGCAAATTCCGTCATCAGCTTTGCCCGCTCGGGCAGATCCAGGTGGGAAAGCCCGGCGATCTCCGCGGCCCGCGCCGCGAGCAGCGGGGGCGCGACCCGTGCCGCCACCTCGCCATAGGTCAGCACCGGAATGCTGCGCTTCACCTTGAGCGCGGCCCGCGCCATGGCGCGCCTGGCCAGCATCAGGGAAATCTCGAACACCTCCGCAGCGGTGCGCCTGTGCTGCAAAGTGTTCCAGTAGAGCCAGCATTGCCCTGGCGTGGTCACGTTGTAGCCTTGCTTCAGGTCCTTGGCATGCAGCGCCGTGGGCGGGGCTGCCACTTCATTGCCGGTTGCTTCCTCCAACTCGGGGGCAAGTTCAAACTCGGTGAGCAGCTCCGCCGCCAGGTAGGCCGCATTGGCCCCGTCCTGCGGATAGCAGGCGTGCGCCTCCTTGCCGGCGACGAAGGCCGTCGGCAATTGCTTGCCGATGGAGCCCAGCGCCACCACGCGGCCCATTGCGCCATCGCCCTGGTCCGATATTGCATCGAGATTGATCACCAGCGCGATATCGAGATCGCAGTCTTCCGCATAGGCCTTGAGGAAGGGCGCGGCGGCCCTTGCCCCCGACGAGCGGTCCTCCTCGTCGCACACCGCTAGGAACAGCAGATTGCAATCGCCCGCATGGGCCTCGATGGCCGCAAGGCCCGCCGCCAGTCCCGCCTTCATGTCGAGCAGGCCGCGCCCGGGCAGGAACTCGCCGCTTTCAAGGTCAGCCAGCGCCAGGGGATTCTCGCCGCTGCGCTTCAGCCGCGCCACGATCTCCGGCAGCAAACGCTCCGGTGCGAATGCCATTGGCTTGAGGTCGCCATAATCCTCAATCGGCACCACGTCGAAATGCCCGGTCAGCACAATCGTCTTGCGGCCTTTGCCGCGCTTCAATGCAAAGAGGTTATTGCGTGGATGCACCCCGGCCCCGACGCCCTGGGTTTTCACCTCATCAAAACCGCTGAGATAGGCCGCCAGCTTCCCGGCAAAATCCGCTTCGTCGGCGCTGCCGGTAACGCTCGGCCACGAGGTCAGTTCCAGGGCAATCTCGCGTGCCCGGGCTGAAAGCTCAGGCGAATTTCTGATCATATTCGAGAACGGCGTTCAGCAGCACCTGGGAGCCCGCACCGCATTCCTCCAGCGTGGTGGACTCCGCCTCGTTGTGCGAAATGCCGCCAAGACAGGGCACGAAAATCATCGTCGTGGGCGCAACCCTTGCGATATAGGCCGCGTCGTGGCCGGCGCCTGAGGCCATCTCGCGCATCTTGTAGCCGGCTTGCGCGCCCCCCTTGCGGACGCATTCGATCAGCTCCGGATTGAACTTCACCGCCGGGGATTTCCAGATGCATTTTTCCTCGAAGGTCAGCTTCTCGGCTTCGGCAATCGGTCCAAGCGCGGCGCGGAAGGCGGCTTCCATCTTGTCGAGCACCGTCTCGTCCGGATGGCGCAGGTCGACCGTGAAAAACACTTCCCCCGGCACCACATTGCGGCTGTTCGGCCGGTTCTCGATCAGGCC
>CAZRZB010000209.1:0-3320 GCA_964604435.1 uncultured Aestuariivirga sp. | reverse complement strand
TCCGGTGAGCTTGTCGAAAATGCCTGACAGGCGATCGCTTAAGGTTTCAAACATCGTTCTTTCTTCATCTTACTTAGCCTTCTCCCCTCGTGGGAGAAGGTGGTGAGGCCCTCCTTAGGGTCGAACCGGAAGAGGGGGCTGCCTGACGCAAATATGACCCGTCCAGCAGCCCCCTCTCCCGTCACTCACTTCGTGAGTGCCACCCTCTCCCACAAGGGGAGAGGGCAGAAATGGAGATATCAAACCACCCAAACGAAAATGCCACCCGGGAACGAAACTCGTTGCCGGATGTTGGCCGCTTCATCCCCCGAAAGGTTAACTTTCATGTATGAAGTGGCGCCAGATCGTTCAAGCGTCTGACAGAATGGTGGGGGCATAGGCGCATCTCCCGCAAAAGTCAAACTTTGCGCCAAATCCGCCGAATTTGACCTGAGTCAACGCCATTTCCCGGGCCAGGGGCCATAAGGGTGGAAACGCAGGAGATGGCCATGACAACTACCAGCCTGGAACAGATCGAACGGGCCGTCCATACGGCAAATACCTGGCTTGCGGAACTTGACGAGATCATGGCGTGGGAGAACCGGGCCCGCAGCTGGCGCCTGTTGCGGGCAACACTCCATGCGCTGCGCGACTGGCTCAATATCAACGAGGCGGTCCAGCTTGGCGCCCAATTGCCCATGCTGGTGCGGGGGCTCTATTATGAGGGCTGGCGCCCCACCACCACGCCGGTGAAGGAGCGCAAGCTCCGTGATTTTTGCGCCCGCATTGAAAAGGCCTTTGAAAATGATCCGCCCGACGATGTGGAAGACCACGTCGCCCGGGTCTTCCGGTTCCTGTCGCGCCATGTTTCCAAGGGCGAGTTGGACGAGGTGCGCAGCTCACTTCCGCCCGATATTCGCAAGTTGTGGGAGCGGCAGCTGTGAAAAAACCCGTGGCGGAAGTTGATCTCTCGATTTCAACCGACCAGGTGTGTTTCATCATCATCAAGGCGCGCGAATTCGAGGTCACCGAGGCCGCCTCAGGCCTTGAGTCCGGCTCCAATGCTTCCGACGACAAGATGGTGGCGGTGCTCGAGGCGCGGCGCAATGATCCGGTGTTTGAAGAGATCAAGGCATTCATCAACGCCCTGGATGTGGACCAGCAGATCGAGCTTGTGGCGCTGGCCTGGGTCGGGCGCGGCGACTACGAAATGAGCGAATGGGCGACGGCGCGCGACGAGGCCGCCGCAGCCCATAATGACCGCACGGCGGAATACCTGCTCGGCATGCCGCTGCTGTCGGAGTTCCTCGAAGATGCCCTGTCCGACGCCGGGCGCTCCTGCGGGGATGCGGAGATGGAGCATTTGTAGGCCAGGGCTTCAAGTGGGTCAGGCGGTCGTGATTTCACGCTCCGCCCGGTTCTCGCGCAGCATGTAGACCATCAGCCCGGCAAGGACCGCCGTTCCGAAGGCCACCCACCACATTTCCGTATATCTGGCGAAGAGGTCGAAGAGGTAGCCGCCGAGGAAGGCGCCTACGGCTCCCCCTAGCGCGTGGCCGCCCGAGATCAGGCCCATGGCGAGGCCCATGATCTTCAAGCCCAGATGGGAAGCCACGAGGCTGGCGGTGGGCGGCACGGTGGAATAGTCGAAGATGCCGAAGATCACCGCAAACAGGATCATCATTTCGTAGGAGGTGCCGACATTCATCAGCACGATGAAGGAGAGTGAGCGCATGATGTAGATGGAGCCGAGCAGCAGCGGCCGGTTCACCCGGTCGGTGAGATAGCCCGCGAGCAGCATGCCGGCGAAATTCAGCACCATGGTGAGGCCGTAAATCCCTGAGGCCGGCACGGGCGGAAAGCCGCAGAAGGCGGCATAGGGCAGGAAATGGGTTTCGATGGCCCCGGTGGTGGTGATGCCGCAGATGAAGAAGCTCCAGAACAGGATGTGGAAGGTAGGATTGGTGGCGAGGAACTTGAGCCGCTCCAGCAAGGGCCGCGCCGCGAGTGCCGCGGCTGTCTGGCCTGCATCCTCGCGGGAGGGCTCCAGTGCTGTCCAAATCACGGCGGCCAGCACGGTGCAGGAAAGGGCTGCCGCCGCGATGCTCCAGCGCCAGGAGAAATACGACAGTCCCAGCGTCAGCAGGGGCACGAAGATGAATTGGCCGACGGTGCTCCCTGACGCGGCAATGCCGATGGCCAGTCCCCGATGCTTGTCGAAGGCCCGCGCCACCGCTGTCGAAACCACATGGTCGTTGCAGGCGGCAAAGCCCAGGCCGCCCACCAAGCCGTAAGCCAGAATGTAAACGGCGGCGGCGGGGAAGGCGGCAAACAGCGCAAGGCCGGTGGCCACCACCAGCAGCCCGGTGGAGAGAAGGGCGCGCACGCCGTGGCGGTCCACATAGTTTCCGGTGACCGGCGCCACCAGGCCGATGACCACCAGCGCCACCGACTGGCCCGAGCCGATGAAGGTCTTGGTCCAGCCCAGCTCGCGCACCCATTCGCCGGTCATGACGGCAACGGACTGGCGGGCCGAGAGGACGATGGCCAGGGTGACAAAGCACAGGGACACGACAAGCCAGGGATTGATGCGAGAGCGTGTGGTTATGGTGTCCATGGACCACTGTCCCATGGCTTTTCCGCGCGGGCTAGCTTTTTTCGACAGTTTGCCCATATAAACCCGACATGATCCAGACTGGCAGCATCCCCTTCCGCAAGATGAACGGGCTCGGCAATGATTTTGTCGTGCTCGACGGGCGTGAACGCGCCATTTCCATGGATGAGGCGAAGGCGCGGGCCATTGCCGACCGCGAGACCGGCATCGGCTGCGACCAGGTCATTGTACTGAAAAAATCCGACGTTGCCGACGTGCGCATGCTGGTGTGGAACAAGAGCGGCGGGCAGGTCGAAAGCTGCGGCAACGCCTCGCGCTGCATCGCCGATCTGCTGTTTGACGAGAAGAACGCGACCTCGGCCACCATCGACACGCTGGGCGGCTTTCTGGTGGCGCGCAAGGCGGGCGACAGGCTGGTGACCGTCGACAACGGCGTGCCGAAATTCGACTGGAAGGACATTCCGCTGTCGGAGCCCTTCCACGACACGCGCCATATCGAATTGCAGGTGGGGCCCATCGACCATCCGCTCATCCATTCGCCCTCGGTGGTGAATGTGGGCAATCCCCATTGCATCTTCTGGGTTGACGATCTCGAGGTGGTTGACCTTTCCAAGGTCGGACCCATGCTGGAGCACCATCACCTGTTTCCGCAGGGGGCCAATATCTCGCTGGCCCGCGTCGATGCGCGCGATCATGTGACGCTGAAAGTCTGGGAACGCGGCGCCGG
>CAZRZB010000208.1:0-3343 GCA_964604435.1 uncultured Aestuariivirga sp. | reverse complement strand
TGGTGAATGGCAAGATTTTCGGCTTCCCCGACGACGGCGACGTGTTCGTCATGTACTACCGCAAGGATGTGTTGGGCGACCCTGCCTTGCAGGCCGCCTACAAGGCCAAGTTCGGCGCGGACATGCCCGTGCCACCTACGACCTGGAAGGATTTCGACCAGGTTGGCCAGTTCATTACCGAATTCACTGGTGGAAAAACCTATGGCGCGGCCTTCTTCCGCGAATCGGGATACGGCAATTTCATGTTCCAGGAACGCTTCCGCAACGAAGGTGGAAAGTTCTTTGACGGCGAAACGATGAAGGCTACGATCAACTCGGACGCAGGTGTCAAAGTCCTGACCGACTGGGTTGCGGAGAACAAGTGGGCTCCGGCAGGGGTGGAACAATGGGGTTTTGTTGAAAATCTCGCAGCCTTCCTGCAGGGCCAGACAGCGATGACCGTTTCCTGGCCGCCCTATGGCCGCTGGGCCGCGAGCTATGGCACCGACCAGGAAGTGATGAGTTGGGTGCCCAAGTCCACCATTGCCGGCAAGGTTGGCTATGCCATGCCGCCGGGCGGACATCCGGAACTTGCCGCGGGCTTCTGCCTCTCGGTCTCGTCCGCCTCCAAGAACAAGGAAGCCGCCTATCTGTTCATCCAGTGGCTGAACAGCGAGGCCACCAGCCTCGAGCGCGTCAAGCTGCCCTATGCGCTGCGTGATCCGTTCCGCGACTCGCACTTCACCGATCCCGGCTATCTGGCCCTGTGGCCGGATGCGAAGGATTACCTTGCGGCGCTTCAGGCCGGCGCCAACAACGGTCTTCTCGACCTGTCATTGCTGCAAACCGACAAATACGAGGAAGTGCTGCGTCAGTCGGTATCCAAGCTTTGGGCAGGCGAGGATCCGAAGGCCATCCTCGACGCGGCAGCGGCCGAATGGGATGCCATCACGGAAAAGATCGGCGTCGACAAGCAGAAGGCGGTCTACGCCGACTGGGCGGCGAAGTCGGGAGCCTATCCAAAAATGTAGTTTCGGCTATCATCAATGTCCTGCCCGGTGATCCGGGCAGGGCTTTCGTACTTTCCCCATTGGATCAATGACCGTGGCCGCTGCTACCGCCTTTCGCGCCAATCCCGACCAGAATTTCAGATACTGGCTGCTGACGCCGGCCATATTCCTGCTGTTGCTGGTGGGCCTGTTTCCGCTGTTCTATTCGCTCATCGTAAGTTTCATGCGCATCGACATGATGGACACGGATACGTCCTTCGCCGGGCTCTACAATTACGCCAACCTGTTCAAGGACAAGCGCCTGTGGGAATCGCTTGCCCACACGCTGCTCATCACGGCGGTCGCGCTTCCGATGGAACTCCTGCTCGGCCTGGCCATGGCCTATCTGTTTCTTGAAAAACTCCCCGGCCGCCAGATCTTTATTTCGCTTCTGGTGCTGCCTACTATCATTTCGCCGATTGTCGCCGGCGCCACCTGGCGGCTGCTGTTCGACAATCGCTTTGGGCCTATCAACCAGATTCTCGGATGGTTCGCCGGCCACCCGGTCACCGCACTGTGGACCATCAATCCGCAGCTCGTCTATCCGGCCATCATTTTTTGTGAGATATGGCAATGGACGCCTTTCATGTTCCTGATCCTGCTGGCCGCCCTTTCGAATGTCGATAAGTCCCAGACCGAGGCGGCCGAGCTGGACGGGGCTGGGTTCTTCCGGACCTTCCGGCGCATTGTTCTGCCTGCCATCTGGCCGGTGATGGCCATTGCCATCCTGATCCGCGGCCTTGATCTCGTCCGCATCTTCGATATCATTTGGGCGTTGACGGCGGGCGGGCCTGGCACCATGACCGAAACGATATCGGTCTATACCTATTCGCAAGGGTTCAAGCAGTTCGAAACGAGCTATACGGCCGCCATGGCCTTTCTCGTCATTGTCATCCTGACGGTGGTGGTGACCTGGGCCATAAGGCGGATGGGGCTGGCAAAATGAAATCGCTGCCATTCCACCGTCGCAAGAATGTCCGACTTATCCTGCGCTATGTCATGGCCTGCCTGCTGGTGGTGATCTTTGTATTCCCGGTCTATTGGCTGCTCATCATTTCGTTCAAGACGCCGGATGAAATCTTTGCCTTCCCGCCGGTGTGGTATCCCAACAGCATTCAATTTTCCAACTACATGGTGTTGTTCAAGGATGGTGACGCGAAAACCGTCCTCAATAGCCTGATCCTGGCAACCGCCTCGACGTTCTTCGCGATGATCCTTGGCACGATTGCAGCCTACAGCCTCGTCCGCTTCAAGACCGGCGGTGAAAACCTTGCCGTGTGGATCATCTCCCAGCGTATGATGCCGCCTGTGGCCATCGTGTTCCCGGTTTTCCTGCTCTATGTGTATTTCGGATGGGTCGATACATTCTTTGGCCTGATCCTGCTCTATACGGCCTTCAATCTTCCCTATGTGATCTGGATGATGCGGGGCTACATCGAGGACATTCCGCTTGAACTTGAGGAAAGTGCGCTGGTGGATGGCTGCTCGCGCTGGGCGGTGCTGTGGGAAGTCGTCATGCCGATGGCACGCTCGGGACTTTTTGCCACGGCCGTGTTTACCTTTGTCTTCGCCTGGAACGAATTCCTGTTTGCGCTCGTTCTGACCCGGACCGAAGTGGCCACCTATACGGTTCAGGTTACCCACTATTTTGGCGGGCAATCCAATTTCTGGGCCAAGATTGCCGCCATGTCGGTGCTCGGCACCATTCCGGTTTTCATCGCCGTCGCCACGATGCAGCGCTATCTTGTGCGGGGCATCTCGATGGGCGCAGTCAAGGGCTAGACCATGTCAGATCTGAAGATCACCGGCCTCCACAAATATTACGGCAACTTCCATGCCGTGAAGGGCATAGACCTCGAGGTGCCATCGGGAGAATTCACGGTGCTCGTGGGTCCTTCCGGCTGCGGCAAGTCCACTTTGCTGCGCACGATCGCCGGCCTCGAGGAGGCGAGTGAAGGAACAGTTGAGATCGGCAACAAGGATGTCACCTGGGCACGGCCCCGCGACCGGGATATCGCCATGGTTTTCCAGAACTATGCGCTTTATCCCTACATGAACGTGTTTGAGAACATTGCCTTTGGCCTGCGGGCAAGGAAGGTTGCCAGCGCCGAAATCAACAAGCGGGTGAACCGGGCCGCCGAGATGCTTGGCATCGGCGCCCTGCTGCAGCGCCTGCCGCGGGAACTTTCGGGCGGCCAGCGCCAGCGGGTTGCCATCGGGCGAGCCATCGTGCGCGATGCGCGCCTGTTCCTGTTTGACGAGCCGCTCAGCAACCTTGATGCCCAGTTGCGCGATGACATGCGGGTTGAAATCAA
>CAZRZB010000207.1:0-3348 GCA_964604435.1 uncultured Aestuariivirga sp. | reverse complement strand
CCATCCCATCGCCACGCCGGTTCTCAATCCCCTGCAGAAGCGCATGCTGGCGGCGCGGCGCATGCTGGCCGCCATGGGCTTCAACGAGGCGGTGACCTGGTCGTTCATTCCGGAAGCCCACGCCAAGCTCTTTGGCGGGGGACAGCCTGAATTGAAACTGGCCAATCCGATTTCCTCGGAACTCACCGACATGCGGCCATCGCTGCTCCCCAACCTCATCGCAGCGGCGGGACGCAACATGAAGCGCGGCTTTGCCGACCTCTCCCTGAGCGAGGTGGGCCATGCCTATGCGGGCGACCGACCGCAGGACGAGACGCTGCGGGCAGCGGGGCTGCGGCGCGGGCAGGTGGTGGCGCGCAATTGGCAGGGCGGCGCACGCCCCGTCGATGCCTATGATGCAAAGGCCGATGCACTGGCGGTGCTTGAGGCCGCGGGCGCCGCGACTTCGAGCCTGCAAGTGGTTGCGGGAGCCCCTTCCTGGTATCATCCCGGGCGTTCCGGCACGATCCAGATGGGGCCGCAGAACAAGCTGGCCAGTTTCGGCGAGATTCACCCCCGGGTGCTGGCGGCCATGGACGTGAAGGGGCCGCTGGTGGCTTTCGAAGTGGTATTGAATGCCATCCCCGTGCCGAAAGCGAGGAATGCCACACGGGCCGCCCTCAATGCTTCCGACCTGCTGCCGGTGTCGCGCGATTTTGCCTTTGTCATCGACGACAGTGTCGAGGCCGACAAGCTGATCAAGGCGGCAAAGGGGGCCGACAAGGCGCTGATTTCCGATGCCGTGGTGTTCGACGTGTTTAAGCTCGAGGGCACGAAGAAGTCCTATGCCATCGAAGTGACGCTGCAGCCGCGCGACAAGACCTTGACCGATGAGGACATCGAAGCGGTGTCGCAGAAGGTCATCGCGGCGGTGCAGAAGGCGACGGGCGGAACGCTGCGCAGCCAGGGCACGGACGCCTAAAACCGAAAGCGGAGCCGCATTGAACAGCACATGACAAGGCCGGCCGGGCCGCGGCCGGGCCGTGGGATTTGCGCGGGCCGGCCACCCGGCAAAATGACGCACCTCTTGTATCTTCTTGCATATTAACATATTCTAATATACGAAGATAAATACAGATGTGCCGGTTCGCGGGTATCCGTGCGGGCACGAAAACAATGGAGTTTTAGGATGAATATTGACAGAGCCGTTTTGGCCTTTGCCGCCTGCGTCGTCTTGGTTTCGGTCGGGCTTGGCTACTATGTGTCGCCGTACTGGCTGCTCCTGACGGGCTTTGCCGGGCTCAACATGCTGCAGGCATCGTTCACCGGATTTTGCCCGGCCGCGATGGTTTTCAAGGCCCTTGGCTGCCGCAAGGGCGAGGCCTTCCGCTAGGTCTTTGGAAGGGCGCAAAACATGTCGTTGAGAAGCTGGAACAGTTTCACCAGCTTTTTGTCGGCGAGGCGGTAGTAGATCGTCTGGCCGCTGCGGCGCGGAACCACCAGGCCTTCGCGCCGCATGAGCGCCAGGTTTTGCGAAACCGAACTCTGGTTGGCCCCAATCGCCTCGGCGATTTCGCCAACCGGCCGTTCGCCCTCCATGATCAGGCAGAGAATGCGCAAGCGCTGGGCGTTTGCCAGCGACTTGAGAAATTCGCTGGCGCGGCCTGATGACTTGGCTAACTCGGCTGTATCCATGCGCTAGCATTGTCGGATATATCAATGCCAGTCAAATGTTCCGGAAAGGTTGCCCCATGTCCCCAACTTCGGTTTTGACCCTGATTGGCGTCATCGCCGCGTTCAGCCTCGCGGCTGCCGCACCGGCGCATGTTCAGGCGGGCGAATTCGCCGTTCACAGTGAAGCCAAGACCGATCTCAAGGCCGTGTTCGGCCGGGTGGAAAGCCGCGACATGGTGCAGGCCCGGGCCCGCATCGGGGGCACGATCGTGGGGCTCGATGTTGAAGAGGGCAGTTCGGTGCGGGCCGGTGCCGTCATTGCCAGGGTGGTTGACGACAAGCTTGCGCTCCATATGGGCGCGCTCGATGCGCGGCTGAAAGAACTTGAAGCCGAAATGCAGAATGCCGCGGCCGAGCTGGCGCGCGGGAAGTCGCTTTTTGCTTCCGGCACCATTGCCAAGAGCCGCCTCGACACCCTGCAAACGCGGGTCGATGTGGTCTCCAGCCAGATTGGCGCCGCACAGTCGGAACGGGCCGTCATTGTGCAGCAGGGCGCCGAAGGCGATGTGCTTGCCCCGGCTTCGGGCCGTGTGCTGTCCGTGCCAGTCACCAAGGGTTCCGTCGTCATGCCAGGCGAAACCATCGCGAGGATTGCCGGCGGCGGCTATTTTCTCCGGCTTTCCCTGCCCGAGCGCCACGCGGCGCAAATCAGCGAGGGCGACACGGTTTTCGTGGGCGGCCGCGGGGTGGGCAGCGCCACCGTGACTTTCGAGAAGGCGCGCAAGGGCAAGCTGGTGAAAGTCTACCCCGAAATTGAAGGCGGCCGTGTCCTGGCCGATGTCGAAGTCGACGGACTTGGCGACTTCTTCGCCGGCGAGCGCACCCTGGTGTGGATTCCCGTCGACCAGCGCGACGCCATCAGTGTTCCGCCCGAAGCGATTACCACGCGCTATGGCATTGACTATGTCAGCCTTGTCACCGGCGCCGGACCCATGGACGTGGCGGTGGTCACCGGCGAACAATTTGAAACCGGGACGGGCGTGCGCGTCGAAATCCTGTCGGGCCTGCGCGACGGAGACAAGGTAGCCACGCCGTGAAACTGGGGATCGCCGGGCAACTCACCCGTTACTTCATCGCCTCGCCGCTGACGCCGCTGTTCCTGCTCGCGGCCTTCATGGTGGGCCTGGTGGCACTGGTCACCCTGCCGCGCGAGGAAGAACCGCAGATTTCCGTTCCCATGGTGGACATCCATGTGCGCGCCGACGGCCTGAAGGCCGAAGATGCGGTGAAGCTGGTGACCGAACCCCTGGAAACCATCATCAAGAGCATCGATGGCGTCGAGCACGTCTATTCGCAAACCAAGGATGACGGCGCCATGGTGACGGCGCGCTTCTTTGTCGGCACCAACGCGGACGCCGCCATCCTGCGCGTGCATGAGAAGATCCGCGCCAACATGGACCGCATCCCGGTGGGCATCCCTGAGCCGCTCATTGTCGGCCGCGGCATCGACGACGTGGCCATTGCCGTGTTGACCCTGTCGCCCAAGCCGGAAGCCGCCGAGCGCTGGACCGCCAACGGAGTCAGCCGCGTGGCGCGCGAATTGCGGGTGGAACTCACCAAGCTTGATGATATCGGACTGACCTATCTTTCGGGCGACCAGCCGGAGGAAATCAGGATCGAGCCTGATCCCGAGAA
>CAZRZB010000206.1:0-3349 GCA_964604435.1 uncultured Aestuariivirga sp. | reverse complement strand
TTCGTGCCGGAAGTCCTGCTGGCCGCCAACTCCATGAAGGCCGGCATGTTCATCCTGCGCCCGCTCCTCATTGCAACGGGAGCGCCGCGCCTCGGCAAGATGGTGATCGGCACGGTGAAGGGCGACATCCACGACATCGGCAAGAACCTCGTCGGGATGATGATGGAAGGAGCTGGCTTCGAGGTGATCGACCTCGGCATCAACAATTCGGTTGAGAAGTATCTGAGCGCCATTGAGGAGCACACCCCGGACATTCTCGGCATGTCGGCTTTGCTCACCACCACCATGCCCTATATGAAAGTGGTGATCGACACCATGAAGGAAAAGGGCATGCGCGACGATTACGTCGTGCTGGTCGGCGGCGCCCCGCTGAACGAGGAATTTGCCAAGGCCATTGGCGCCGATGCCTATTGCCGCGATGCGGCCGTGGCCGTCGAGACCGCCAAGAGCTTCATGGCGCGCAAGCACAACCAGTTGGCCAGGGGCTAGCCGAAACCGTCCGCTTGCGTGAATTTCCATAGCCTGTAGGTTCGCGCAGCCATGACCACCGTTGATCTCAAGCCGTCTGATGAATTCCAGTTCGCCACTGGAAAGGGCGATGTATTGCTTATCGCCTGCGGGGCCCTGGCGCGCGAGATCGTTGACCTCATAGAGCGCAACCGCTGGACGGCCTTCGACGTCCAGTGCCTGCCGGCCAAGTGGCACAACACGCCGCAATTCATTGTACCCGCCGTGCGCGAAAAAATCCGTGCGCAACGGGACAATTACAAATCCATCTTCGTGCTCTATGGCGACTGCGGCACCGGCGGCCTGCTCGACAAGATGCTGGAGGAGGAGGGGGTTGAGCGCATCGACGGACCCCATTGCTATGCCTTCTTTTCCGGCAATCCGGAATTTTCCGCCAAGGCCGAGGATGAGATCACGGCTTTCTATCTCACCGATTATCTGGCGCGCCATTTCGACAAGCTGATCTGGGCCGGTCTCGGCCTCAACCGC
This sequence comes from uncultured Aestuariivirga sp., assembly GCA_964604435.1. Taxonomy (GTDB): domain Bacteria; phylum Pseudomonadota; class Alphaproteobacteria; order Rhizobiales; family Aestuariivirgaceae; genus Aestuariivirga. The sequence continues at coordinate 2,353 of CAZRZB010000206.1, read as the reverse complement.
CACCCGGAGCTGCTGGCCTCGTATTTCGGAAACTATACGAAGATCGTCTATCTGGCCCAGACCCATGATGAGCAGTTGGCAGAGAATGCAAAGAAAGCCGCGGCGCGGCTGGGCCTGGCCTATGAATACCGCTTCACCGGCTACGGCGAACTTGAATCCAGTTTGGCCAGCCGCTCAGCGCCACTGGCCTAGCCGGTAGCCGCCGCCCGCGATTTCGTAATAGTCGCCGGCATTGTCGCAATAGATGTGGCCCTCCAGTTTCAGGCCCGTGGCGCCGTCAAGCGAGCCGGCGGCGATGGCCGTATAATCCCTGCCATCGCCTTTCCAGAACAGGGTCGAGCCGCATTCGCCGCAGAAACCGCGCCGGGCCGTGTCGCTTGAGCGATACCATTTGAGGCCGCGCCCCTCGGTGATCTTGAGGTCGCCATCATTTGCCGCCGTCGCCGACATGTAGTTGCCCGTCTGCTTGCGGCATTGCTCGCAATGGCAGGCGATCACGTTGCGCAAAGGCCCTGTCACCTCATATTTCACCGCGCCGCAAAGGCATGATCCGGTCCTCATGTTAATTTCCTTCCACAACAGAATTGCGCCGCGCCGCACGAAAGGCGCGCATGAAGAATTGTGCCTGGACCGGATGATAGGCGAACCCTTTCCCGACAGGGCAGGCGTGCCGTGCCAGGCATCCGCCGGCCATGCAGCTTTCTCCCACAGGCGTTTCCAGATGGCCCGCACAGGCCGCCACATCATAAGATGAACCGTCGAAGGCGTTCACCGGGCAGGCCGAAAGGCAGGGCTTGTCAGCGCATGACTCGCATGGATGTGCGCCCGCAGACTGTCGTGGCAAATCAAAGGCCACGGGAAACAGCAGGGCGGCGCGGAAGGCGTGCCACAGCCCGTAAGTCGGGTGAATGTTGAGGCCAAGGGGAGACACATGGCCGGCCCCGGCGCGCCGCGCCCAGGTGAGGAAGGGCAGCGGCGGCGTATCAAAGGGGAATACGGCCCGCGCCGAAAGATCATCCGCCAGCGCGCCAACAACATCGCGGGTCCAGTCATCGATCTTTGCCGTCCCGTGATCCCGTTCCCGGGCAAAGCGGCGGAACATCTCCGGTCCCGAATTGCCTACAAGCATGACGAACTTCGCATCGCCCGGAACCCTGTCCGCTGCGGCAGGTTCAAACCAGCCCAGGGGCGTGAAGCCCGCCCGCCGGATCGCCGTCAGCACCGGGTGCTCCATGGACGCCTACCTGGCCCAGCGCGGGTCGCCGATTTCCATCGCCTGGCGCGGCAGCTTGATGTCATGGCGCGCCCGGATCACCTCATCCATCGCACGCGGCAGATAGTCGGGGTAGTAGGTCGAGAGGATTTCCCGCTTGCGCGCCGCCGCCCGCTCGACCAGGTCGGGCTTCCCCGCCTCGATCCATTCCTTGGGGCTCATGCGGTTGGCCATCCTGGGGTAGATGTATTCCTTCTGCATCAGGTTGAGCGTCTGGTCGCTGCCGAGGAAATGGCCGGGGCCATTGAGGCAAACGTCGCGGATGACTTCAACCGAGAGCGTATCCTCGTTCACCTCGATGCCGCGCACATTGCGGTTGATGGCGCCCAGCATGTCGTTGTCGATGAGCAGGCTCTCCAGGCAGAAGCCCAGCAGCGAGGCGTGCATGCCGGCGCTCTCATAAAGCAGGTTGATGCCGGTCATGGCCGAGATGCCGGCGGTGACGCCTTTTTCGTAACCAGCCTGCATGTCGGGCAACTTGGAATCGCACATGCCTGCAGCGGAGCCCACCGTGAGATTGTAGAAGTGGCCCATCTGGGCGCAGCCCGAGGTGATGAGCGCCTGTTCGCCCGAGCCGCCCGACATGGCCCCCGTGCGCAGATCCGAAACGAAAGGCCACGGGCCCCAGATGGCAACCGCGCCGGGAACGATGCAATTGATATAGACGAGGCCGAACAGGCACTCGGCAACCGCCTGCACCAGGGTTCCGGCCAATGCGGCAGGCGAGGTGGCGCCGGCCTGCGCCGCCGAGAGCAGCAGAACCGGCATGCCGCCGCGCGCCGCCACTTCAAGGCAGCGGCAGGCATCCTCGGCAAATTTCATCGGCGGCACGACAAAGCAGTTGGATTGCGAAACGAAGGGCCGCTCACGCCACGCCGCTTCGCCGCCGGCCACGAAATGCAGCATCTCCAGGCATTCGCTCACATGGGCCGGATCCACCATGGAGGTGCCCACATGCTTCTGCGTCGAGGCGATGCAGGCATAGAGCGTGTTGATGTCAAGGTCGTGCCCGGTGATCATGTCGCGCGCCGTCAGGCAGCGCTGGAAGAAGTGGATATGCTCGCAGGTGTCGACAATGCG
>CAZRZB010000205.1:0-3442 GCA_964604435.1 uncultured Aestuariivirga sp. | reverse complement strand
TCTCCGGTTGATCCGCCGCGGATGGTTGTGACCGGATTATCCGGCACCGGAAGGAACTTTCGCTATGGGGGGAACTTGCGTTCCCGTGCTTGGTTCCAACACCCGCGTGAGTATTTAACGAAGCGGCCTATACAGGTGCGCTGCAACAAAGGCAAGGGGTGGTCAGAAAGTCAGCAAAACCACGCTTTCCTGCTCATTGAGACCGGTCCTGGCGATCAAGGCGGGGGGGTGCGGGGAAGCCCCCGCCTACCTCTTCCGTGCCATCGTAAGCCCATCGCAAATCGGTACGATGACATGGTCGACGCGCCCGTCGGCGATGATTTTCGTGTTGAGCGCGCGCAGGGCCACCGTATCCCCGTCCTGGATCTCGGGCCGGGCCACATCGCCACTCCACAGCACGTTATCGATCAGGACCAGGCCGCCCGTCCGCAGGAGTTTCAAGGCGCCCTCATAGTAGAGGTCATAGGATACCTTGTCCGCGTCGATGAATACCAGGTCAAAATGCCCGCCTTCGCCAGCCTTCAGGAGTTCGTCAATGGTTTCGGCCCCTGGGGCCAGCCGCAGGTCGATCCGTTCAGCAACGCCGGCCTTCTTCCAGTAGCGGCGCGCAACGGTGGTCCATTCCTCGCTCACATCGGCGGCAATGATCCTGACGTCCCCCGCCAGCGCCATGGCCAGCGACGAATAGCCGGTGAAGGTGCCGAGCTCCAGGATGCGCCTGGCGCCCATGAGCTTCACCAGCATGGCCATGAAGGCGCCCTGCTCGGGGCCGATCTGCATGGCGGATGGCCCGCCAAGCATGGCGGTTTCGGCCCGCAGTTCTTTCAGTATTCCGGGTTCACGATAGGCATGGGCGGCGTAATACTCGTAGAGGGCGCCTTCCAGGCCGATGGTCTTTCCGGTCATCTGCAAGTTGCCCCTTCAACTCAGCGGAACCGGGCTGTAGGTGCCGATGAAGTCACTCTTGCCCAGGGCCACGCCATTGTGGCGGAGAATGGCATAGGCAATGGTGAGGTGGAAGTAGAAATCGGGCATGACGATGGCCGCCGCATAGTCTTCGGCTGGCATACCTTTCGTGCTGTCGAAAAAAATCGGCACGATGCGTTCCGCGCGCTCGGCGAGGCGCGCCGCCGGAATCGCCTTCAGATAGGCAATGGCCTGCTTGAGGCTGGCATGCACGTCCTCGAAGGTCGTTTCCTCATAACCCACGCGCGGCGGCGGATTATCAGCGAAGTGCTGGGCAAAATCCATGGGCAGAAACAAGGCATATTGCAACTGCTGGATGAGGCTGAACATGTCGGGATAAAGCCTGGCACCCAGGAGTACGTCAGGCTCGAATTTTCCGGCCCTGGCATGGGCTTCGGCCTTGTGGAGGATCTTGCCCAAATTCTCGAGCGATCCAATGATCGCGGCAATGGTGAGGCGGTAAAACGGCCTGTGCGACGCAGTATTATTCATATCTTCCTCCAGAAGAAGTCAAAATCCACCATGGGCTCCCTGCGCAAGGCCAACCGGAGAAGGCCGCCATCCCAAAGAGTGCCACGCCGCCCCGCTGGCTTTCAAGCATTGCAAGGCTACACTACTTGCCTTTGGTTGTCGAAGTTGGGAAAAGACCGGAAATGACGACGCGCCTTACCATCCGGCCTGAATTGCAGAATGCCGCTCCGGTCCGCTGGGAGATCGCCGCAGACCCGGTTCCCTACGACGCGGCGGTGGCGCGCATGGAGCGGGAAGCGGCGGCGATTGCCCAGGGCACGGCGCCTGAACTGGTGTGGCTTTTAGAACACCCCCCGCTTTACACGGCGGGCACTTCGGCCAGGGACAGCGATCTCATTTCGCCAGCGCTTCTTCCGGTCCACCGCACGGGGCGCGGCGGGCAATATACCTATCACGGGCCCGGCCAGCGGGTGGCCTACGTCATGCTCGATCTTAAACAGCGGGGCCAGGACGTGCGGGCCTTCGTGGCGGGGCTTGAGGAATGGCTGATTGCCACGCTGGCGGCCTTCAATGTGAGGGGCGAACGCCGCGCGGACCGCGTTGGCGTCTGGGTCAGGCGCGAAAACCGCGAAGACAAGATCGCGGCCATCGGCATCCGGGTGCGCCATTGGGTGAGCTTTCATGGCATCAGCCTGAACGTCGATCCTGATCTCACGCATTTTGACGGCATTGTGCCGTGCGGCATCCGCGAACATGGGGTGACAAGCCTGGCCGATCTTGGCCTGCCGGTAACCCTGGCCGATGCCGATGTGGCCCTGAAGAATTCCTTTCAGGCGATTTTCGGCGTCAAACGAACTCCATGATCACCGCATCAACGCTCAGGCTGTCGCCCGGCCTGGCATTGACTTTCTTCACCGTTGCATCGCGCTCGGCACGCAGGATGTTTTCCATTTTCATGGCTTCGACAATGGCCAGGGCGTCACCGGCCTTCACCTCCGCCCCTTCGGCCACATGCAGGGCCACGACTAGTCCCGGCATGGGGCAGAGAAGTTTCTTGGAGGTGTCGGCGGCGGCCTTTTTCGGCATCAACTTCACGAGTTCAGCTTCGCGAACCGTATGGACATGGGCATCAATGCTCACGCCACGATGGCTGAGCCGGTAGCCATTGGCAATGCGGCGCACCTGGACAGTGACTTCTTCGCCATCGATGAAGCCGTGCCAGATGGGGGCTCCGGGGGCCCACTGGCTGACAATGGCGCGTTCGCCGCGCTCGCCCGAATGCATGATCTGGATGAGGCGCTCGGTTTCGTGGATCACTTCAACGTCATGCCATTGCTCACCCAACCGCACACTCCGTTTCCGTGAAAACTTCACGGGACGGCCATTCATCTGGCCGCTGATCTTGCGCTTGCGGCGGTTTTCGACATGATCGAGAACGCAGGCAACCGTGGTGAGCCGGTCGGCCAGTTCCGGGGTTAACGGATTGCCCTTGAAACCTTCGGGAAACTCCTCGGCGATGAAGCCGGTTGAGAGGGCTCCCTGCTGCCAGCGGGGATTGCCCATGATGGCGGAAACAAAAGGGACATTGTGCTGAATGCCGTCAATGTAGAAAGCATCAAGCCCCTGGGCCATGGCGGCAATGGCTTCGGCCCGGGTGGGCGCATGGGTGCAGAGCTTGGCGATCATCGGATCATACCAGATGGAGATTTCGCCGCCCTCGAACACCCCCGTGTCATTGCGCAGGGTTATTCCGTCTTTCAGTTGTTCCGCCGGCGGACGGTACTTCACCAGGCGCCCGGTGGAGGGCAGAAAATTCCGGTAAGGGTCTTCGGCATAGATGCGGCTTTCGATGGCCCAGCCATTCAGCTTCACATCGGCCTGGCGAAGCGCCAGTTTTTCGCCATGGGCGACGCGGATCATCTGTTCCACCAGGTCCACGCCGGTGACAAGCTCGGTGACCGGGTGCTCGACCTGGAGCCTGGTGTTCATCTCAAGAAAGAAAAAA
>CAZRZB010000204.1:0-3442 GCA_964604435.1 uncultured Aestuariivirga sp. | reverse complement strand
CGGAAACCGACCGCTCCCTGGAGCTCAGGGCCCGCGACCGGCAGCGCAAGCTGATATCCAAGATCGATGCGGCCCTGCAGCGAATCGACAACGGCACCTACGGCTACTGCGAGGAAACCGGCGATCCGATCAGCCTGAAGCGCCTGGATGCGCGCCCCATCGCCACGCTTTCCATCGAAGCCCAGGAGCGCCATGAACGGCGCGAGCGAGTTTACCGCGACGACTAAAGGAACAGGTCGACCTTCTCGAACGTCGTGACGTCGATCAGCCCCATGTCGGAAATGCGCAGTTCCGGGATGACGACGAGGGCCAGCAGCGAATGCTGCATGAAAGCGTTGTTCAAGGTGCAGCCGCAGGCTTTCATGGCGGCCACCATTTTTTCGGCCTTGGCGGCGACAATCTCGGCGGGTTCGTCAGACATCAGGCCGGCGATCACCAGTTCGACGCGCGCCAGTTCCACGCCTTTGCTCACCACCACCACACCGCCGCCGATCTGGCTCAGGGTATTTGCCGCCTGGGCCATGTCGTCGTGGTTGGTTCCCACGACAATGATGTGGTGGCTGTCATGGGCTACGGTCGAGGCCACGGCACAATCGACGTCATAGCGGAAGCCCGAAACGAAGGCGTTGACCACGGTTCCGAGGCCGCGGTGGCGCTCGACCACGGCGATCTGGCAGACATCGCCTTCGCGGTCCATTTCCACCAGGCCGGATTTTACATTGAGCGGGCGCTGCAATGCCTTTGTCGGAGCCTGGTTCTCGATTACGCCGATGACCCGGGCATCGACCTTGTTGGCGCCCTTCGGCGCGGCGATTTCAAAATCCGCAGCGGTGAGCGTCCTGCCGACATGCACGGTGTTCTTGGCCGCGGGGGGGTAGTTGAACTTCGGCAACTCGGCGACGAGCCTGCCGTTCTCGGCCATCACCTTCCCGTGGGCGATCACCAGCTCGATGGGCAGGGTGGCGAGGTCGGAGGTAAGAATGAGGTCGGCCCGGCGGCCCGGGGTGATCGAGCCCAATTCGCGCTCAAGGCCGAAGTGCTGGGCGGTATTCAGGGTCGCCATCTGGATGGCAGTGATCGGCTTCAGGCCTTGCTGGATGGCATGGCGCAGCACGCGGTTCATGTGGCCCTCGTAGACGAGGGTTCCGGAGTGGCAATCGTCCGTACACAGAATGATATTGCGGGAATCGATGCCGTTTTCGGTCACCGCCTTGACCTGGGCGGCCACGTCATACCAGGCGGAGCCGAGGCGCAGCATGGCGCGCATGCCCTGGCGCACCCTGGCTATGCAGTCATCGACGTTGGTTCCCTCATGGTCGTCGGCGGGGCCGCCGGCGGCATAGGCATGGAAGGGATGGCCCAGGTCGGGCGAGGCATAGTGGCCGCCAACGACCTTGCCCGCCCGCTGGGTGGCGGCCATTTCGGCCAGCATCTTGGGATCATTGCCGATCACGCCGGGGAAGTTCATCATTTCGCCAAGCCCAATGATATTGGGCCAGGCCATGGCCCGGGCCACGTCCTCGGGCGTGATGGTGGCGCCGGCGTTTTCAAGGCCGGGGGCGCTCGGCACGCAGCTGGGCATCTGCACGAAAACGTTGATGGGAAGGCCTGCGGCCTCGTCGTGCATCAGGCGCACGCCGGCCACGCCCAGCACATTGGCGATCTCGTGCGGATCGATGAACATGGAGGTGGTGCCGTGGGGAATGACGGCGCGGGCAAATTCGGTGACGGTCACCATGCCGCTTTCCACATGCATGTGGCCGTCGCACAGGCCAGGCACGAGATAGCGCCCGGCGGCGTCGATGACGGTTGTCGCCTTGCCAATCATCGGCCCGGCATCGGGGCCCACATAGGCGAAGCGGCCGCCGGCGATGGCCACGCTGGTTTGGGCGATGATTTCGCCGGAGTGGACATTCACCCAGCGGCCATTGGTGATGACCATGTCGGCAGGGGCACGGCCTGCCGCCACGCTGATCAGGGCAGGTGCCAGGTCGGCCCAGGATTTCATGCTGTCATCACCTCTATTGCCGCCTCGAGCAGGGCTTGCGAACCGGCGCAAATGATGTTGCCGCCTTCGGCGGGCACGCTGCCGCTCCAGCTGCCCACGGCGCCTCCTGCGCCCTCGATGATGGGAATGAGGGCGCCGATGTCATAGGCTTGGAGTCCCGCATCCAAGGCGATGTCGAGGTGGCCCGCGGCGAGCACCGAAAAGAAATAGGCATCGCCCCCATAGCGCATGAGCTTCACCGCCTTGCGCAGTTTCTGGAAGGCCCGCTGATCGGACTCGCTGCGGTGCAGCTCCGGAGCGGTGGTGCCGGCCGCGGCGTTGGCGAGGACAACGCCTTTGCGGGTTCGGATGGGTTCAATGGTGCCGCGGTAGTTGTTCCAGGCGCCATGGGGGTTGCCGTAGAACAGGTCGCCCACGAAGGGCTGGTTCATCACGCCCACCACCGGCTTTTCCTCGTTGTAAAGGGCTATGAGGGTGGCCCAGACGGGCATGCCGCAGACGAAGGAGCGCGTGCCATCTATGGGATCAAGCACCCAGGTGAAGCCGGATGTGCCTTCCTTGATGCCATATTCCTCGCCGTAGATGCCGTGCTCGGGAAAACGCTCCTCGATCAGCTTGCGGATGATGCGCTCGCCGGCCCTGTCGCCCTCGGTCACCGGATCCCAGTCGACGTGGGGTTTTATCTCGACGGCGGCGTTTTGCCGGAAGTAGGGGAGGATTTCGGCTTCCGAGGCCCGCGCCAGTGCCACCGCGAAATTCGTCAAGTCTGTCCAGTCCATGGAATCCCAAATCTCTTAATGCTCTTGTCCTATAGGAGAGCTGGACCTGGCTCAAGGGCGGGCCGGAAAAACCCAAAAATATTGCACCGCACAATTATATTGGGTAGCTATGCAAAATTCGCATAACCTTCAGATGATAGTTAACGGATGGATTTTTTTTTGAATAAAAACTCTATATTTCAAATATTTAAATAGGTTTTCCTGGCCCTTTCTGAGTGTTGCAAATTTGATCACTTGGAAAGAATTTTAGCTATTGGTCTTGAATTGAAAATGCTGCGGTGCCATATCGGGTGGGCAAGACCAAGGCGACTGCCTTCTCTTGCAGCCCTTCTTGGGCGTTTCCTCCCTAGACTTGGGCCGGTCACTTTAGTGTATCGGCCCTTTTTTTATTCCGCCGCCTGCTTTTGCGGGTTGGCGAAGTTCACCAGGGCTTCCAGCAGGGTTTTGATGGCCCCGCCCAGGGCCAGTTGCAGGGGGGCGAAGTTGCCGTTTTTCTCGAAGCGCTGTTCATCCATGTAGAGGCCGCGGTTGAGTTCAATCTGCAGCGCATTGCGGCCGAGGGTGGGTGAACCGTAGTTCTGAGTGATGAAGCCGCCGGCGTAGGGCTTGTTGCGCACCACGCGCAGGCCTTGGGCGCGCAGCAGGCCTTCGACGA
>CAZRZB010000203.1:0-3448 GCA_964604435.1 uncultured Aestuariivirga sp. | reverse complement strand
CCGGCGGCGAATTCCTCCATTTCTTCCACTGGCTGGGGGCGCTGATCACCTGCCGTAAGATGATCGGCCGGAAGGAGACCCCGGTCCGGCGGGTGATCCACCGGGCCCTGGAGCAGATCAATCTGCCCATCCATTGTGTGGCGATGGTGGTCGATCCGGAGGCGCGGATTTGTGGCCTGTTTGTCGGCGACGTCCGGGAGACCTGGTCCGCCGCCGCGGATCTGTCGGCTGCGATCCATATCGCCGAGAAGAAGCGGCCTTTCCGGATTGTCCTGGGCCGGGCGCCGGAGATGTATGACGAAATCTGGACCGCCGGCAAGGTGGTCTACAAGCTCGAGCAGGTTGTCGCCCCGGGTGGGACGCTGATCGTTTATGCCCCGCATATCCGCAAGATTTCGAAAAGTTGGGGAGAGCAGATCATAAAAATCGGCTATCACGTCCGCGACTATTTTCTTGCGCAGCCCGAGCGGTTTTGCACCGTCCCCCGCGGCGTCCTGGCCCATTCGACCCACGTTTGCGGGACAGGCTCCTATGAAAACGGCGTCGAGACGCCCGACATCAAAGTGGTGTTGGCCACAGCCATTCCTGAAGAAGAATGCCGGCGGATTGGTCTCGGCTACCTGGATCCGGCGAAGGTTAAGATCGATGACTACCGGGACCGGGAGAAGGAGGGCGTCCTCTTTGTGGACCACGCCGGGGAGACCCTCTACCGCCTGGCGGGCGAGGAATGATCTCGAAGAAAGGAAAAATCAAATGGGCAAAGCGGACATCGGCCTGATCGGCCTGGCGGTCATGGGACAAAACCTGGTGTTGAACATGAATGATCATGGATTCACGGTGGCGGTCTTCAACCGCACGGTCTCCCGGGTGGACGAGTTCCTCGGGAAAGGCGCAAAGGGCACCCGGATCATCGGCGCCCATTCCCTCGCGGAACTGGCCGGCTTGCTGAAGAAACCGCGCCGCGTGATGCTGCTGGTCCAGGCAGGGGCTGCGGTGGACGATTTCATTGGGCAACTGATCCCGCTTCTGGAAGCGGGCGATGTGATCATCGACGGCGGCAACTCGAATTACTACGATACGATCCGCCGCACCGCATACGTCGAATCGAAGGGCTTGCTATACATTGGCACAGGCGTCTCGGGAGGCGAGGAGGGGGCGCGTCTCGGCCCCTCGATCATGCCCGGCGGATCGCCCGCTGCGTGGCGGCACGTCAAGCCGATCTTCCAGGCGATTGCGGCCAAGGTGGATGGCGCGCCATGCTGTGACTGGGTCGGCGAAAACGGCGCGGGGCACTATGTCAAAATGGTGCACAACGGCATCGAGTACGGCGACATGCAGTTGATCTGCGAGGCGTACCAGTTGATGCGGGACGGCCTGGGCAGGAAAGCGTCCCAGATACACGAGGTTTTCGCTGAATGGAACCGGGGCAAGCTCGGTTCGTACCTGATCGAGATCACGCGCGACATCCTTGCATACGAAGACGAGGACGGCAAACCGCTCGTGGACAAGATCCTGGATACCGCCGAACAGAAGGGGACCGGCAAGTGGACCGGCATCTCCGCGTTTGATATGGGCATCCCGCTCACAATGATCGTCGAGGCGGTTTTAGGACGGGCGCTCTCCGCCCTGAAGGACGAGCGCGTGGCTGCATCGAGGTTGCTTTCGGGACCCAAAGCCAGGATCGCCGGCGACAGGAACGCTTTTATCACCGATTTGGAAGAAGCGGTCTATGCGTCCAAACTGATTTCCTACACCCAGGGGTATATGCTGATGCGCGCCGCCGCAAAGGAGTACCGGTGGAATCTCAACTATGGCGGCATTGCGCTCATGTGGCGCGGCGGCTGCATCATCCGTTCGGTTTTCTTGGGCAGGATCAAGGAGGCGTTCGACAGGAATCCCAAACTCACCAATCTTCTGCTCGATCCGTACTTTGGGCCGCAAATCGAATCGGCGCAGGCCGCGTGGCGGCGGGTGATCGCGAAGGCCGTTCAGAAAGGCATCCCGGTGCCGGCGATGTCCAGCGCGCTGGCCTTTTTCGACGGCTACCGCCGCGAATCGCTGCCCGCGAACCTGCTCCAGGCACAGCGCGATTATTTCGGCGCGCACACCTACCAGCGCGTGGACAAACCGCGCGGCGAGTACTTCCACACGAATTGGACGGGGCACGGGGGCACCGTGACCTCGACGGTGTGGAAGAAGGGATGATCCCCGACAAAAGGAGAACAATATGAAGTACGGTCTGAATATTCGTCAGGAGGGCGCGCTGGATTTTGTCTCCATCGGCGCGCTTGTCCACCGCCTGGATCCGGGGATCGTCCCGTTTCGGAAAGCGACGAACTGCGCGATCCACGTCAGCGGTGGCGAGTTCAACTGCGCCGCCAATCTGTCCGACTGCTTCGGCATGAAGACCGGCATCGCGACCGCTATGGTAGACTATCCCGTCGGCGATCTGATCGCCGAGCGGGTGAAAGCGATGGGCGTCAAGCCCTTTTACAAGATATTCAAACACAACGGCGTAAGCGGTCCGAATATGGCAACGGTTTACAGCGATCGCGGGCAGGGTGTCCGCGCGCCGGTCGTGTTTTACAACCGCGCGAACGAAGCCGCGGCCGAGCTCAAACCCGGCGACTTTGACTGGAAAACGATCTTTGCGGGCGGTGTGCGCTGGTTTCACAGCGGCGGCATCTTTGCGGCACTCTCGGAAACCACGGGCGAAGCGATTATTGAAGGGATGAAAGCCGCCAGGGCGGCGGGTGCGGTGACCTCGTTCGATCTGAACTATCGCGCGAAACTTTGGCGCCTCTGGGGCGGCGAGGAGCGCGTGCAATCCGTTATCAACCGCATCGTCGAGAATGTGGATGTCCTCGTCGGAAACGAGGAGGATCTGCAATTGGGACTTGGCGTTCCCGGTCCCGAAGTCGCGGCGAAATCCAAACTCGACCCGACCGCGTTCCTGGGGATGATTGGTCGGGTGACCAAGAAATACCCGCAAGTCAAAGTCGTCGCGACGACGCTGCGCGAGGTGCACTCGACCAACCGGCACAGTTGGGGCGCGGTGGCTTGGATCGAGGGCGGGACATACGTTTCGCCGATCTGCGAATTGGATGTTTACGACCGCGTCGGTGGCGGGGATGGTTTTGCATCCGGCTTTTTCTACGGTCTCCTCGCCGGCGAACCGGAACAGGAGGCAGTCAACCTGGGTTGGGCGCACGGGGCGCTTCTGACGACCTTCCCGGGCGACACGACAATGGCGACTGCGGATCAGGTGCGCGCGTTTGCAAAGGGCGGATCGGCGCGTATCCAGCGATAAGAGGCGGTTCAAGGGTGCGACGTTTTGGTCGCCATGTGAAGCTCCCCGCCCACAGGGCGGGGCTTCCCGGTAAGGAAGTGTCCTTTTTCGATGCGCCCCTTAACCCCGCCTACAAGGCGGGGCTTGCGGGATGCGCTC
>CAZRZB010000202.1:0-3521 GCA_964604435.1 uncultured Aestuariivirga sp. | reverse complement strand
GCTTATGCGGCTTCTTCGGCGGAGGCTTCTTCCTCGGCCTTTTCGCCGGCGGCCTGGGCGCGCTTGGCGTTCTTGGCGAGGAATTCCGAGAGTTCCTTTACGGACTGGTCGTCATCCACCTTCCGGACGGCTGCCAGTTCGCGGGCCATGCGGAGCAGGGCCTGTTCGAACAGCTGGCGTTCCGAGTAGGATTGCTCGGGCTGGCGGTCGGAGCGGTAGAGATCGCGCACGACCTCGGCCACGGCAATGAGGTCGCCGGAATTGATCTTCGCATCATATTCCTGGGCGCGCCGCGACCACATGGTGCGCTTGATGCGGGCCCGGCCACGGATAACCTTCATGGCATGTTCGATCAGGCCACGGTCGGCCAGGCGGCGCATGCCCTTCTGTTCGGCGCGGTTGGTGGGAACCTTGAGGCGCAATTTCTCGCGCTCAAAATCAACGATGTAGAGCTCCAGTCGCGAGCCGGCGATTTCCTGCTCTTCAATGGCCGTGATCCTCCCGACGCCATGGGCGGGATAGACCACCTGTTCGCCAACCTTGAAGGACAGCTTCTTGGGAGCCGGGGGAGCCGCAGCCGCCACGGGCTTTGCCACGACGGGAGCAGGTGCCGCCACCGGCTTTGGTGCCACGGCCACTGGCTTGGCAGCAGGTGCTGGCGGGGCGGCATGGGCCGCCCTGGCCTGCTTTACGCTCCCCGTGACCTTCGTCAGGATGGTTTTCTTGGCGACCGGCTTTGCCGCAGGGGTGGGTTTCGCCTTCGCTTTGGCTTTTCCAGCCTTAAGCTTGGTTTTCGGGGCAGGAGCCTTGGCCTTGGTTGCGGCTTTTGCCTTTGCAACCGGCTTGCGGGCATGGGCTGCCTTCTTGGCCAAAGCTGCTTTCTTTACGGTTTTCTTCATTTTTGTCCTTCGCCTTCGCCTGGACCCTGGTTTCGCCGCCAACCGGGCGAAAAAAATAACCGAGCTTTGGGGGCTCGGATGTGATGGCTTGCAGGGCTAAATTTGCATTGGACGGATATATAGCACAAAATTAGGGAAAATTAAAGAGCGATATATCCGTGTACGGTCTATCCGGGCATTGGAGCCCTGCGTTATTCACAGGATGGTTAACGAATTCAATCGCCTTCGCCGGGGTTTTCCGAGAAGTAAGCCTCGAATTTTCCTGGCACGCCATCAAACTCCTTGGCATCGGCGGGAGCCTCGCGCTTGATTGTGATATTCGGCCATTTCGGGGCTAGTTCGGTGTTTATCTTGAGCCATTTCTCCAGGCCCGGCTCGGTATCCGGCTTGATTGCATCGGCCGGGCATTCCGGCTCGCAAACGCCACAATCAATGCATTCATCGGGGTGGATGACCAGCATGTTCTCGCCCTCATAGAAGCAATCCACGGGGCAGACTTCAACGCAGTCCATGTATTTGCACTTGATGCAGTTTTCAGTAACGATGTAGGTCATGGCGGTCCAATTGTTCTTTATAACGAACGATACGTAGCAAGAATTTTGGCCTTATGCACGGTCTTTTTCGCCGCGTGAAGGGGCAGCCGTGAGGTCCTCGTATAGCTGGCATGCCTGGGCAAAGGGCCCGCGGCGGATGCCCAGGTCCTTCACCCGCAGGACACGGACATCTCCGCCGATGGCAATGGTCAGGACGTCGTTGGGGCGCACGACATGGCCAGGCTTGGTGACCTTCGCCCGGTTCAGGCGCACATGTCCGGCTTCAACCAGTTCGGCGGCCGTGGGGCGTTGCTTCACCACCCGGGCAAACCACAACCACTTGTCTATGCGTTGCGTCAGCTTTTCTTACTCATCATTTGAGCCTTGAGGGCGCCCAGAACGGCAAAGGGCGAATTGGGATCGAGTGGCTTTTCCGGCCGGCGCCGAGGCTCTTCATGCCGTTCCTTGCGCTCGGTCGGCGGGCGGGGCTTGCGGTCCGGTCTTGGCGGACGCTCCGCGTGATCCCTGGGCCTGGGCTGGGGCTTCTCGGCGGCCTTGGCTTCCGCCCGGTGGCGGAAGGGACCCGTATCCTTTGGCCACCAGACCTCGATTTCAATCTCTTCGAGGGCGGACTCGGGGGGCGCCACGACGGTTTCGGCGGTGGCGGGGATGGACCCGGTTTCCGGCATGACCACGATGGGTTGCGCCAGGGTTTCCGGTTCGCCCATGGGGGACTCAGGCTCGGCTGCCATGCCTGTTGGCTCGGCCACGGGCGCGGCTTCCGCCGGAGGTGCCGCCGCTGCAACAACCGGTGCAGGCGCTGCGGGGCGCTTGATTTTTTTCTTCTGCATGCGAAAGCCGAGGCTGCGCAGGATGCCTTCAAACTCTTCACCGGAGCAGCCGACGAGCGACATCATGTCGGCGGCGATGGTGAAGCCGCCGCCCTCGACGGAACCGGCGGGGCGCGCCTCGTCAGGAAAACGCGGGCGCCAGAATACCCGCTCGCGGACAAGATCGGCCAGGCGTTCCAGCATGTCGATCCGCACCACGCGGTTTCCGCAGATGCGGTAGCCGCAGACGCCGTAAAAGCCTCTTGGGGTTGAGCGATCGAAAACCGCCGAGGTGAGGCCTTGGCCCGGAGGCAGGGGCAGGTTTGCCAGATCCAGGGTGCCTGCTTTCTTCTGTTGCAGGGCCCAGAGCAGGAGGCGGAGCTCCGTTGCGGCCGGCTTCAGGAGCAAGGGCGTAAAGATGTGGAAGGCGCCAAAGCGCACGCCCTGGGCGCGCAACGCGGCACGGTCTTCCTGGGAGAGCGACTTCACATCCTCAAGCACGGTTTCCCGGGGCAGCACGCCCAGGGTTTCGACGATGCGGAAGGCAATGCCGCGCGCGATGCCCTGCAGCAACTCATTCTCCTGCAATTTGAGCAACGGCTCGAGCAGGGCGGCAATATGGCGGTCGACGAATTTCTGCAATCGGGTTTGTACATCCTCGCGGGCCTGCCCGTGGAGGAGGTCGCTGGCCAGCACGCGGGCCACGGGTTTCAGGAGGCTGTCGCCGGCTTCGAGGTATCCGATGGGCGCGTGGTTCCAGATGATGTTGCCATCGCGGGTGAGCTTGAGGTCCGGGTCGGCCGAAGTGGCAGCGGCGCTGGCGCGGGCCAGAATTTCCGTGCCAACGGCCTGCACGGCCGCGGCCTTCAGGGTGCGCTGTTCCTGGCTTTCGCTTGTCCCGTCGGGAATGAAATTGAAACCCTTGATGCGGCCGACATACTCGCCTTCAACGTGAATGGCGCCATCTTCTTCAACACTCGACATCAACTCTTCCTTCTGTGCCAGGCGGCGCATCAATACACTGGTCCTGCGATCAATGAAACGCTGGGTCAGCCTCTCATGCAACGCATCCGACAGCTTCTCTTCTATCTCCCTGGCGCGCTGCTGCCAATAGAGGGGAGCCTTCAGCCAGTTTCCGCGGTTGGCGATGAAGGTCCAGGTCCTGACATGGGAGATGCGATTGGAAAGGGTATCGAGATCGCCCTCGGTGTTTTCGCAATGCTGCAACTGCCGCGCGAACCAGTCTTCCGAGATATAGC
>CAZRZB010000201.1:0-3575 GCA_964604435.1 uncultured Aestuariivirga sp. | reverse complement strand
GCCTTGCAGGCATTGAGATAGCCCTCGTTCGGCATGGGGAAGCCATAGGTTGCTGGAATGGTTTCCATGATCAGGGCCGCAATGTCATTGCCCTTGAGGGCGGTCTCCATGGCGGCGATGTTGTTGAAGGGGACGTGGATAAAGGTTTCCGGCTGGTCGCTGAGGAATATCTTGGTGAAGCGCTCGTCGCCGGTGGCCACCGCCAGGCCCGAGTGCCCGTGATAGCCCTTGATGATGGAGACAATCTTGCGCCGCTTGGTGGCATAGCGGGCACTCTTGATGGCGATATCAACCGCCTCGGCGCCGCCGGGGGCAAACACCGCATACTTCATGCCGGGCGAGACCTTGATCAGCGACTCCGCCAGCGCGGCGCGCGCCACCGAGGGGAACCAGTGGTTGCCGATGTCGAAGTAATCCAAAGCCCCTTTCAGCGTTTCCACCAGTTCCGGGTGGCGGTGGCCGAGATTGTAGGTGCCGCCGTTCAGGTGCAGGTCGATCAGGCGGCGTCCGCTCATGTCGTAGAGGCAGTAGCCCTCGCGCCGGTCAATGACCAGGTCGATGCCCGCCTTCTGCCAGAACTTGGTCTTGTCCGGGTTCCAATAGGCGATGGCCTTGTCGAAGAGCTCCTGTTTTGAGTCAAACCGGAAATGGCCGTAGTCAAACATATATGGCTCCTTCGGGCATTAATTGCCCGACATCAAACAGATTATGATGTAAACACAACAATTATATGTTGTCAAGTGGTCATTTTGTGGCTAAACTGGCAAGGAATTGTAGGAAGTCGCAAACCTGTCATAGAAGAATGATGTCCAAGTCCGATTCCCGACTGAACAAGAGCGACCGCCAGGCCCGGATCGTTGCGGAGCTGCGCTCGACCCCCACGCTGCGGGTGAATGAGTTGGCCGGGCTCTTGGCCGTTTCGACCGAAACCGCGCGCCGGGATCTCGCCGAACTTGCCGAGCGCGGCCTGATCAACCGCACCTATGGCGGGGCCATGCGGCCCGTCAGTTTCGAACCCGCCCTTGCCGAGCGCGAGGGCCTGATGGTGGCCGAGCGCGAACGCATCGCCGCGGCGGCGGTGAAGCTCATTTCGGCGGGCGACATCCTGATGATCGGCGGCGGCGCCACCACCCTGCAATTTGCCAGGCGCGTGGCGGTGGAATGCAACCACCTCACCATCATCACCCATTCCTTCAGCATCGCCATGGTGCTGGCCTCCAATCCGACCCACAAGATCCTAGTGCTGCCCGGCCAGTATGACGGCCGTGAAGGCCTGATCCACGGGGCCGATACCATCGATGCCCTGCAGCGCTTCCGGGCCAGCAAAGCCTTCCTGGGGGCAAGCGGCATTACCGCGGAGGGTCCCAATGACGCCGGCGTGGGGCCGGGGCTGATCTATGGCGCCATGATGCGCCGGGCCTCCGAGACCATCATTCTTGCCGACCACACGAAATTCGACCGGCCCTCATTGTCCGTCTACGGAGAATGGTCGGATACCATGACGCTGGTGTCCGATGAAGCGCCGCAAGGCGCTGTGGCCGCGGCGCTCAAGCAGGCCCAGGTCAAGGTGCTCACGGCCTAGGTTTCAGTATCTCCCAGATCTCGTCAAAATGCGACACCAGGTGGTCGGGCCCGAATTCCGAAACGGGCCTCGGCGTGTAGCCGAAAGTGACCGCAATGACCGGCACCGCGGCGGCCCGCGCCGTCAGGATATCCGTCTCGCTGTCGCCCACCATGATGGAGTGCTCCACCGGGACGCCCAGCCGCTTCAGCGTTTCGAGATAGGGGGCCGGATCGGGCTTGGCGACGTTGATGGTGTCGGGCCCGACGATGGCGCCGAAATACTTGGCCATGCCGAGGGCCTGCAGCAGCCGCACCGAGAGCCCTTCCACCTTGTTGGTGCACACGCCCATCTTGATGCCGCTGGCGGCGCAGCGCTCGAGCAGGGAAATGACGCCGGGAAAGGCTGTGCTGTTCACCGCGATGTTCTTCTCGTAGTAGCGCAGGAACTCGGCATGATAGAAGCTGAGGCTGCTGTCGTCGATTGCCTCGCCGGTTGCCGCACAGCCCCGCGCAATCAGGGCCTTTGCCCCATGGCCCACGAAGCCGCGCACTTCCGCCATGGTGATGGGCCGGCGCTCCAGCCGCGCCAGCACATGGTTGGTGGCCAGCATGAGGTCGGGGGCCGAATCCACCAGGGTTCCGTCGAGGTCGAAGACCACCGCCTTAACTGTCATGTTTTTCCCACAAATCTGGCATGTTTGAGTAGTCCGGAACCTTGTGCTATCACGCCGCCACCTTGAATTGGAGAGTGAGATGGATATTCGCAAGACGCAGGCCCTGAGCGACATACTGAAAGACAAGTCGCTGCTCAAGGACAAATGCTATATCGACGGCAAATGGCTGGGTGCCGCCAAATCCATCGATGTCACCAATCCGGTCAATGAGAGCGTGATCGGCTCCATTCCAAAGATGGGCACGGCCGAAGCCAGGCAGGCCATCGAGGCGGCCGAGCGGGCCCAGAAGGACTGGGCCAAGAAGACCGCCAAGGAACGTTCCGCCATCCTGCGCAAATGGTTCACCCTGATGATGGAGAACCAGGAAGACCTGGCCCAGATCATGACGGCGGAGCAGGGCAAGCCCCTGGCCGAGTCGCGCGGCGAAGTGGCCTATGGCGCCTCCTTCATCGAGTTCTTCGCCGAAGAGGCCCGCCGCATTTACGGCGAGACCATTCCCTCGCCCTTTCCCAACGGCCGCATGGTTGTCATCAAGCAGCCGGTGGGCGTGGTCGCCGCCATCACGCCGTGGAACTTCCCCAATGCGATGATCACCCGCAAGGCCGGACCCGCCTTGGCGGCCGGCTGCACCTTTGTCTGCAAGCCCGCTTCCGAAACGCCGCTCTCGGCCCTCGCCATCGCCGAGCTGGCGCACCGTGCCGGCATTCCGCCCGGCGTGTTCTCGGTGATCACCGGCTCGGCCCGCGAGATCGGCGCGGAAATGACCGGCAATCCGATTGTCCGGGCCCTGACCTTTACTGGCTCGACCGAAATCGGCCGCCTGCTCATGGCCCAGTGCGCCCCGACCATCAAGAAGCTTGGACTGGAACTCGGCGGCAACGCCCCCTTCATCGTCTTCGATGATGCAGACCTGGATGCCGCCGTTGCCGGCGCCATGATCTCGAAATACCGCAATGCCGGCCAGACCTGCGTGTGTGCCAACCGGCTTCTGGTGCAGGAAGGCGTCTATGACAAGTTCGCCGAGAAGCTTGCCGTCGCGGTGAAGAACCTGAAGGTGGGCGATAGCGTCGAGGCAGGGGTCACGACCGGCCCGCTGATCAACAAGGCCGCCGTCGACAAGGTGCAGGAGCACATCGCCGATGCGGTGGGCAAGGGCGCCAAGGTCCTGGTTGGCGGCAAGTCCATGGGCGGCAATTTCTTCGAGCCCACCCTGCTGCGCGATGTCACCCCCGAGATGGCCGTGGCGCGCGAGGAAACTTTCGGGCCGGTGGCCCCGCTGTTCAAGTTCAAGACCGAGGAAGAAGCCATCGCCATGGCCAACAACACCGAGTTCGGCCT
>CAZRZB010000200.1:0-3595 GCA_964604435.1 uncultured Aestuariivirga sp. | reverse complement strand
GGCAGGCCCGCCTTGGTGAAGCCGCAGGGCACGCTTGCCGCGGGCTGCTGCGTCAGGTTGAAGGGATAGGAGAACGGCGTCCAGTCCACCCACTTGCTCTTGTTCTCCTCGGCGGGCTGGAGCAGCCCCGCGCCGAAGGCGGCGATCGGCAGCGTCGGCGTCACCAGCAGGTCGAAGCGCTCCATGAACACCCGCATCTGCGATCCCAGAACCCCGCGCAGGCGCACCGCCTCGAAATAATCCTCCGGCGTGATCGCCATGGACTGCGCCACCACATCGGCCAGCCCCGGATCGAGCAGCGCCTTCTTCTCGTCGGGCAGCTTGCCCAGCAGGGCCCGCGCCCCCGACCACCAGAGCACCCGGAAGATCGGCCCCGGATCGGCAAAGCCCGGATCGGTCTGCGTGACCTTGGCCCCCAGGTCTTCCAGAACCTTCACCGCCTGCTTCACCGCCTTGGCGATTTCCGCATCGACCTCGACATAGCCAAGCGTCGGGCTGAAGGCGATCTTCATGCCCTCGATGCCCTTGCCCAGTTTCTTCATGTAGTCGCGCCCATCGTAGGGCAGCGAAGTCCAGTCGCGTGCATCGGGCCTGGCGATCGCGTTCATCATCAGGGCGGAGTCTTCCACCGTCCGGGTCATCGGCCCCACATGGGCCACCGTGCCGAAGGGCGACAGGGGATAGGCGGGAACACGCCCGAAGGAAGGCTTCAGGCCATAGATGCCGCTGAAGCCCGCTGGAATGCGGATGGAGCCGCCGCCATCGGTGCCCAGCGACAAAGGCCCATAACCTGCGGCCACCGCCGCCGCCGAGCCGCCCGATGAGCCGCCCGGGGTTCTTGTCAGGTCCCAGGGATTGCGCGTGATGCCGGTGAGCGGCGAGTCGGTCACCCCCTTCCAGCCGAATTCCGGCGTGGTGGTGGCCCCCAGGAAAACCGCGCCCGCTTCGCGCAGCCGGGCAACCGACGGCGCGTCCTGGTCCCAGGCCTGGTCGGGCGAAACCGTTTTCGAGCCGCGCAGGGTGGGCCAGCCCCTGGTCAGCAACAGGTCCTTGATCAGGACCGGAACCCCGTCGAGCGGCCCTAGCGGTTCGCCCTTTTTCCACCGCGCCGCGCTGGCCTTGGCCTGGGCCAGGGCAGCCTTTTCCTCCACATGGCACATGGCGTTGATGGCGCCGTCATGCCTGCCGATCTGCGCCAGGCAGGCCTTCGCCGCCTCGACCGGCGAGAACTTCTTCTTCGCATAGCCCCGGGAAAGCTTCGCCGCACTCAGCCAATTCAAGTCGTCCATCGTTTGCTCCTCTATGGAGCTAACTTAGGCAGAAATCCTTGTCACAGTCATCAGCCCGAATAGGGTCCCAGCAGCCCAAGTTTTTCCAGAAGCGCCTTGTGCTGGTTGGAGGCCTTGACCAGCATGGCTCCGTGCCGCGCGATCAGTTCGCGCCGCCGTTCCGGATCGACGGTTGCGGACAAGGCCCCCCAGACCGCCGCCATGGTTTCCGCCGTCTTCCGGGCCTGCAGCAGGGCTTCGCCGTCATCCGCGGCCCGCGCCAGCTCAAGCCCCGTCACCGTTCCAACCCCGGTCACCGTCCGCGCCCCGGCATTCACATAGCCCGGCGGCAGCTGACCCTTGAGGTTGGTTACCGACTTGAACTGGATGAGGTCGAAAATCTGGTCAACCGCTTGCCTGGCCCCTTCAACCCGCGACAGGTGCTCCGTGTCGGCAGCCGCATGGGGCAGCAGTTCCATCTTGCCCCGGTGGCGCGCTTCCATCTCGCGGTAAGGCACCATGGGCCCGGACAGCGCCCCCGTCTTGGCATCCGTGAACAGGTCCGCATCGATACCGGCATAACGCACCTTGCCGCTGGCGAGCGCCGCATCGAGAGCCGCCGCGTCAACAACTTCGCCGCGGTCGTAATTGATCACCACCGCCCCGTCGTTCATCGCCGCCAGCACCTCGGCCCCAACCACCCCGGCATTCACATATTTTCCGGTGGCGGCGTTGAGCGCCCCCAGCCCCGTGTGTGGGCTGATGACATCGGCGCCGCGCGCTGCATCTTCCGCCGTGGCGGCATATTCAAAGCCTTCCGATTCAATCCATTCCTGGTGCCGCGGACGCGCATGCACCGCAACGCGCATACCGAAGGCATGCGCCAGCTTGGCCATTTCACGGCCGATATTGCCATAGCCGATGATGGCGATTTTCTTGCCTTCCAGTTTCTCGGTTGGATAGTCCTTGAGGTCGCGCCCCGTGTCGAAATCGCCCGCCACCACGCGGGCATGCAATTCATCCACCGGCAGGTCGGGCAGCACCTTCAACAGCGCCTTTATCGCCATCTGCGCGGTGGCCCGGCTGTTGAAGCTCGGCGTGTTCATCAGCACCGCCTCGCCGCCCTCGCCGTTGCCGCCGCCCCAACTGGCGCAGGCCATGTTGCCGGTGCCTGCCCCGATGCGCACGCCGCCGAGCTTGAATACCGAGGCCTTGGGCAGATGGGTTGCCGCCGCGATCACGGCGTCATACTGGCCGGCGCGTGTCACCGGCAGCAGCTCGGCTTCGGTGCTCAGCTGCGGCTGGTAGAAGAAATGCAGCTTGCCCCTGGCCAGCTTCGCCTCGTCGGCCAGCGGGCCTTCGTGGAACACTCCGCCCCGCACCTCGATGTGCTTGCGCACCGCGCTGTGGTCGGGCTTGCCGTCCTTGCCGGGCTTGAGGCCCACCAGGTCGCACACCAGGATCTTGTAGGCCCGCGCCGGGTCGTCCATCCGCTGGCGCCCGGCCATTTCATTCTTCGGCGGAAATTTCTCGCCCAGGGCCGCAAGCTCTTCCTCCAGCACCACGACCTTCGCCCGGAGATAGGCATATTGCAGGTTTTCGAGAAGGGCGGTGACATCTTCCGGGGCGCGGATGCCGCCGATCCAGGCCCGGTAGTCGCCGGGCGTTCCCGGGAAGGCGTTGACATAGCGCGCCACATCAAGTCCGGCCTCGTGCGAACCGTCGGGATGGGTCACGCCCTCATAGGCCAGGATCTGCTTCGAGCGGGCGATGATCCGCGCATGAATGGCGCTGTCGCTGATGTCGGCATCCTTCACTTTCAGAAGTGTCACCGCCGCGCCGCGCTTTTCCGGCTCGGCCACGCCAAGTTCCAGCAGCGGGTGGGCTGCCACCCAGTCATTGATCGCCGCCCGGTTGGCAATGGAGCGCCGGTTGAGTTCGGCAACCGGGCCCAGCCGCCGCTCCGAACGCAACAGCCCGAAGGTCGTCTCGGCGAAGGCCAGGGTGGAATAGGTGTTGATCACCCCGCCCAGCATCTTGTCCTGGGCCGGGTCATAGATCGGCCCCACGTTGACGCTGCGCTCGCCGGTCAGCGGGCGCTTGGCGTCAAGCGGCGCCACGATCTTCAACTGGCGCGGAATGGCCCACGACGGATTTTTCTGGTTGGCCTCGACCAGCGCCAGCGCCTGCGGCGTGAAGGAGGCGACATAGTAGCCGGAAATGCCGCCGATGGCTTTCTGGAACGGCATGAACAGGCAGCACTCGCTCACCACCCGGCGCACCATCTCCTCGCCCCACGGCATGGCGCCCAGCATCGAGGTGGCATC
>CAZRZB010000199.1:0-3601 GCA_964604435.1 uncultured Aestuariivirga sp. | reverse complement strand
GAGGCGATGGCGGGTGGATTTCATCGGCAGGACTTGGCCCAGCATGGCGGCCTCAATCACCTCCTCGCGGGACCAGCTCCGTTCGCTCCACGAGCATAGCGACAGGCGCGGATCGGCATAGCTGACCAGGATGGCGGGAAGGCGTTTCAGGCCCAGGGCCTTTGCCGCGTGATAGCGGTGGTGGCCATCGAGAATGGCTAGACTTTCCGCCTCAACCAGGATCGGCTGGCGCAGTTCGCCAGCCGACTTGATGTCGTCAATGAGGGCTTCAACCACCTGTGCATCGGCCGCTTCGGTGGGGCGCAGCGCCTCGATGGCGACGGTGGTTTGGCCGTAGCTGCTCATTCGGCGGCGATTTGCGGCAAGCCGGCGAGCGCCGCCTCAAGGGCTGCCTGGTCGTAGCTCTTGTCCTCCAGCTTGCCCGACATGTAGTCCATATAGGCCTGCATATCGAAATGCCCGTGGCCGCAGAGGCCGAACAGGATGGTGGGCGAAGTGCCGTGGGCCTTGGCCTGGAGAGCCGCATTGATAGCGCCGCGCACGGCATGGGTTGCCTCGGGCGCGGGAATGATGCCCTCGGTGCGGGCAAAGAGAAGGCCGGCCTCGAAACAGGCATTCTGGGTGTAGGCCTCGGCCTCGATCAGCCCCAGCTCTTTGAGATGGCTCACTAGCGGCGCCATGCCGTGGTAGCGCAGGCCGCCCGCGTGGAAGCCCGGCGGCATGAAGGTGGAGCCGAGCGTGTGCATCTTGACGAGCGGCGTCAGGTGCGACGTGTCGCCGAAGTCATAGGCATAGCGGCCCCGGGTGAGGGAGGGGCAGGCGGCAGGTTCGGCGGCGATGACGCGGACTTTCTTGCCGCCGCGCAACTGCTTGCCGATGAACGGGAAGGTGAGGCCGGCGAAGTTCGAGCCGCCGCCGGTGCAGCCCACGATGATGTCGGGATAGGCATTGGCCTGCTGCATCTGCTCGATGGCCTCGATGCCGATGACCGTCTGGTGCATCAGCACGTGGTTCAGCACGGACCCAAGGGCATATTTGGTGTCCGGGTTGGTGGCGGCCACCTCGACGGCCTCGGAAATGGCAATGCCGAGGCTGCCGTTGGAGTTGGGGTCGGCGGCGAGGATTTGCCGTCCGGCGTTGGTCTCGAGCGAAGGGCTGGCGACGCAGACGCCGCCATAGCTCTGCATCAGCGCCTTGCGGTAGGGTTTCTGGTTGAAGGAAACCTTCACCATGAAAACCTTCACTTCCATGTTGAACAGGGCCCCGGCCATGGACAGTGACGAGCCCCACTGGCCGGCGCCGGTTTCGGTGACCAGTTTCTTCACGCCCTCTTCCTTGTTGTAGAAGGCCTGGGGCACGGCGGTGTTGGGCTTGTGCGAGCCGGCGGGGCTCACGCCTTCATACTTGTAATAGATCTTCGCGGTGGTGCCGAGGGCCTTTTCCAGGGCGTAGGCCCGGTAGAGAGGCGTGGGCCGCCACATGCGGTAGATGTCGCGGACCGGTTCGGGGATATCGATTTCGCGGTCGCTGGCGACCTCCTGCATGATGAGCTGCATGGGAAAGAGCGGTGCCAGATCGCCGGGACCGATGGGTTTCAGGGTGCCGGGATGCAGCGGCGGCGGCAGGGGAACCGGCAGGTCCGCCATGATGTTGTACCAGTGCTTGGGAATGCGTTCCTCACCCAGCGTGAACTTGCGCTGATGGGCCGCGGCGCGGGCGGCGGCGGGTTTCTTTGCGGCAACCTTTTTCCGCGCCGGCGCGCTACTTGCCATGGGCTTGGCGGCCTTCTTCTTGTCGGCGGATTTGGCTTTTGCTTTTGCCTTTACGGGTTTCCTGGTCATCGCTTTCTCCCTGGTTGGCGAAAGATTTGCGCAAATCGGCAAGCTTGGCAAGGCAACTGCGGCAACACGCCCACTCAGGCGTTTACGAACTGGTCCTTCCGGTAGCCCTGGAGGTAGAGGAGGGCGGTCAGATCGGCGTGGTTAATGCGGAGCATGGAGCTTTCCTGGACATGAGGCTTGGCATGGAGGGCCACGCCAAGACCCGCCTCCATGAGCATGGCCACGTCGTTGGCCCCATCGCCCACGGCAATGGCGTCAGCCGTGTCCAACCCGCGGAGCGCGGCAATCTCGAGCAGGGACTGGCGCTTGGCTTCCTGCCCCAGAACGGGCTCGGTGACCGTGCCGGTGAGCCTGCCATCGGCGGTCAGAAGGGTGTTGGCGCGGTGCTCGTCGAAGCCAAGCACGCCCGCCACATGGGCGGTGAAGGCGGTGAAGCCGCCGGAAAGCAGGGCGGTGTAGGCGCCATTTGCCTTCATGGTGGCAATCAGGGTCTTTCCGCCCGGCACAAAAGTGATCCGATCACGGATGACCTTGGCGATGACAGACTCGTCCAGACCCTTGAGCAATGCCACGCGCGCCCTCAGGGCGCCGGCAAAATCGAGTTCGCCGCGCATGGCGCGGGCAGTGATGTCCTTGATGGGCTCGCCGAAGCCCGCCACCACGCCAAGCTCGTCGATGCATTCCTGGTGGATCATAGTGGAATCCATGTCCGCCACGAGGAGGCGCTTGCGTCGGTTTTCCGATGACACGACGGCGACATCGACCGGGAGGTCCCGCACGTCGACGAGGAATTCCGCCAGGCGCGGGAAGAAGTCCGCCTCGGCGGCATCGCCGGGGCTGAGCCACTGGAAGTTCTCGGCGCCATAGCCGCGCAGGGCCGCCACGACTTCGGCGGAGATTGCGCCGCTGCCCGGGGCTGCTATGAGAACGACAACGGATGTCATGATGAACCAGATGAAGCCAAGACCGGCGCTGCTTATTGCAGGCCCCACCGCCAGCGGCAAGTCCGCCCTTGCCCTGAAGCTGGCGCGGGAACGGGACGGGGTGATCATCAATGCCGATGCGCTGCAGGTTTACCGGGAACTGCGCATCCTCTCGGCCAGGCCAACCGACGAAGAGCTGCACGAGGCCCCGCACAGGCTTTACGGCCATGTGTCGGGGCTGGACAGCTATTCGGTGGCGCATTGGCTGGCGGATGCCAGGCGCGAGATTGAGGCGGCCTGGACTGCCGGCAAGCTGCCCATCATCGTGGGCGGGACCGGATTGTACTTCATGGCGCTGGAGCGGGGGCTGGCTGAGGTTCCCCCCATTTCGCCGGATATCCGTGAAAAATGGCGGAGTTTTGAGGGCGATCTTCACGGCGAGCTGCTCCGCCGCGACCGGGCAGGCGCAAAGGCCTTGAAGCCGAACGACCGGCAGCGCCTTTCGCGTGCCCTGGAGGTGATCGAGGGAACCGGATACCCGCTTTCCCATTGGCAGGCGGCGGCGCAAGCGCAGGCCTTTCTCAGGGATGCCGCCGTCGAGCGCCATCTGGTCGATGTGCCGCGCGAGGAACTCTACAATCGTGCCGAACACCGGTTCGACCAGATGATGGCGGCCGGGGCGCTCGAGGAAGTGCGCCCCCTCATCAAATATGGCAGCGTACTGCCGATGATGCGGGCGATTGGTGTTCCCGAACTCACCCGGCATTTGCGTGGGGAAATACCCCTGCAGGAAGCCGTGGTTCTGGCCAAAACGGCAACCCGCCACTACATTAAGCG
>CAZRZB010000198.1:0-3643 GCA_964604435.1 uncultured Aestuariivirga sp. | reverse complement strand
TCGCCATTGGCGGCGTGGTCGGTCACATGGCCGCTTTCCGTCAGGCCCTTGATGAGCCAGGAGGCGGCGTCGCGGTCATCTTCAATCACCAGTATGCGCATGGAGTCTGTGTTCCGGCCTGTGCCCCGAGATTCGGTTACATGGGAAGTGGAGACTTGCATGACTAGTCCTTTCAGAAAAGAGTGCGCGGAGACCACCGTGCCAGAGGGGGAACCATGGAGGGTGGCGGTCTCCGCGCCAGGAGACGCCGAATGCCGAGCGGGAGAGGCATTGCAACGTCCGAACCATCATCCCTTGGCGAGGGGGAGAGCCAAGAAACGCTGGTTTTCACCGGAGCGCACCAAAATCAGCAGGCGCGATTTGCCGGCCTCCTTCAGGGCCTGTTTGACATCCGAAGGACCGTTGACCGCCGTACCGGCCACTTCAAGAATGATGTCACCGGGTTTCAGGCCCTGCTGATCGGCTGCCGAATTCGGCGCAACATCGACAATTTTCACGCCCGCCCCGTCTTCGGCCGGTCCCAGCTTCAAGCCGAGAGAGGTGAGATCGGCTGAATCCGTCTTTCCAGTCCGGCTGGCCATCCGGGGGTCACCCGGCATGGTGCCGATCTTGACGGCCACGGTCATGGGCTTGCCGTCGCGGATGATATCCACATTGATGGACCTGCCGGGGGCGATGCGGGCCACTTTCTTGGCCAGGTCGCGGGCATCGGAGATGTCCTGGCCGTCGGCCTTGAGAATGGTGTCGCCCGGCTTGAAGCCGGCGGCCAGGGCCGGCGATCCGTCGGTTATGTCGGAGACAATGGCGCCCTTGGCTTCGGCCAGTCCCAGGCTGTCGGCAATATCCGCCGTCACCGGCTGGATTTGCACGCCAAGCCAGCCGCGCGTCACGCTGCCGGAGTTCTTGAGGCTTTCCACCACATCCTGGGTGATCGATGCAGGGATGGCAAAACCGATCCCGACGGAGCCGCCCGAGGGGGAGAAGATGGCGGTGTTGACGCCAATCACCTCGCCATTGAGATTGAAGGCGGGGCCGCCGGAATTGCCCCGGTTGATCGAGGCGTCAATCTGGATGAAGTCATCGTAGGGGCCGGAGCCGATATCCCGGCCACGGGCGGAGACGATGCCGGTGGTCACCGTGCTGCTGAGGCCGAAGGGGTTGCCAACCGCCATCACCCAATCGCCAACGCGGGCTTCCGTCTCGGCAAATTTTACATATTGAAAGGGCTTGCCGGACTTGATCTTGATGAGGGCCAGATCGGTTTTGGGATCGGTGCCGATGACCTCGGCCTTCATTTCGCCGCCGCCCTGAATCCTGACGGTGACCTCATCGGCATCCTGGACCACATGATTGTTGGTCACGGCGTAACCGTCGGCACTGATCACAAAACCAGAGCCAAGGGCCGCGCCACCGCGGGGGCGGCGGTTCTCCATGCCGGGGGGCAACTGGTTCCGGAATTGCGGAAACTGGTTGAAGAATTCCTCAAACTGCTCCTGCCGGGGGGCGGCTTCGCCTTCGCTGTCGGCCACATTGGCGTATTTCACTTCGACGCTGATGACGGCCGGCATCACCCGGTCAACCAGATCGGCGAAACCCTTGGTGGGATCGATCGCCGCCTGGGATTCGGCCCTGACCTCATGGGGCGGGGCCACGATCATGGACGTGGTCAATGCCGTGGCCGTGAGGAGGCCGGCCGCAAGCAGGCCCAATATGGTCTTCCGGGTCATGGTGAATGAGGCTGACATTTTCGTTTCTCTCCATTGCGGGGAAATTCGCTAGTGGAGAGATAGGCACTCCCGGCTTACATGCAGCTTTCGGCCAGATGAAATATTTGTAATGTTTGGCGGGATGGCGGAAAAGAGATCACTCTTGATCGGAGCTGTCCTCGAAAGCCATCTGCTGGTCCTCAAAGTCCGCCTGCTCGTCCTCGGACAGCGCCGCTTCGGCATCCCCTTCCTGGCGTGGGCGCCACCAGCGCCACAGCATGAAGCCAAGACCCGCCAGGACAATCAGGAAAGGTGCCGCCCAGAGCACGGCGGTACGGGCATTGAGCCGGGGCTTCAGCAGGACATAGTCGCCGTAGCGGGCCACGACGAAATCCTTGATCTGCTGGTCGCTGTCGCCCCTGGTGAGGCGTTCGCGAATGAGAATGCGCAAGTCGCGGGCAAGCGGCGCATCGGATTCGTCGATGGATTGGTTCTGGCAGACAAGGCACCGGAAGCCGGAGGAAAGATCGCGGGCGCGCTGCTCCAGCTTCGCATTCTTGAGAATCTCGTCGGGCTGGACGGCATAAGCAGGGGTCACCAGCAGCAGACAGAACAGCAGCAACCATCTCATCCGGCGGGTTCTCCCGCGGGTTCCGGTTTCCGCTTCGGCGCGCCGACGCGGTAACGCCGGTCGGTGAGCGACAGGCCGCCGCCCACAAACATGATAGTTGCGCCGGCCCAGATCAGCGACACCAGCGGATTGAAATACAGGCGCACCACCCGGGCGCCGTCCGCTGCCTTGTCACCCATCACCACATAGACATCGCCCGCCAGGGTTTGGTAGAGGCCCACTTCGGTTGTCGGGGTTCCCCTGGGCTTGAACTCGCGCTTCTCGGAGACCACGGTGGCAATCTCGCGCTTCCCGCGGAAAATGCGGAATTGCCCGACGCGGCCCGTGAAATTATCCCCGCTGAGCGGCGCTTCGCCCACGAACTCAACCGAATAGCTGCCAATGCCGGCGCGCTCGCCGGGATACATGGCAACGATGCGCTCTACCTTCCACAGGGTGATGGCCACGATGCCGATGATCATGAGGCCAAGCCCGGCATGGGCAAGCGTCATGCCAAGGCTGGCGCGCGGCAGGCCCGCAAGGCGCGAAAGGCTGGCGGCGGGGCGGGAGCGAAACAGGGCAATGCGGCTTGCCAGGTCCGCCAGGCTTCCGAAAATCAGCCAGGCTCCCAGCGCCAAGCCGGGAGGGGCAAGCCAGGGTCCGCGCACATTCCACATCAGCACGAGCAGCCCGGTGAAAACCGCTAGGGCGGCGGCAATCCAGGCACGCTGCAGCACGCCAAGGAGGTCGGCGCGTTTCCAGCTCAGCATGGCGCCAATGGGCACAAGGAGCAGCAGCGGCAGCATGATGGGCCCGAAGGTGAGATCGAAGTAAGGCGGGCCAACGGATATTTTTTCGCCGGTGATGGTTTCAAGGGCCAGGGGATAAAGCGTTCCGATCAGCACCGCGGCGCAGGCGGCGCAGAGGAAAAGGTTGTTCAATACCAGGCCGCCTTCGCGGCTGACGGGCGAGAAGATCCCGCCCGCCTTCAGGGCCGGGGCGCGCCAGGCAAAAAGCGCCAGCGCCCCGCCAATGAAGAAGCACAGGATGGCGAGAATGAAGATGCCACGCTCAGGATCGACGGCGAAGGCATGCACCGAGGTCAGGACGCCGGAACGCACCAGGAAGGTGCCCAGCAAGGAGAGCGAAAAGGCCAGGATGGAGAGAAGCACGGTCCAGACCTTCAGGGCATTGCGCTTTTCCACGACGATGGCCGAATGCAGCAGGGCGGTTGCCACCAGCCAGGGCATGAAGCTGGCATTTTCCACCGGATCCCAGAACCACCAGCCGCCCCAGCCGAGTTCATAATAGGCCCACCAGCTTCCCA
>CAZRZB010000197.1:0-3809 GCA_964604435.1 uncultured Aestuariivirga sp. | reverse complement strand
CCAGGGACCTGATTTCGTGAATGAGGGCGATGGCATCGGGATAGCGCACGATGGTACGGTCAAGGTCGACGACGGGAAGGGCAAGACCGGCGCGTTGCAGCAGACCGCCCATTTCGCGCAGATCAACCATCGGCACCACGCGCGGGGAGACACCGCCGGTTATCAGTTCTTCGGCCTCAAGCCAGCACTGGCGCAGTTCCATCAGGGTCTGGCCGGCAAACAGGCAGGCCATGAAGAGTCCGTCGGGGACAAGGGCGCGGCGGAGCTGGATGAGCGTTCCGGGGACATCATTGACGAGATGCAGATCGAGGATATCAAAAACCGCATCGAAATCTCCGGCTTTGAGAGGGAGAATTTCCGAAGCCTCCGGCTCAATAATTTCCAGATTGCTGACTTTGCCCGAGGCGCGGATGGCAGCAGCGACGGGTTCGGGATCTGGTGAGATGAGGCAAGCCCGCTTGAACTCACGGGTTATGGGCTCCAGCCGCTCGGCCAGTTCCGCGGCTATGGTCTGGCCCAGAATGTCAGGCCTTATGGATTTTGTCCGCGCCAGCCGCGCGAGATAGAGTTCCCGGTCGAAAATGTTTTCGTCATTTGATGTCATGGGCGCCTAGCCGAGCAAGGCATCACGGAGCATCTGCCAGCTTTCGCGGTCCGGGGCCGAGATGATGCCGCCTTCGAATTTTGTCGGGAGATAGGGGCTGCCATCGAGGAGGGCGGAATAACCGCCCGCCTCCGCGTGGATGAGCACGCCGGCCGCGTGGTCCCAGGGCATGAGTTTGTAATGCAGCGAAAAATCCACCAGCCCTTCGGCGACGAGGCGGTATTCATAGGCCGCGCAGCGATAGCCGAAGCTGGCCTTGAGCCTGGCGAGGTTGGCCGCCACCTTCGAGCGCATGGGTTCCGGCATGAGATACCACGAGGTTGTGCCGGTGATATTTGCCAGTGCGGTAGGTTTTGCGACGTGCAGGTCGCGGGTCGTGCCGCTGTCGGATTTGGCCCAGGCACCGCCGCCCTTGATGGCAAAGGTGCAGTCTCGGCCCACCGGATCATAAATGATCCCGCCAATCGTTTCGCCGTGCCTGACAACCGCCGCCAGCACGCCAAACAGCGGCAGACCCCAGGCAAAATTGCTGGTGCCGTCCACCGGATCGATGATGATTGCCATTTCAGCTTCGGCAATCCGGTTGAGGAGGCTGCGGTCTTTTTCGACGGACTCCTCGCCAATGAAGACAGCCTTTGGGAATGCCTTGGCGACGGCCAGCTTGATGGCCGCCTCGGCCGCCTCGTCGGCGT
The DNA here is from genome assembly GCA_964604435.1 of uncultured Aestuariivirga sp. Classification (GTDB taxonomy): domain Bacteria; phylum Pseudomonadota; class Alphaproteobacteria; order Rhizobiales; family Aestuariivirgaceae; genus Aestuariivirga. The sequence continues at coordinate 2,513 of CAZRZB010000197.1, read as the reverse complement.
CGGTTACCAGATCGAGGGCGGAGGTTTTTTCGCGGATCGCACCTTGGGTAAGGCTTCTGAAACGCGGCATAATTTCCCGATCGGCGGCAATTTCCACAATGTCGGCCAGCCGTTCCAAATCTTTTCTTGCAAAAGGCATTCCTGGTATGCTCCTGATGGGCCCTGCTTTAGATGAGGTGTTTGCAAAAAGCCATGGACGAAGTGTCCACGCAACAGGCCTATCGGCTCGCGTCATGGGGCAAGAGCCAGTGGCGGCGGCTGATCGATTTTCTGGTGCCGCCGAAATGCCTGGGTTGCCATGACCCGGTGGCCGAGCCTGCAAGCCTTTGCCAGTCATGCTGGAACCGCCTCAAGCTCATCGATGCTCCGGTTTGCGATGTGCTGGGGGTGCCCTTTGCCTATGACCAGGGCGAGGGGGCCGTCAGTCCGGCGGCGCTGGCCGACCCGCCGCCCTGGAACCGGGCCCGGGCGGCGGTGGCCTTTGATGATGCCTCGCGGAAAATCGTGCATGCCCTGAAGTACCGTGACACCCAGGAGGCGGGATTGTTCATGGCGCGGCTCATGGGGCGGGCCGGACGCCAGCTCATTGAAGAGGCAGACGTCATCATTCCGGTGCCGCTGCACCGCTTCCGCCTGTGGCGCAGGCGCTTCAACCAGACGGCCTTTTTGTCGCAGCGGATTGCCAGGCAGTTCACCAAAAGCTACCGGACCGACCTGCTCCAGCGGAGCAAGGCTTCGCGCTCGCAGGTGGGGCTGAGTTTCGAGGAGCGGCGGAAAAATGTTGCCAAGGTCTTTCAGGTGACGGCCGAAGGGGCCGGCTACCTTTCCGGCCGCAAGGTCCTGCTGGTTGACGATGTATTAACCACCGGGGCAACAGCAGGAAGTTGTGCCGCCATGCTTAAGAAAGCAGGCGCGGCGCAGGTCGATGTTCTCACCTTCGCCCTTGTTCTTGAGCCTAGGCGGCCTCATATTGGGTGACGGAAGCACTATGGCAAACATTACGATTTATACCACGCGGAGCTGCGGCTACTGCTACACAGCAAAGTCGCTGTTGACGAAAAAGGGCGCCCACTTTGAAGAGATTGACGTGAGCGGCGATCCGGCCGGGCGGCAACAGATGACGCTTCGGGCCAAGGGGCGCCGCACCGTGCCGCAGATTTTCATTGGCGAGACCCATGTCGGCGGCAGCGACGAGTTGCATGAGCTTGAACGTCATGGCGGGCTCGATCCGCTTCTGGCGGCACCGTGAGCTTCAGGGCCGCCCTTGTGCAGATGCGTTCCGGCGTCGACATGGCGCGGAACCTGGCCGATGCCAGCGCCATGATCCGCGAGGCGGCGGCCAAGGGCGCGCAATATGTGCTCACCCCCGAGACGACCAACATCCTCGAAGCAGACCGGGAGCGGTTGCGGGCCCTTGTGGCCACCGAAGGGGAAGACGCCAGCGTTGCGGGGTTCTCGCAGTTGGCGCTGGAGCTTGGCATCTGGCTGCATGTGGGATCGCTGGCCTTGCGGGTGTCGGCGGACCGTCTGGTCAACCGCTCGCTTCTGTTTGCGCCGGACGGGGCGCTGGCGGCGCGCTACGACAAGATCCATCTCTTCGATGTGGACCTGCCCAGTGGCGAACGCATCCGGGAATCCGATACGTTTGCGCCAGGAGACGAGGCTGTCGTGGCGCCATTGCCCTGGGGGAAGCTGGGCTTCAGCATCTGCTATGACATGCGCTTCCCAAGACTTTACAACACGTTGGCCAACGCCGGCGCGCAGTTCATGGCGGTCCCCGCAGCCTTTACGGTTCCCACGGGCAAGGCCCACTGGCATGTGCTGCTGCGGGCGCGGGCCATCGAAACCGGCAGTTTCGTGTTTGCGGCGGCCCAGGGGGGAACCCATGAGTGCGGGCGGCAGACCTTTGGCCACAGCCTGGTGGCAAACCCCTGGGGGGAGATCATCGCCGAGATGGCGGCGGAGCCCGGGATTCTGCCGTTCGAGGTCAATGAAGACTTCGTAAACCGTGACCGTGCTAGGATACCTGCCCTGAAGAACGCCAGGACGTTTCATTTGAAGCCGCGGCAGGAAATGGCCAAGCAAGCATCATGATCAGGTACGATCTCATCTGTGACAAGGGCCACGAGTTTGATGGCTGGTTCAGGGACAGCGCGGCCTTTGACAGCCAAGCCAAGCGGCACCTGGTGTCATGCAGCCAGTGCGGTTCTTCGCAGGTCAGCAAGCAGTTGATGGCGCCCGGCATCCCGGTCAAGGCGAACCGCAAGCCCGAGGCTCCGCAGAAAATGCTAGCTGGCGCGGTCGATCCCCAGACCGAGAAGCTGATGCAGATGATGCGCGAGGTAAGGCGGAAGATCGAAGAGAACGCCGAATATGTGGGCGACAGGTTCGCCGACGAGGCCCGCAAGATCCACTACGCGGAGAGCAAGAAGCGCGGCATCTATGGCGAGGCCAAGCCCGAGGAGGCTCAGGCCCTGATCGAAGAAGGCATCGAAGTCCATCCGTTGCCGATG
>CAZRZB010000196.1:0-3892 GCA_964604435.1 uncultured Aestuariivirga sp. | reverse complement strand
ATCTTGTCATAGCCGGTGCAGCGGCAAAGATTGCCGGCAAGGCCAAAGCGGATTTCTTCTTCGGTGGGGTCCGGATTCTTGTCGAGCAGCGCCTTGGCTGCAACCAGGAAGCCCGGGGTGCAGACGCCGCATTGAAGGGCGGCATGGGCGATGAAGTTTTTCTGCAAGGGGTGCAATACGTCGCCCTTGGCCATGCCTTCGATGGTTTCGATCTTGGCACCGCCCACTTCCGCGCCCAGCACGAGGCAGGAGCACACGAGGCGGCCGTTCACGGTCACGCTGCAGGCGCCGCAATCGCCGGTTCCGCAGCCTTCCTTGGACCCGGTCATTCCCAGCCGGTTGCGCAGCACGTCGAGCAGGGGCTCGTCGGCATTGCAGACAAACTCAACGGCATCCCCGTTAATGGTGGTTGATACGTGAACGCCAGACATTATTTTCCTCCTGCGCGCTTGTACGCGATTTCTGCGGCGCGGCGGGCAAGAACGCCTGCGACCTTGGTTCTGAATTCGATGGTGCCCCGCTTGTCGTCAATGGGGCGGCAGGCGGCCGAACAGGCGGCAGCAAGCTTTTCCAGCGCGGCGGCGTCCAGCTTCGAGCCGATCAAGGCTTTTGCGGCGGCGGGCACGGCAATGATGGTCGGGGCCACGGCGCCCAGCACGACGCGGGCATCCTTGATCGTGCCCTTGCCATCAAGCGTCAGATTGACGGCGGCGCTGACCACGGCAATGTCCATTTCGCTGCGCGGAATGAAGCGCAGATAGGCGTCAGAGGAATTTGCCGGCCGCTTGGGCAGCAGGATCGCCTCGATGATCTCGCCCTTCTTCAGCGAGGTGCGGCCCGGCGAAACCGGGACCTGTTCAACCGGAATGGTGCGTTTGCCCTTGGGGCCTGAAATAACCACCTTCGCATTGGCGGCAATGAGGGATGGCACGCCATCGGCGGCCGGCGATCCGTTGCACAGGTTGCCGACCATGGTGCAGCGGCCCTGGACCTGCTTGGAACCGATGAGGTTCGCCCCCTCGACGACGCCGGGCCAGGCCTTCTTGAGGGCGGCATTCTCACCCAGGGCAACGCCTGGAACGGCAGCCCCGATCCTGAATCCGGATGCGGACTTGCTGATGTCGGACATGCCCTTGATGCGCTTGATATCGACCACGAGGTCTGGCTCGACAAAGCCGCCTTTCATTTTGACCAGCAGGTCCGTTCCGCCGGCCAGAACAAAGGCCTGGCCCTTCTCCTTGGCCAAAAGCGTGACCGCGGATTTAATTGAGTCTGGTGCTTCGTATCGCATTCTTCACCTGTTTCTAAGTTCCCGCACCCTTTTGTCGATTCCGGGCGTTTTGGTCAACCGGGATGTTTGTTTCCCGACTTATTTCATGGCTGCCCTGCGGCGTTGTTTCAGGGTGCGACAACGTTTACGCTGACGCCCGCCGCTTGCAGCGCGGCGGCAAGTTTAGCATCCGGAATGGCGTCGGTAATGAGGCGATTGAGATCCTTGAAGTCGCACACCTTGATCAGCGCGGTGCGGCCGAATTTCGAGGCGTCGGACAGCATCACGCGATTCTCGCCGCGCGACAGCACCATGCGGGCAAATTCGGCTTCCGCGAGGTAACTGTCGGAAGGGCCGAAGTCGGCATCAAGGGCGCCGATTGAAATGATGGCGTGGCGGACATGGAAGCTGGCGGCAAAGGCAATGGCCGACGGGCCAAAAGCCGCGCCGTTGGAGCCATTCAGCTCGCCGCCCGCCATGTAAACCCGGTTGCCGTTCACCGTGGCCAGGGTGCGGGCGATATCGGAGGAGTTGGTGACCACGGTCAGATTACGTTTCTTCAGGAGTTCGCGGGCGAAGATGCTGGTGGTGGTGCCGGTGTCGAGCATCAGGCTGTCGCCATCCTCGATCAGCCTCGCGGCGCGGCGCGCGATGGCACGCTTGGCGGCGAAGTGCTCGCGCAGGCGCCGTTCAAAGGGGGCCTCGCCAAGTTCATGGGGCAGGGCGATGGAGCCATGGCGCCGCGACACCTCGCGGGAGTCCACCAGGGGCTTGATGTCGCGCCGGACAGTTTCAAAGGAGACATCAAGGGCTTTCGCCAGGGCAGCGACCGTACAGGTGCCCTGCTCGCGGACGAGGCTCAGAATCTGGGTTTGCCGCTTGCTCAGTTCGATGGCCATGGCGAATTGTTGAGCATTTTTTGTGGTATTTGGCAATTATTTTATAAAAACGGTCATAAAACCACATTTAATATTGGCAATTGCCACATGTTGCAACAATTCGGTTGACCTGCGGGCAGAAATGGCTTCAGTTCTTGGGCGAGGAGAGGGTTTTGCATGTCAGCAGAAGATCGGGTCAGGCAACTGCCCTGCTGGAGGGGCGCCATCGAACTCATTCCGCTCAAGGGCGGGGTGAGCAACGCAAGCTTTACGGTCCGCGACGCAAGCGGGCAATATGTGGCCCGGGTGGGCCACGACTATCCCTTTCATCACGTCTTCCGCGAGGCGGAAGTCATCGCCAGCAAGGCAGCCTTCGCAGCGGGATTGTCGCCGGAGGTGGTCTATACGGAGCCGGGCGTCATGGTGGTGCGCTACCTAGCGGCGCGCACCTATGGAGAAGCCGACGTCCGGGCCAATGCCGGACGCTGCGTGGACATCGTCAAACGCTGCCACCGGGACATGGGCAGGCGCATTTCGGGGCGGGCGAATTTCTTCTGGGTGTTCCATGTGCTGCGCGACTACGCCCATACGGTCACCGCGGCCAAGCACCGCCATGTTGCCGACCTGCCGCGCTGGATGGCCGAGGTTGAGCGTCTCGAAGCAGCGCAGGTGCCGCTTCCCATCATCTTCGGCCACCACGACCTCCTGCCGACAAACTTCATGGATGATGGCCAGCGGCTGTGGCTGATCGATTGGGAATACGGCGGTTTCGGCACGGCGATGTTCGACCTCGCCAATATCGCCTCCAACAACCAGTTCGGCGAAGAGGCCGAGCGGGAGCTGCTCATGCGCTATTTCGAGCGCATTCCCGACGAGGCCTTGCTGCGCTCCTTCTATGCGATGAAAACCGCCAGCGCGCTGCGCGAAGCGGTCTGGGGCATGGTTTCGGAAATCCATCTCAACGCGCCGGGCGTGGATTACGTGGCTTACGCGCGGGAATATCTCTCGCGTTATGAAAACGTGCTGGCTGATTATAATTCAAAGTTTGGAAAGACATGACCCAGAATTTCCCCACGCAGGCGGATGTTGTTGTGATCGGCGGTGGCATTATCGGCTGCTCGACGGCGTATCATCTGGCGAAGGACCATAAATTGAATGTGGTTCTGCTTGAGCAGAACAAGCTGACCTCCGGTTCCACCTGGCATGCGGCAGGACTCGTTGGGCAGTTGCGCTCGTCGGCGTCGATCACCCAAGTGCTGAAATATTCCGTTGATCTCTACAAGAAACTCGATGCGGAAACCGGCCTTGCCACCGGCTGGAAAATGACCGGCTGCCTGCGCCTGGCCACCAATGAAAACCGCTGGATTGAATACAAGCGGCTTGCAACGACAGCCCAGAGCTTCGGCATGGAAATGCACCTGCTGTCGCCTACCGAAGTCAAGAAGATGTGGCCCCTGATGAATGTCGATGATCTGGTTGGTGCCTCCTTCCTGCCAACTGATGGGCAGGCCTCACCCTCCGACATTGCGCAGTCGCTGGCCAAGGGTGCGCGCATGCATGGGGCAAAGCTCATCGAGAGCGCGCGGGTTACATCCTTTGACATCAGCAACGGCCGGGTGACGGCGGTGAACACCAACCAGGGCAAGATCGCTTGCGAGAAAGTGGTGAACTGCGGCGGGCAATGGGCCCGGCAGATCGGGGCCATGGCGGGTGTCAGCGTTCCGCTGCAGCCGGTGAAGCACCA
>CAZRZB010000195.1:0-3937 GCA_964604435.1 uncultured Aestuariivirga sp. | reverse complement strand
GGGCCAGCCGGGCCTCGGCTATATCTTCTGGCGTGAAGGCGAGGAGGGGGCCGCCGGTCCCATCGCCAAGAACATCGGCCCCGAGCGCACAGAGGCAATGCGCCAGCAGCTCGGGCTCGGCATCGGCGATGCCGCCTTTTTCGTCGCCGGCATCCCGTCGAAATTCTACAAATTTGCCGGCGAAGCCCGCAGCCGCGTCGGCGAGGAACTGAAGCTGACCGCCAAGAACCGCTTCGAATTCTGCTGGATCGTCGATTTCCCCATGTATGAGTGGAACGAGGAGGAGAAGAAGATCGACTTCTCCCACAATCCCTTCTCCATGCCGCAGGGCGGCCTCGAGGCGCTGGAAACCGGGGACCCGCTCGACATCCTCGCCTTCCAGTACGACATCGTCTGCAACGGCATCGAGCTGTCTTCGGGTGCCATCCGCAACCACCGCCCCGATATCATGAAGAAGGCCTTCGCGATCGCCGGCTATCCCGAGCGGGTGCTGCTGGAAAAGTTCGGCGGCATGTATCGCGCCTTCCAGTATGGCGCGCCCCCCCATGGCGGCATCGCCCCCGGCGTCGACCGCATCGTCATGCTTCTGTGCGACGAGCCCAATATCCGCGAGGTGGTGCTGTTCCCGATGAACCAGCAGGCCGAGGATCTGCTGATGGGGGCGCCCTCCGAGGTCACCCCCAAGCAGCTTCGCGAGCTTCACATCCGCTTGAACCTGCCGGAGGCATGATCAATCGTTGGCCGTGACACTCACGCCCAGCAGGCTGATCGCCGCACCCGGATCGGCCGGATTGAGGGTCATCAGCTGCTGCACCTTGATGGGGGAAGCGGGCTTGAGCGCGATGGTGATCGATTTCGGGTCCTTGAGGAAGGCGTTGACCGGCCCCACCACCGGGTCGGTGAAGGCCTGGTTGTTGAGCTGCATCGGCCCCATTTGCAGCATCGCCCCGGCATTGGCCACCATCGTCGCCTCGTCCATGCCCTGCATCGCCGCCGCCATTGGCAGGAGCCGCTTGGTGAGCGAGGCATCTTCGAAGCGGAAGCTGAAGTGGCCCAAGGAAATATTCTGCAATTGCGGCATCAGCGCCGCGAAGTCCGGCTCCTTGCCCATCGTCTGCGCCTTCTGCAATTCGCCATAGACCGCCAGCGGGATGTCGGATGCGGCGACCGAGACTTTCATCGCCCCCATGTCCTTGCCCGCATAGGCGAAGGACAAATCCATGCCGACGTTCTCGCCCTCGAGCGTCACCGTGCCGCCCGCCTCCATGTCGAAGACCAGATCCGTATAGCCGATCTGCTTCAGCGAGCCGGTGGGATCGATGGCGGCGATGGCGCCTTCGGGAATCATCACATTGGCGACCTTGGTGCTGAACGTGCCGGCCCCGGTGGTGGGATCGCCGTCCCAGGTCGAGACATAGCCGTCGGAGGTGATGGTCTGGCCCATGACGTTGGCGGTCATCTTGCCGGACGACATCTTGCGGGCGATACTCATCGACGCGCGCATCGTGTCGAGCGGTGTCGGGTTGTCGCCGAGAACCTTGACATACCAGCCTTCGGCGCTGCCTTCCGGCATATCGATGGTGAAGGCCATGCCCTCCGGCCCGGCCACGTCCATCTTCATCGCCGAGAATTTGGCCGAGCCGATTTCATAAAGTCCATCGCCCGCGTCGGAAATGTCCTGGAGCGCCACTTCGCCGATGGTGATCTTGACATCGGGATTGTTGTCGCCTGCCGCCATGGACGAGGTGAGATTGGTGATCGTCACATTGCCAGAGCCGTCGACATCGAGCTTGTCGTAGGTGGGTTTGAGCTTGGTCTGCTTTTCCCAGCTCTTGAGAAGGGCATCGACCACCGGCGGCACGTCCTGTGCCTGCGCCGGCCATGCCAAAAGCGAGGTACTGATGAGCAAAAAGACGAATTTCTTGCGGGGCGGTATCATGGGGGGCTCCTTTGCTGCCTCTGGCCTGACTCTCTTGACGATCATAAGTGAACGGCAAGCGAACCGCAAAGCCCATTGCCCGCTCAACCTTAACCCGGTAACTTGCCCCATCGTCCCGGGGTCGATCGAATGATGCGGAAGTACCTTGTCGCGGTTCTGGTACTGCTGCTGGCCTTGACGGTGGCGCCCGGCGGTGCCTTTGCCTCCACATTGGCCGAACCCACGGCCGAAGAACTGATCCTGCTGAAGAAGAAAAAGCAGCTCGCTGCCCAAGCCAAGGCGAAGCAGGAGGCCGAATGGAAGCGGGCGGCGCTTGCCCGGAAGGAGGCCGAAAAGAAGCGGGCGGCACGGGGCGAATGCGATCGCTTCCTCGCCTGCCTGCTCGGCAAGCCGCGTGCCGGCGGCCGTGACCGGTTCGTCTCGGACCGGTCCACGGCCAGGAACATATCGTGGGACGAGACCCGATACCGGCCGGGCAGCATCATCATCCGCACGCCCGAGCGCGCCCTCTATCTTGTGCTGGAGGACGGCAAGGCGCGGCGTTACCGGATCGGCGTCGGCCGCGAAGGGTTCCAGTGGAGCGGAACTTCGCGCATCGTGGCGAAACAGGAGTGGCCCGCCTGGCGGCCGCCGCCGCGGATGATCGCGCGCGAGGCTGCCAAGGGCCATATCATTCCCGAATACATGAAAGGCGGTCCCAACAATCCGCTCGGTGCCCGCGCGCTTTACATCGGCGGCACCCTGTTCCGCATCCACGGCACCAACAATGCCGCCTCGATCGGCGGCGCCGTCTCCTCGGGCTGCATCCGCATGATGAACACCGACGTCATCGATCTCTTTAGGCGCGTGAATATCGGTGCGCCGGTCTACGTCTACCAGTGAAGCCCTGTTCGATCGCGGAGCGTGTCCCAAAAATGAACTGGCCCCGGAGGCGAAGCCATCCGGGGCCCAGTCCTGAAGATAAAGCTTAAGAAGCTTACTTCTTCTTCTTGGCGGCCTTCTTCTTGGCGGCCTTCTTGGCAGGCTTCTTAGCAGCTTTCTTAGCCATGAGCTAATCTCCTAGAGTGTTGTTAGAGCCCCACAACGCAGGTAAGCCTCACATCAAACGTCCGCGATGGCAGCAAGAGCGCTTTCACGACCGTCATTGGCATGTATTGTGTACCCGTTTGTGTGATTCGGCAATATGCCGTCAACATTTGGTATGTTCCGTCAATTCCCCTAACAATAAGTAAACGCCCCAGCGCCAGCGCGGGCCATCCGTATACGGACGAAATCGCCGGAACCGGCAAAACAGCCGCGCAAAGCAAGGGAATTCAAGGCCCCTCCGTACACGGACAATAGGGCCGTTTTCGCTGCTCCGGGGGCGGAGAATCGTGCCCTTCGCCCCTGTGGTAGAAATGCACGGGACAAAAAAAATGTGGAGGAAGACGAATTTCGCATCCAATTTTAGTTATCGCCGAAGCTCTCCGGCACTTTCGGCGCAGCTCGCAGCGGTCAAAAAAATGGCCGGAACAAGGGCCCGGCCATGAGAGAGAAGCGCGTTCGTCGGTTTACGAACACCCGCTGGTGCCGCCGCAGGTATCGCATTTGAGGCAGGTTCCGTTCCGCACCATGGTGAAGTTGCCGCATTCCGAGCAGCTTTCGCCTTCGTAGCCCTTTATGCGCGCCTCGACGCGGCGGTCGAGAACCGGCGCCATGACGGCTTCGGCATGCACATATACATGCTCATGGTGTTCGTGATGCACGTGGACATCGGCAAGCGCCAGGGCGCCCACCGATTCCGCCGCCCGCATCTGCAGCGCATGGGCGGGCGAGGTGGAAACGCCGGCGCTCTGCGGCATCATCACCACATTCGACAGGTTCTGCTTGCGCACGAAGCCCGCGGACAGGAACCGCTGTGCCGAAACCGGCGCCGGCGCCTTGGGCTCCTCGCTCCCCACACCCTTGCCCAGCGCATCGAAGCCGATCTCGGACGGTTCCACATGGGCGAGGTCGTTG
>CAZRZB010000194.1:0-3997 GCA_964604435.1 uncultured Aestuariivirga sp. | reverse complement strand
AGCTACCTGCTGTTCTACCCCTACGACAATTCCCAGATGTACCCCTTTGCCAACGAGCAGCCCGGCGACAGCCTGTGGGAACTGGGCCTCGACTTTACCGTGAGCCCCGGCAAGACCGGCTTCCGCGGGGCCGAGGAGCATGCCCGCCTCAAGGGCAAGGAGCGCTTCAAGATCTTTGGCCTGCTGATCGAAGCAGATGGGCCCGCCGACCTCGGCGACGAGGTCTATGCCGACGGCAAGAAGGTGGGTGTCATCACCTGCCCCTGCTATTCCAAGCTCACCAAGAAATCCATGGCGATCATGCGTGTCGATGTGGCCTGCGCCAAGCAGGGCACCAAGCTCGAGGTGCGCGGCAAGAACCTGAAGGCCAAAGCCATCGCCCACACCATCAGCTTCGACGATCCGGAAAAGAAGAAGCGGAACGCGGTCGGCTGATGCTTGTTGTCGGGATCAAAAGCCGCCCGGTCTACAGGGGGCTGGCGGTAGACGCTCACAGTGCGCGCCACCTCTTTGCCCTTGAGGGCGAGGGGGCCGAGGCGCTGCTTGACCAGGTCGAATCCGCCGGCAAGGAGTTTCTCGCCAAAGCGGAAATCCTTTATGTCGGCCCTCGCGCCGGGGCGGACAAGCTCCGCGCCCTGCTGCCCTTTGATGTCTGGAGCGCACCCACCATCCCGGTGCTGCTCGTCCGCCTCAAGGCGGCGCTGCAGGCCTCGCGGATGGGGACCAGATTTTATATCTCCGGCACCGAAGGCTTCATCGGCCAGGCCATGCAGGTGGCCCTCGACCTCGGCATGGATTTCGCCTCCATCCACACCGAGCACCGCGGCTCCACCGCGCGGCGCGTCCAGTGCGTGCATTGCAAGGGCATTACCGACAACGTCACCACCTCGCCCTTCACCTGCTCCCACTGCGGCCTGCCGCTGCTGGTGCGCGACCACTATTCACGGCGGATCGGCGCCTTCCAGGGCGTGAACATAGACGCCGAGGAGCCGGGCAGCGCACCCCAACCGGAAGTGCTGTTCCCATGAGCATCAATACCGACATGACGGTGCGGGTGACGGCCATCACCCAGGTGGCCGAGAAGGTAAAACGCTTCCGCCTTGAGCGCGTCGACGGGGCGCCGATGCCGATCTTTTCCGGCGGCTCCCATGTGGTGGTGGCCATGCGTGATGGTGGCATTCTCCGGCGCAACACCTACTCGCTGATGTCGAGCCCGCAGGATACCCGCGCCTATGAGCTGTCCATCCTGCGGGTGGAAAACTCCCGCGGCGGTTCCGCCTTCCTGCATGAGAAGCTGAAACCGGGCGACACCCTGGTGATTTCCCAGCCGGTCAATCTTTTCCCCATGGATGTGCGGGGCAAGAAGCACCTATTCATGGCGGGAGGCATCGGTGTCACCCCCTTCATGGCCATGATGGACCAACTGACCCGGGAAGACCGCCCGTTCGAGCTCCACTATGCGGTGCGCAACCGGAAACACGGAGCCTACTGGAAAGAGCTGCAGGAACGCTATGGCGCTCACCGGGTCAAGGTCTATGTCGACGAGGAAAAGCTCTTCATCCCCGTCGAGACCATTTTGAAGGCCCAGGCCCTCGGTACCCATCTCTATGTTTGCGGCCCCGAAGGCATGATCAACGGCGTGCTGGCGACAGCGCGCCAGCTCGGCTGGCCCGAGCAGAACCTCCATTCGGAACGCTTCCTGGCGCCGCCGCCAGGCAAGCCCTTCCGGGCCGTGCTGAAGAAATCCGGCAAGACCATCGAAGTCGCCTCCCACCAGAGCATTCTCGAGGCGGTGGAAGCGGCCGGTGTCGATGCCCCCTTCCTTTGCCGCGGCGGGGCTTGCGGCCAGTGCGAAACCGGCGTCATCTCCTGCGATGGCACCCTTGAGCACAATGACCACTATCTCGAACCCGAAGACAAGGCCTCGGGCCGCAAGATCATGATTTGCGTCTCGCGGCTGAAGGGCCGGGAAATCGTGCTGGATCTCTAGGAGCATCTGATGAACATCGAATTCAAGCAGGAAACCTTCCGCGACGATTTCACCGCCAGGAACAGCCCGGCGGCCATCCGGCGCTTTCCCTTCCCCTTCCATGAAGACAGCTACATGTATGCGGTGAACATGGAGCCGCACGTGAAGGGCGCCCCGGGCACCGCCTTTGAAACCCTGATTGACGTGGACGAGCACTATGTTTCCGAAATGAAGGACCGCGCCGCGGTGCTCAAGGAAGACCCCCTGCGCTGCCAGGCGCTGCCCCATATGATGACCTCCCAGTGGGACACGCTTGAACTCCTGATGGAACAGCAGGCGGCGGGCTATCCGGAGCATTTTTCGCTGACCAAGGACGGCGACAACTGGCACTGGATCAACCGGCCCCTCGGCATTGACCAGAAATTTGTCTTCGGCGACGTCTCCACGCTGCCCTGCGAACCCATGGAATACATCACCCGCCAGGCCCAGGGCGATTTCTGCATCGTTGACCAGCGCGACAATAACCTGTGGATGGATGCGGGCATTGCCACCACCCAGGCCGACTGGTCGCTGGATTTCGACATCGGCATGAATTTCATGGAATGGCACGGCCCGGTGCCGCTCGCCCACCAAATGGGCGTGTTCGAGCGCGCCCTCAAGTTCCTCCTCAATTTGCAGCAGGGCAAGCCGGTGCGGCGCCTGAACTGGACCATGACGATCAACCCGCGCCTTGACACCAGCCCGGAGAACTACCCGAAATGGGGCCCGGACCGCGCCACCGTGACGCCGGAGAACGTGGGCGGCAAGGTGCACCTGCGCTGCGAACTGCAAAGCCTGTGGCGGCTTCCGCGCTCCAATGCCATTCTCTTCGTCATCCGCTGCTACCTCATCAAGATGGAGGAAGTGGTTACTGTTCCAAAATGGGCCAGGCGCCTGCCCCGCGTGCTGCGTTCGCTGCCGCCGGAACTGGTCGACTACAAGGGCCTGACCCGCTACCGCCAGGCCACTGTTGACTGGCTTTCGAAATTTGATGACGGGGCCCCCACCAGCCCTGGCATCTTCCCCGATTGAATGATTAAGAAGAGGAAAACCAAATCATGACACGTGTTGCAGTGATTGGCGCAGGCCCCTCGGGGCTTGCCGCGCTCAGGGCCTTCCAGTCGGCGGCCAAGAGGAAGGCGAAAATTCCGGAAATCGTCTGCTTTGAAAAGCAGGATGACTGGGGTGGCCTGTGGAAATACACTTGGCGCACCGGCCTCGACGAATACGGCGAGCCGGTTCACTGCTCGATGTACCGTTACCTGTGGTCGAATGGCCCGAAGGAGTGCCTGGAATTCGCCGACTACACCTTCGAGGAGCATTTCGGCAAGCCCATCGCCTCCTATCCGCCGCGCGCCGTGCTCTGGGACTACATCGTCGGCCGCGTCAAGAAAGCCGGGGTCCGCAAGTGGATCCGCTTCAGCACGCCGGTGCGCATGGTCACCTACGACCAGAAGAAGAAGAAGTTCCTCGTCACCGCCCACGACCGGGTGAAGGACCGCATGTACACGGAGGAATTCGACAATGTGATCAGCGCCTCCGGGCACTTTTCCACCCCCCATGCGCCATTCTTCGAGGGCCTCGACAGCTTCAATGGCCGTGTCCTGCATGCCCATGATTTCCGTGATGCCCTGGAATTCAAGGGCAAGGATGTCCTGATCGTCGGTCGCAGCTATTCCGCCGAGGACATCGGCTCGCAGTGCTGGAAATACGGCGCCAAGTCGGTGACCACCACCTACCGCTCGAAGCCCATGGGCTTCAAGTGGCCGAAGAACTTCGAGGAACGTCCGCTGCTGCAGAAGGTCGTGGGCAAGACCGCTCATTTCAAGGATGGCTCGACCAAGGAGGTGGACGCCATCATCCTGTGCACCGGCTATCAGCACTACTTCCCCTACTTGCCGGAAGACCTCCGCCTCAAGACGGCAAACCGCCTGTGGCCGCTCGGCCTCTACAAGGGCGTGGTCTGGGAGGATAACCCGAAATTCTTCT
>CAZRZB010000193.1:0-4034 GCA_964604435.1 uncultured Aestuariivirga sp. | reverse complement strand
TGCACGTCGCCGTCGTAGTTCTTGCAGGCCCAGACGTAGCCGCCGGACCACTTCATTGCGGCTGCCACCATGTCGTCGATCAGGCGATGCTCGTAGACGATCTTCTTCTTGTCGAACTCGGCCTTGAACTCCTTGTCGAAGATTTGCTGGAACAGCTCCATGAAGCGCCCGTCATACTGTTTCAGGATCGTGTTTTTGGTCGAGAGATAAACCGAGTAGTTGCGCTGCAGCCCGTAGTTGAAGGAGGCGCGGGCGAACTCGCGGATCGAGTCGTCGAGGTTGAACATGGCGAGCGCAACGCCGGAGCCCGGTGCCTTGATCACTTCGCGTTCGATCACCTTGCCGTCCTCACCGGTGAATTTCAGCGTGATAGTGCCCTTGCCAGGGAACTTGAAATCGGTGGCTCGGTACTGGTCGCCGAAAGCATGACGGCCGATGATGATCGGCTGGGTCCAGCCGGGCACCAGGCGGGGCACGTTGGAACAGATGATCGGCTCGCGGAAGATGACGCCGCCGAGAATATTGCGGATGGTGCCGTTGGGGCTCTTCCACATCTGCTTGAGGCCGAATTCCTTCACCCGCGCTTCGTCGGGGGTGATGGTGGCGCATTTGACGCCGACGCCGTATGTCTTGATGGCGTTGGCGGCATCGATCGTCACCTGGTCGCCGGTGCGGTCGCGATTCCCGATCGCCAGATCGTAATAATGCAGGTCGATATCGAGATAGGGATGGACGAGCTTGGTCTTGATCAAGTCCCAGATGACGCGGGTCATTTCGTCGCCATCGAGTTCGACGACCGGATTTGCAACCTTGATCTTCGCCATCGGGATCGTGCCTCGCGCTGCCATTGGGAGGAAGTGGGCGAGCCTATAGCAGGGGCCACAAGCGCGGGCAATTCAGACGAAAGTCGGCCGGCGGTTAGCCGGATTTCTTCTTTCTGACCGGCTTGGCGGGTTTCGGAGGCAGGGTCGCGACGAAGGCGAGCGCCAGATCGACCCAGCCTTGCAAGGCCTTGTTGCTCGCGACCGAGTTGCCGGCCACGGTGATGAAGCCCTCCATGGGCCGTCCGGTCATGTCGAAGGTTCTCGCCCCCGGCCGCGTGAGCGCCGCGGCATGGGCCGCCTTGCCGACCCGCACGATGAGTCCGTCTTTCAGCGTGCCGATCAGCATGTTGCCATCGATCAGGAAGCAGGTGCCGCCGAACATGCGTTTGTCGATGGCGGCATGCTTGGCCAGGAGGCTGCGCAGGCGCTCGTCGAGGGTCATGGGTTCGGTGGCATCATGTCGAAGGCGGGAAGTCCTGCCTCGACATGGTCCCAATTCACTGCGCGCCTGGCATAGACGGTCATCATGGGCTTGAAAGCCGAAGGATTATCGAAGGCTGCCGCATGCACGGTCTTCATGCCCGGCATGGTCGTGGACGAACCGAACAGACGGCCGCCGCAGGTGGGGCAAAATTCGCGGGTCACGGTGCCGCCCGAGTCGGCCTTGGACTGGAATGTCTTGGTCTTGCCGTTCACCGTGATGGCATCGGCGGGGAAGGCCACATGCATCACGTGCGGCGCGCCGCTGGCCTTCTGGCAGTCGAGGCAGTGGCAAAAACCCGACATGACCGGTTCCGCCGTCACCGCGAATGAAATGCCGCCGCACTGGCAGCGTCCCGTGTGCTTGGTCATCGCTGGTCCTCCCTATCTTGCATAATGCAAGTGACACAATTTTGGATGACTTGCAATACAAAAGTGACTATGGGTCTGCGCAACTGGAGCTTCATCCCATGGACTACCGCTCGCAATGCCCGATCGCTTCGGCGCTCGATATTTTCGGTGACCGCTGGACTCTCGTGGTTCTGCGTACCATTTTCGCCGGCCGCACCCGCTACGGCGATTTTCTCAAGATGCCGGAGAAAATCTCGACCAATATTCTGGCCGACCGTCTGGCGCTGCTCGAACGCGAAGGGCTCATTTCGTCACGCGCCTATCAGCAAAACCCGGTCCGCCATGAATACCGTCTCACCAAGAAGGGTGCGGACCTGCTCCCGGTTCTTCAGGCCATGGCGGCATGGGCCACAGGATACATTGCCAACCGATGGGCCGTGCCGGAGTGGTTCGCCAAGGCGGAACCGTCGAAATTTTATCCGCTTTGACAGGGTGAGCCCGGCGTGGCACGGCTGGCCTCATGACCGCCGATGCGTCCGCCCCCGAACAGCCCTCGTCAAACGCCCTGCAGTACCGTCCTTTCGTCTTCTATCTTCTGGCGGCGGGGGCGGCGGGCTTCGCGGTGCAGATCATGTCGGTGGCGGTCGGCTGGCAGGTCTACGACATCAGCCGCGATCCGCTCGATCTCGGCCTGATCGGGCTGGTGCAATTCCTGCCGCCGCTGTTTCTCGTTCTCGTCACCGGCCTGGCGGCCGATGCCTTCAACCGCCGCCTGATCATGGCCGGCTGCTTGCTCATCGAAGTTCTGTGCGCGGTGGCGCTCGTCGCCTTCACGCTGTCGGCCCCCGGTACCGTCTGGCCGGTCTTTGTCATCCTGGCGGTGCTGGGCGCGGCGCGCGCCTTTTTCAATCCCGCCGCCGATGCGCTCGCCCCCAATCTGCTGCCGCGCCAGGCCATCGCCCACGGCATTTCGCTGGGCTCCATGGTCTGGCAGGTGGGCACCATCACCGGACCGGTGGTGGGCGGACTTCTCTACGGCATCGGTGGTGAAGCCGCCTATGGCACATCCTTCGGCCTTCTCACGCTCGCCGCACTCTTCGTGCTGCTGATCGGCGCCGTGCCGCAGCGAAACCATGCGCTGGAGACGAGCCTGGCAACCCTGCTGGCCGGCTTCCGTTTCATCCGCCGCGAGCGTCTGGTGCTGGGCTCTATCTCGCTCGATCTCTTCGCCGTGCTGCTCGGCGGCGCGGTGGCGCTGATGCCGGTCTATGCCCGCGACATTCTCGAAGTCGGCCCGTGGGGCCTCGGGCTCTTGCGCGCCTCGCCCGGGGTGGGCGCCATCGTCATGGCGGCCTGGCTCGCCAAATTCCCGATCAAGGACAAGGCCGGCATCATTCTCTTCGTCTTTGTGGCGAGTTTCGGCCTGTTCACGGTGGTGTTCGGCGTTTCGACCTGGGTGCCGCTGTCGATCGCGGCCCTGGTGCTGATGGGGGCCTGCGACATGGTCAGCGTCTACATCCGCCAGACGTTGCTGCAGCTGCATACCCCGGACGAGGTGAGGGGCCGCGTCACCGCGGTCAACCGCGTGTTCATCGGCGCGTCCAACGAGCTTGGCGAATTCCGCGCCGGTGTCGTGGCCGCCTGGATCGGCGCCGTGGCGGCGGTCACGATGGGCGGGGCAGGGACGGTTGCCGTCGCCTTCCTGTGGTCGCGCTGGTTCCCGGAACTCAGGACGGCGAGACGGCTGGATGGGCGTGTATGATACTTGACCTCTCTGCTTCTGCTGCGATCGTCGATCGCGCTCCATGTGCAGGGAATTGGTGCCCTTGTTTGTTTTCCGTTGCACTGACGGCAGGATGAAAGTCGTTGGTGGATTGCAGTCTCGAAGGAGCACTAAGAGACAATTTGCTATGATCGTTCCTCACGCTTTGCAGTAGCTGAGGAGATATCATCGGAGATACGTCGCATATGCAAAAACTGATACTCATCTTGAATATCCTCCTCGGATCTACGATGTTCGTGATTCTCTTGGTGGTGCTCGGTAACCTGCCAGATGCTTATGACCGATACGCGAGTGAACCCGAAGATTCCATATTGATGCTTACATACCTGATTGCTGGCGTTCTCTTGGTCGGAACGCTCATCCTGAATAGTGCTGCAGTTCGGTTGCAAGAAGAGCTCGGTCGTTCGAGTAGAATCTACCTGCTTGTCGTGAATTGTTTTTGGATCACGTCCTCAGTGCCTATTTTTATGCTCGACAGAGCATATGGGATAAATGGGAAGATTGATCCCGTCCTGACAATTCTGCTTGCCCCAGTTGCCTTAGAGTCTGTCCGGAGAGATCATGCTGGATTGCATAGTTTTCTGAGCATGAGCCTG
>CAZRZB010000192.1:0-4094 GCA_964604435.1 uncultured Aestuariivirga sp. | reverse complement strand
TGGTCGAAAAGGCCCAGCTCACCGAGGGTTGCACCTGGCATGCGGCGGGGCTTGTCGGCCAGCTTCGCGGAAAGAAGAATCTCACGCGGTTGATGCAGAATTCCGTGGCGGTGTTCGACCGGCTGGAAGCGGAAACGGGCCAGCAGATTTCGTGGAAGAAGGTGGGCTCGCTTCGCTTGGCATCGAGTGCGGCGCGGTGGAGTGAAATCCGGCGCGCCATGGGCCAGGCGAAAAGTTTTGGCGTGGAATGCCAGTCGCTGTCGGCGGCGGAAGCCAAGAAGCTTTTTCCCTACATCACCACGGACGGGGTGGAAGGGGCCGCCTTCATTCCGGGCGATGGCTATATCGATCCCTATTCGCTGACCATGGCCTATGCCAAGGGGGCGCGGGCCCATGGCGTGAAGATCGAGGAACGGGTTTGCGTCGAGGAGATCGTGCTGGAAGGGCGGCGGGCAGTAGGCGTCGTGACCAACACGGGCAATATCGCCTGTGACATCCTGGTGAACTGCGCCGGACTCTGGGCCAAGCGGGTGGGCAACATGGCCGGCGTGGCGTTGGCGGCGGGCATTGTCGAGCACCAGTATTTCCTCACCGAGAAAACCCTGAAGTTCGCGGCCAACCTCACGACGCTGCGCGACCCGGACAAGAATTTCTACCTGAAACCGGACACCGGATCCTTTGCCATTGGCGGCTGGGAGGAGGGCTCGCGCGGCTTCCACCGTGGGCTTCCGCCGCTGGATTTTGGCCGCGAACTCTTTGCGCCCAACATGGAGCGGCTGGAGCTTTTTGCGCTGCCGGCCGTGGAGCGCCTGCCGGTGCTCAACGAGACGGGCATCCAGACGGTGATCAATGGCCCCATTCCGGTTTCCGCCGATGGCGAGCCGATCATGGGACTGGCGCCGGAACTCGATAATTTCTATGTGGCCTGCGGTTTCACGGCAGGGATTGCCGCCTCGGGAGGCGCTGGCCTTGCCATGGCCAACATGATCCTGCATGGCGATGCGGGCATGGACCTCTGGCCCTTCGATGTCCGGCGTTTCAGCCGGGTGCATGCCCAGCCACGCTATCTGGAAACGCGCGCCATCGAGGCCTATGCGGCGTATTACAAGGTGCACTGGCCGCTTGAGGAAAGCCATGCGGGGCGGAACTTGAGGCTTTCGCCACTGCATGAAAGACTGAAGCAGGCAGGGGCCGTATTCGGCTCGCGCGCCGGATGGGAGCGGCCGAACTGGTTCGCGCCCAAGGGGTTTGCGCCTGAAGACATTCCATCGTTTGAAGGCAAGCCGAACTGGTTCCCCCACGTCGCCGCGGAATGCCGCGCCATCCGGGAACGCGCCGTGCTGATCGACCAGACCTCTTTTGCGAAGTTTGAGATTTCAGGTGCCGGAGCCGAGGCAGCCCTGCAGCGCATTGCGGCCAATGACCTTTCAGGGCCGCCGGGGAAGGCCATCTATACCCAGCTCTGCAACGCCAAGGGCGGCATCGAGGCGGATGTGACCCTGGTTCACCTGGCCCCCGACCGGTTCTATCTGATCACGGGGTCGGGCTTCGGGGTGCGTGACAGCGGCTGGGTGGCAAAGCATCTGCCACCATCGGTGCAGATCCGGGATGTCACCAATGCCCTGGCGGTCATCAACATCTGCGGGCCGCGGGCGCGAGACATTCTGCAAGCGGTGACGGATGCGGATATTTCCAACGCGACGTTCCCGTTTCTGGCGGCGCGTCCGCTCGATGTGGGCCATGCCACGCTTCTTGCCGTGCGCATCGGCTATGTGGGCGAGCTTGGCTACGAGCTCTATATTCCCCAGGAATTCGCGGCCCATGTCCATGACATCCTGTGGGCGTCGGGCCAGGTCCATGGCATTGCCAATGCCGGCTACCGCGCCATCGACAGTTGCCGCATGGAGAAGGGCTATCTCTACTGGTCCGGCGACATCTCGCCGGACTATAACCCTTATGAAGCCGGTCTCGGTTTTTGCGTGGCGCCGGAGAAGGGCGATTTCATCGGCCGCGAGGCGCTCATCAGGATCAAATCACAAGTTCTTGCGCGCAAGCTCTGCTCGTTCACCATCGATGGCTTTGCGCCACTGCATGGCGGCGAGGCCATTCTGCACGGCGGGAAAGTCGTGGGCTCGACGACGAGCGTAGGCTATGGCCACACGCTCGGCAAGACAATCGCCTTCGGCTATCTTCCCATAGAAATTGCCGATCAGAAGGAGTTCGTAATCGAAGCCTTCGGCAAAATTTACAAGGCTGCATGCGGGGCTCGCTGCCTTTATGATGTGAAGATGGAGAGGCTGAAGGCGTGACGTTTTTCTCCTTCACAAAAAGATTCATGTAATATGTATAACAGTTTGATTTTCTGCAGATTTTTGGAATGGCAGGATTGAATATGGACGACCAGGGCATAGACCTGGCGCGGGAGGCGCTGAAGAACATTCAGCTCTTCTGGTCGCTTGATGACACGGAAATCGAAATCAGGCGATTGGGCGGGCTCACCAACCTGGTGTTCTTCGTCAACCTGCATGGCGAGCAATATGTGCTGCGCATTCCGGGCAAGGGCACCGAGGAATATATCAACCGCAAGAACGAAGCCCATGCGGCGCGCGAGGCGGCGAAGGCCAACGTCAGTCCCGACGTGGTTCATTTCGATGAGAAAACTGGCGTGATGGTCACCCGCTTTGTCGACCATGGCGTCACCATGTCGCCGGAAAATTTCAAGACACGGGCGGGCGCGTCGAAGCGGGCGGGCGAGGCCTTCAGGAAACTGCATAGTTCCGGCGCCAGGTTCAATTTCCGCTTCGAGCTCTTTGCGATGATTGACGACTATCTCCGGATCCTGGCGACGAAGGACATTGCCCTGCCCGATGGCTATGCCGGGGTGGTGAAGGAGGCCGAGTCGGTGCGCAGCGCCCTCAACGCCCATCCCCTGCCGTTGGTGGCCTGCCATTGCGATCCCCTGTGCGAAAACTTCCTCGATACGGGAAAGCGCATGTGGATCGTCGACTGGGAATATTCGGGGATGAATGACCCCCTGTGGGACCTGGGCGACCTCGCGGTCGAAGGGCAGTTCAGCAGCGCCCAGGAAGAGGAAATGATCGTGGCCTATTTCGGCGGCGAGCCCACGGCGGCGGAACGGGGGCGTTTCGTGATCTACAAGGCCATGTGCGACCTGCTGTGGACCCTGTGGGGCCTCATCCAGCATGCCAACAAGAACCCGGTCGACGATTTCTGGGCCTATGCGATCAACCGCTTCGAGCGCTGCAAGAAGCTGATGGCAACGCCGGAATTTTCAGCTCATGTGAAAGCCGTGGCCGATGGCAGAGAGAAGTGACGGCAGAGCCGATGCCCTGCCGTCTGCCTTTCGATTACTTCAAAACGCCCGAGGCTTTTGCCGCATGGGTTGCGAGATAGTCCATGAGGGGCGGCGACAGGCAATCATAGGGCGGCAGGCCCACTTTTTTCAGCCGGGCGCGAATGGCCTTCATGTCCTCGGGCCGGGTGCCGCCTTCGATCACTGAGGAGACGAAAGCTGCGAATGTCGGCGGCGCCCAGCCTTTTTCCCTGGACAGTTCCGTATGAATGAAATCAAGGCCATAGAAGCCATGGGCGGTGCGCTCCACCCGGCCATACATGTGCACCCCGCAGCCGGTGCAGGCATGGCGCTGGATCAGGGCATTGGCATCGACGATTTTCAGCTTCTCGCCGTTGGCGGTGACCTTCACCTTGTCGCGGCCGACAACCGCCACGATGGAGAAGATGGCACCCGGCGGCTTCCAGCATTTGGTGCAGCCGCAGGCGTGGTTGTGGGCGGTCTGCGCCCCTATGCTCACGGTTACGGGGTTGCTGGTGCATTTGCAGATCAGCGTGCCACCGGCGAACTTCGGCTTGGCCTTGCCCAGCACGCCCTTGTCGATCAGTGGGTGAAGGGCAAGCGGTTTCGTTTTCTTGGTTCCGGCTTTCTTGGCCATGGGTAGTCCTCCCTCAAGTTTCTGTTTCTAGAACACGACAACACTGCGGATCGACTTGCCTTCGTGCATGAGGTCGAAGGCGGTATTGATTTTTTCCAGCGGCAGGATGTGGGTGATCATGGG
>CAZRZB010000191.1:0-4201 GCA_964604435.1 uncultured Aestuariivirga sp. | reverse complement strand
CGCTCGCGGGCTTCGCCGCCGAAGCGGACTTCTTTTGCAGCCATGTGAATATTCCTTTTATTACTGAATTTGGTTGTGGGCCGGAATTACTTGTCGAGAACGCCCATGATGTCGGACTCTTTCATGATCAAAAGCTCATCGCCGTCGATCTTGACTTCGGTGCCGGACCACTTGCCGAAAAGGACGGTGTCGCCCTTCTTCACGTCGAGCGGAACCAGCTTGCCGCTTTCATCGCGGGCGCCCGGGCCCACGGCGATGATCTTGCCCTGCATCGGCTTCTCTTGCGCCGTTTCGGGGATGATGATGCCACCCTTGGTCTTGGTGTCTTCCTCAACCCGCTTCACCACGACCCGGTCGTGCAAAGGACGGAATTTCATGTTGGAACTCCTCATAACATATTGATTTAATTAATATTGAAGGTCAAGATGGGGGTCCGCCTCGACCTCTGTTAGCAATCACTGGAGGAGAGTGCTAGCAGTTGGGCTCCAGATAGGTCCGATGGGCCCGCCAGTCAAGGGTCGATGTTGTTGCACTGCCATAATTCCGTGTCCTTGCCCTGCCAAAAGCCCGCAAGGTTAACGGCGGGGACGGCTGGTGCGGATCTTACATTTGATTTTTGGGCTCATCTGCCTCGCCTTGGCCGCGCCACTGCGGGCCCAGACACTCAATGCCGGTGATTTCCAGATAGAATGGAAGGTCACAAACCGCTTTCGCCTGTTCAACGACACAGGCTTTTTCAGGCTTCACGAAAACGC
Source organism: uncultured Aestuariivirga sp. (assembly GCA_964604435.1). Lineage (GTDB taxonomy): Bacteria > Pseudomonadota > Alphaproteobacteria > Rhizobiales > Aestuariivirgaceae > Aestuariivirga. The sequence continues at coordinate 3,446 of CAZRZB010000191.1, read as the reverse complement.
CTGGCGGCAATATCTTACCTATGTGCAGGGGCAGGGATTTTCTGACGCGCAGGAATTAGCCCTCATCAGGAATTCCTCGGTGCTGGGCGGGGAGCATGTTCTGAGCGACCGCTTCATTGCCTTCTCGCGCCTTGAGCGCCCGGAGTTTGATTGGCGCGGCTGGGCCTCCCTAGGCCAGGGCAAGCTGTGCTGGAATCCGAAATTCCGCCGGCATGACCTCTGCGGCGATGTCGAGGGCTACGTCAATCCAAAGGCCCACGAAATCGAAATGAGCCTTCGCCCCCTGGTGCAGAATTCCCTGATGAGTGAATACAATTGCGAGTGGCGTGTCGGCGATGCACCCGCGATAACCACCCCCTGCGATGGCAGCGTCACGGCAATGCTGCCCTATCCCAATGGCGCCGACATCTCGGTTGCCGTTACCGGTGAACAGCCCATTACCCTGAAGGCAAAAGTGCGCGATCTCCTGATCGTGGGGCTGGGCGACAGCTTTGCCTCCGGCGAAGGCAATCCCGATACGCCCGTGGAATTCAGCGACAGCCAGCGCCACAAGAACCTTTACCCCCGGCGCAAGAACAATGATGCGAGCGGTTCCGCCCAATGGATTGACGAACTCTGCCACCGTTCGCTCTATGGCCATCAGTCGCGTGCGGCACTCCAGATCGCCATCGAGAACCCGCAGTCGGCGGTAACATTTTTGGGCTATGGCTGCTCCGGCGCCGGCATTGAAGCAGGCATTCTGGGCCCGCAGGAATATGTCGAAAGCGTCAGTACGGCCACCGGATTATCATCGGACAAGACGGGAGGACCGGCATCACACTTCCTGACGGGCGACTCCAATGATTCCCAGATCCGCTGGCTGCTCAGCGAACTCTGCAAGGTTAAGCCCGAGCAGGAGAAGGGCCTTTGGATATGCCCCGACAATCAATTTCGAAGAACCGTTGACTATCTTTTTCTCTCGATTGGCGGCAATGACGTTGGTTTCAGAAACGTCGTTGCCTGGGCGACTCTCCGTGAGGGAACCTCGGCAACCCTTGCCAAGTTTTTTGGCGCAACGGTTTCGGCCAAACAATTCGCCGAGAATATGAAGAACACATTGCCTGGCGCCTACGCACGTCTGGCAAAGGCCATTGAGCGGGCCGTGCCGCTCTATTCCGGAGACCCGGGCTTTGATGCTTCCCATGTTGTTCTGACCGCCTACCCGGACATGCTTGTCGATGAGACCAATCAGGTCTGTCCGGCGGGCGGCGCTGGCGATGGCGAGGAAGACCGCTTCCCTGCCAACCAGTCGCTCGATGCCTTTTCATCGTGGCTTTCGACGACCAGCAAGAGACTGAATGCGGTCCATGAGCAGTTGGCAACCCTTAACCAGCGCATGAGGGACTTGAGCGGCGACCATGGCTGGACCTTTGCCGGGAGGGTCTATGACGATCGCGTGTTCCAAGGGCATGGCTTCTGTGCGCAACGCTCCAAATTTGCCGATGATCCAGTCGAAATCCTGATGATCCCCTGTTGGGGGAAAGCCGAAAGGCCCACGCAGACCTGCCAATCCTCCTGGTCAGGCAAGGCAAAGGAGTGGCGGCCCTATAGTCCCCTCACCCAGAACTACCCCTATGCGCTGCGCCAGCGCTGGGTGCGCACTTTCAACGATGCCTACATGGTTGTGAACCAGAAGGTGATCGACAGGTCGGGCATGGTTGACGAGGAGGCCTCGGCCCAGACCTTTTCCGAAACAACGGGTGCCATGCATCCCAATGCGGAGGGCCAGGCGGCCATGGCGGACGCTATCTTGATGGATATCCGCGCTGAAATCTCACGCATGCTGGCTGGCGATCCGTTTTAGGCCACCGGTGTGAAGTCATCCTCCGGGTCCTCTCCCAAGAGGTTCCGAATTTTGAGAAGCGCGCCCCTCAGGTCATGGGCTGTCGCAGGCGAGCCAAAACAAATCCGGACCCCGTGATCCTTTGCTTGCGGTCCGAAGGAAAAGGCGGATCCCGGCGTGATCTTGATGTTGTGCGACAGTGCGGCCGAGACGAAACGTAGCGGACTCCAGTGGTTGGGAAGGTTCAGCCAGCCATAGGACGCACCTGGTTCGCAACTGAACCCGTGCTGCGAAAAGACCTCGCGGAAAATGTTGCGTCTTGTTGCCGTCTCGCCAATGACACGCCGCATCAGGTGTTCTGCAATATCTGTTTCCAGCCAGTAGCGCGCAACTTCGGCGGTAAGCCCCGTGACGCGGGCCCCGGCTGCCCTTTGGCGCAAGCGCAGGAATTGCGCGCGCCCGGGAGGCGTTGCCACGAAACCAATGCGCAGGCCGGGCGCCAGCGTCTTGGACAGGCTGGTGATGTGATAGGTCCGTTCCGGCGCCAGACTGTAGAATGTGGGCGGCTGCAGGCGCTGGTCAAGCAACCGGAAAATATCATCCTCGACGATCGTCAGATTATAGCGCCGGGCAATTTCGACGACCGCATCCCGGCGCTCGCGCGACATCGTCATCGTCGTGGGATTCTGTAACGTCGGGACAACATACAGTATCTTTGCCTCGCCCGCCTTGGCTGCACGTTCGAGCCGTTCCAGGTCAAGTCCTGCCTCATTCATTGCAAGGGGTATGGGTTTTAGATTGAGGCCGTGGACGATTGACCCAAGCGAAGCATAGTTGAGATTTTCCGCCATGACGGCTTCGCCCGGTTGCGCCAGCACGGAGAGGCAGGCCACAATGCCAAGATGGGCGCCCGAGGTGACAATGACATTTGCCTCTGAAATATCGATGCCGCTGCGCGCCAGCCACTTCGCCCCCATGGCGCGGTAATGCACATGGCCTTCCGGAGGCATGTAATCAAGCAGTGCCAGCCGCGAAGGCTCACGCATGACATGGGCAAGGGCCGCATCGAATTCGTCCGTGGAATAAACCGGCGGCGGGGCAGCATGGCTGAGATCTGTTATTTGCGAAGTCCCTTCGGCGCGGGGCGGCAGGGCCGTTGAACCGCCGACTTCACGGACAAAGCTTCCCCGGCCGACCTCGCCTGAAAGCAGTCCGCGGATTTCTGCCTCCTTGTAAGCCCGGGTGACCGTGCCGACCGTCACTTTGAGGCGCCAGGCCAGATCCCGGTGTGGTGGCAGCTTGTCGCCGACATTCAGCTTTCCGGATTGGATATCCCCTGCGATGGCGTCGGCAATGGCCAAATAAATTGGCTTACCCTGGGCAAGTTGTGGAGTCCAAATTGTCATGGATACAATATCCCTTTTGACTAAGACAATATTGTTATTGTATCTATGTATCAAGTGATTTCTTGTACAAGAATCACCGCTAATGAATACAATAGATACAATTTGAAAGGAATTTTGAGGGAAAAGCCATGCGCGAGTTTATTGCCACTGAAGCCCGGTCCCGGTTGAGCACGTTCAGCTTTTCAACCCTGCGCCAGCTCGTCCGCAATTGGCGCTGC
>CAZRZB010000190.1:0-4212 GCA_964604435.1 uncultured Aestuariivirga sp. | reverse complement strand
GGAGCATTTGGCCGAGATCACGATCTGGCTGGCGGCCATGCCCACGTCGCTGGCGCGCGCCGCCGACAGGAGGCCCGATTGCACCACGGCTTCGTGCATGACTTCGCGGGCTTCGATGGGGTTTGGCGATTTGTGGTTTTCATCCATCAGCGCGGTCAGCAGGGCCTGATCAAGCGAGCCCCAGTTCACGCCGATGCGCACCGGGCGCTGATACTTCAGGGCGGTCTCGATCATCATGGAGAAGTTTCGGTCCTTCTTCTCCTTGAAGCCGACATTGCCCGGGTTGATGCGATATTTTGCCAAGGCTTCGGCGCAGGCGGGATGATCATTGAGCAGGGTGTGGCCATTATAATGGAAGTCGCCCACCAGCGGCACGGACACGCCCATCCGGTCGAGCCGGTCACGGATATGGGGCACGGCCTTGGCCGACGCATCGCGGTCCACGGTGATGCGGACCAGTTCGGAGCCAGCTCTTGCGAGTTCGGCTGTCTGGCGCGCGGTGCCTTCGATATCGGCGGTATCGGTGTTGGTCATCGACTGCACCACGATGGGCGCGCCGCCGCCCAGCTGCACCTTGCCCACCATCACCGCATGGGATTTTCGCCGGGTCGCTATGGCTGAGTAGGACATGTTCACTCCTCAGCCCCTAACTGGCCTGCGGAACCAGCAACGTCAAGGCGAAGAAACAGCTTGCCGCCAGGACGACGCAGGGACCGGAGGCGCCGCCGATGAAAGCCGAGGCGAGAAGCCCGCCCACCACCGACAGTCCGGCAATTGTGGCGGCCAGGACGGCCATGCGTTCCGGCGTCGTCGCCAGACGTCTTGCCGCAGCGGCGGGAATGACCATCAGGGCGGTGATCAGCAGCAGGCCTACGATCTTCATGGCTATGGCGGTCATCACGGCGATGAGCAGGATGAAGCCAAGTTCCACCCTTTCGACCTTCACGCCTTCGGCGCGGGCCAGTTCCTCATGCACCGAGATGGCGATGAGATCGCGCCACATCAGGGCAAGGCTGGCCAGCACCACGCCTGCCCCGATCCACACGGCGAAGACATCGCGGGTCGAGACCGTCAGCACATCGCCAAAGAGAATATCCATGTGGTCGGAAGCGGCCCCCGTCGCGAGGCCGACGACGATCAGGCCCAGGGCCAGGGCCGTGTGAGACAGGATGCCAAGCAGCGTGTCGCTGGCCAGACCCTGCTGGCGGCGCAGGAACAGGAGAAGCAGGGCCAGCACCATGGCGGTCGCCACGGCACCCAGCGTGATGTCAAAACTGTAAAGCAAGCCAAGTCCCACGCCCAGGAGGCCCGAGTGGGCGAGGGATTCGCCAAAATAAGCCATGCGCCGCCAGACGATGAAGCAGCCCACGGGGCCGGACACCAGCGCCACGGCAAGGCCCGCCAACAGGCCGCGCTGGAAGAAGGGTTCTGCGAGGATTGAGGTCATGGGCGGTGTAGTCCTGCGATACCCTTTTCCTCGCCCCAGCGGGGAGAGGGAGGGGCCCGTCGCGTCAGCGATGGGAGGGTGAGGGGGATCAGCTCTTGAAAGTGAAATACCAACGCCCCCTCACCTTCCCAACACTTGCGTGTTGGGCCCCTTCCTCTCCCCCAGGGGGCGAGGAAAATCTTGGGATGAACTCGATTCATCTCAGTGCTTGTGATCATGGTGATGCTCGTGGGGCTCGTGGTCGTGGTCATGGTGGTGGGCGTAAGCCGCGATCATGCGGGCCGCCGAGGGGCCAAAGAGCTTGGCGAATTCCGGGTCCTGCTGAACCTTTTCCGGCCCCCCTTCGCAGCAGATATGGCCGTTGAGGCAGACGACATGATCGCTTTCGGCCATCACCATATGCAGGTCGTGGCTCACCATGAGAATGCCGCAGCCATGAGTTTTGCGGATGCCGGAGATCAGTTCATAGAGTTTCATCTCACCGAAGAAATCCACCGCCTGGACCGGTTCATCGAGGACCAGCAGGTCGGGCTTGCGGAGCAGCGCCCGGGCCAGCAGGGCGCGCTGCAGTTCGCCGCCCGAGAGGGAGGCGACGCGCGCCTCTTTCAAATGGGCGATGCCGACTTCATCCAGGGCGCGGTCAATATCCTTCTCGGATGGTTTCAGGGTGAGCGAGAGCAGCCGCTTCACATTCATCGGCACATTGGCGGTCTGCGGGAACTGCTGGGGCACATAGCCGACATTCAAATTGGGCAGGCGCTCAATGTGCCCGGAGGTCAAAGGGCGAAGGCCCAGCATGACGCGCACCAGGGTGGACTTGCCGGCGCCATTGGGGCCAATCACGGTGACAATCTCGCCCCGGCGCACACTCAAATTCACATGATCGAGGATCAGGCGGCCGTTGAGGCTGAGGGTCACATCGCGCGCCCTGAGCAACGCGTCATTGGTTTTCAGCATCTCAGTTGGCCCGCCCGCAGGCGCCGCAGGTGCCTGACATTTCAATCAGGGTGCGGGCGGGAGTGAACTTCTGGGCTTTAGCCTTCTCGGCGATGCGTTCAAAAATTTCCGGGGCATCGAGTTCCGCCACGGTGCCGCAGGCCTCGCAGATCAGGAGCGCCGCGGGCTGGCCCTCGTGGGCATGGGAACAGGCGACAAAGGCATTGCGGCTTTCAATCTTGTGGACGAGGCCGTGGGCGAGGAGAAACTCAAGGGCGCGGTAAACCGTGATGGGGGCCGGACGGGGGCCATGGGCGGCCATGCGCTCGATGATGTCATAGGCCCCAACGGCGGTGTGGCTCTGGGCCACGGAGCTCAGGATTTCACGGCGCTGGCCGGTCAATTTACTGCCGCGCCGTTCGCAGGTGCGCTCGGCCCGGGCAATCAGATCGGCGGTGCAATGGGTGTGGTCATGGTGGGGGTCAAGAAAGGTCATGCTGTTATAATATAACATACTTGCGGGAAATGCCAGTTCCCCGTCTACTTGGGCGGAAAATCGAGGAGCCCCCCATGACCGGAACCGCCAAAGCCATCGTCCATGTCGAAAACGACAGGGTCATCGTCACCGAATACCGTTTTGCGGCAGGCGCCAACACGGGCTGGCACCGGCATGGCCATGACTATGTGGTGGTGCCGCTGATGGACGGGAAAGTGAAGCTCGAAACCAAGACCGGCAGCAGCTTTGCCGAAATGAAAAAGGGCGTGCCCTATTTCCGCAAGGAGGGTGTCGAGCATGATGTGATCAATGCCAATGACACGGAATATGCCTTCATCGAGATCGAGCTCAAGTGACGTTCAAGCGCCATTCATCTCGACCGCTTTAAACGGGATGGCAAGTTCATCGCTTACAAGGGATACCGGCCCATGATCCGCTTTGCCGCTGCCGCTTTCGCCGTTGCCCTGTTGACCGCCCCTGCCCTGGCGGTTGAATTCGAGCCGAACGACCAGGGGCAGATCGAATTCACCATGCCTTCCAACAATGTGGGCTGCATCTATACCCCTGCGGGCGGCACGGATGTTTACAAGACCTCCGACGGCGGGGCGGAGCTTGCCTGCGACCGGATTGCTCCCGCCTATGTCCGGGTGATGCTCGGCGAATCGGGCAAGGCCAGGCGCTATACCAATGTCGGCGATCCCTCCTGCTGCGGCGCGGAAAACTATTTCGAATATGGCGAAGTGTGGTCGGAAGGGCCCTTCAGCTGCATCTCATCCACCACGGGCCTTGCCTGCACCAGGGGCTCGCACGGGTTCTCGATGAGCCGGAAGGCCGTGAAGGTATACTGATCCGGCTGGCGGGGTGGGTCGCTTGTAACTGGACCTGTTATGGTGCCAGATGGGGGCCTAGTAGAATGGCCCAAAGCCACTTTCTCATGCGAAGGATACGCCCATGAAAATGACCACCGAGGAAGCATTTGTAAAAGTCCTGCAGATGCACGGCATCGAACATGCCTTTGGCATCATCGGCTCGGCCATGATGCCGGTGTCCGACCTGTTCCCCAAGGCGGGGATCACCTTCTGGGACTGCGCCCATGAAACCAATGCCGGGCTGATCTGCGACGGCTATTCCCGCGTCACCGGCAAGATGGGCATGGCGATTGCGCAGAACGGCCCCGGCGTGACCGGCTTTGTGACCGCCGTGAAGACCGCCTATTGGAACCACACGCCCATGCTGCTGGTCACTCCGCAGGCGGCCAACAAGACAATGGGCCAGGGTGGCTTCCAGGAAGTGCCGCAGATGGCGCTGTTCCAGGACATGGTCTGCTACCAGG
>CAZRZB010000189.1:0-4299 GCA_964604435.1 uncultured Aestuariivirga sp. | reverse complement strand
TGGTGGAGCCAGACGGAATCGAACCGACGACCTCTTGCATGCCATGCAAGCGCTCTCCCAACTGAGCTATGACCCCACTGGTCTCTAGATAAAACCGGAAAACTGCTTCCGGTTTTGGCAAGCGGGCGGAAACTAGTTCCGCCCCCGTCAACAATCAAGCAAAACTTCGTTAGACTTCTTCTTCGCCTTCTTTTCCGCCCGAGGGGCCGCCATCCAGGAGGCCGGAGACGTTGTCGCCCTCCTCTTCCTCGACCACCAGGAAGGTATCGTCTTCCTCGGCATCGGCGGGTTCGGCGTCCTCGCCCAGATCGACATCCTCGATCCCGGCGGTTTCATCGTCGTCCTTGCCCTCCTCCTCGACATCCTCAAGGCTGATGAGCTCGACATCGGCGTTCTCGCCTTCTTCGACCTCGACCTTCTCGCGCACCTTGGGTGCAGGCGGCGGCATGGCGCCGGGATAATCGCCCTTGGAGGGCAGGATCGCCGCCGCAATGAAGCTTACGCCGCACTTCGGGCAGACAATGGGACTCTTGAGCAAGTCGTAGAACCGTGAGGCGCAGGAAGGGCATGTCCGCTTGGTTCCGAGTTCAGCTTTGACCACGGTTGATCCTTTCGAGATCGCATAAACACTGTGAATTGAGGCTCCCATGCCACGGGTCTTGGCGAATGTCAAAGCCCGGGGCGGGGAGGGGGTGACAGCACAATTCAACCCGTGTAACGAAACTGGCGAAATGACCCATTCCCCGCCCAAAATCCAATCCCTGATTTCGCGCAAAGCCACCGGTCTGAAAGGGCGGATCAAGGTTCCCGGCGACAAATCCATGTCCCACCGCGCCCTCATGTTTGGCGCCATTGCCATCGGCGAAACAAGGATCAAGGGCCTTCTGGAAGCCGAGGACGTGGTCAATACCGCCAAGGCCATGGCGGCGCTCGGGGCCAGGACGGTTCGCGACAAGGATGGCGTCTGGCATGTGCAAGGTGTGGGCGTGGCTGGCCTTCAAACCCCCGATCACCCCCTCGATTTTGGCAATTCCGGCACCGGCGTGCGCCTCGCCCTCGGGCTCATGGCCACCACCCCGCTCATTGCCCGCTGCATTGGCGATGCCTCCCTCTCGCGGCGTCCCATGGGCCGGGTGACCAAGCCCCTCGAAGAGATGGGCGTGCGTTTCGAGGCCGCCGAGGGAAACCGCCTGCCGCTCACCATTTACGGGGCAAAACATGCGGTCCCCATCACCTACACCCTGCCGGTGGCTTCGGCCCAGGTGAAATCGGCCATCCTGCTGGCGGGCCTCAATGCCCCCGGGCGCACCACGGTGATCGAACCGGTGGCCACCCGCGACCATACGGAGCGCATGCTGAAGGCCTTCGGGGCGCGGATCTTAATCGAAGAAAAAAATGGCGCCCGCCACATATCGGTCGAGGGCCAGCACGAACTGATGGCCCAGGACATTGACATTCCCGGTGACCCGTCCTCGGCGGCCTTCCCCATGGTGGCGGCCCTCCTCTGCGAGGGCTCGGATATCATCATTGAAAACATCATGCTCAATCCGACCCGCACCGGGCTCATCACCACCCTCGTCGAAATGGGTGGCCGGATCGATATTCTGAACCCCCGGACGGCTGGTGGCGAGGACGTTGGCGATCTGCGCGTCAAGGCCTCGAAACTCCGCGGCGTTCGCGTTCCCGCCGCCCGCGCCCCTTCGATGATTGATGAGTATCCCATCCTCGCGGTGGCCGCCTCCTTTGCCGAAGGCACCACCCGCATGGATGGCCTGGAGGAATTGCGCGTGAAGGAAAGCGACCGGCTTGCGGCGGTTGAGGCCGGCTTGCAGATCAATGGGGTGCTGACCCAGTCGGGCCGCGACTGGCTGGAAGTCTCAGGCGGCGGCGCCCCCGGCGGCGGCAAGGTTGAAACCCACATGGACCACCGCATCGCCATGGCCTTTCTGGTCATGGGGCTGGCCTCGCGCATTCACACCAGTATCGATGACGGCAGTTTCATTGCCACGAGTTTCCCGGATTTTGTGGGCCTGATGAACGGCATGGGCGCGCGGATCGCAGCCCTCGAAGCGAAATGATCATCGCCGTTGACGGCCCGGCCGCGGCGGGCAAGGGCACCATTGCCCGGGCCCTCGCCCGGCATTTCGGCTATCATTTCCTCGATACGGGAACCCTCTATCGCCGCGTCGGCCTGGCGGTTTTGAAAACCGGCGGCGCTGCGGCGCATATTGCGCGGAACCTGAATGACTATGCCTGGCAGGATTCCGAATTGCGCAGCGAAGAAGTGGCAGCCCAGGCCTCCGTCGTGGCCGTCATGCCCGAGGTGCGGGCCGCGCTTCTCGGCTTTCAGCGCGATTTCGCGGCACAAAAACCGGGCGCTGTATTGGATGGCCGCGACATCGGCACCGTTGTCTGCCCCGAAGCGGAGGTCAAAATCTATGTGACCGCTTCGGTTCCGGTGCGCGCCAGACGCCGCCACGCGGAGCTCAAATCCTATGGCCAGGACATGGCTTTTGACGAGGTTCTTGCCGATATCAGGAAGCGTGACGCCCGCGACAGCAGCCGCGCCGTGGCCCCGCTGCTCCCGGCCCCCGATGCCAAAGTGCTTGACACCTCGGAGATGACCATCGAGGCGGCAATTGCCGAAGCCATCCGCCTAGCTGGCTGAACTGTCTTTCCAGGAAATCAGCAATATCCAGGTTGCATAGGCAAACAGGCCGCCGGCCACCGCCATCCAGAGCGGCTGCCGGGTGTAGAATACCTCGAAGCCGGTCCACGCCGCCAGCACCCCCACCACAGCAATGCGCCGCCACAGGGGCTTGTAGAAAGGATGGCTTTCATCGATGATTTTCATGGGGTTTATGTAGGCGAAAGAGGGGCCCAAGTCGAGGCTGAATCAAGCGGTTGCCCTGCCCCGGGGATTGAGCTATAGCCAGCCCCGTTGGAGGTCGCCTGCCACCCATGCAGGTGAACATAACCGGGGCGCCAGGCTGTTTGACAGTGCGCGCCCCTCATTGTTTCAGGATCGGCACCCGTTGCGAAGCCTCCGAGCTTCGGTGTTGGCGCTGGAACGGCTTGACGTGGATCACCCCCGAAATGGGGAGGGCCACATAACCATTAGGACTACCTGACACATGGCGAAATCTGTCGCTTCCATGAATCCCACCCGCGAAGACTTTGAAGCCCTCCTCACCGAGAGCTATCTCGACAACCCGGCCACCGAGGGGGTGGTTGTGAAGGGCCGTGTCACGGCTGTTGAAAACGATTTCGTGATCATTGATGTCGGCCTGAAAACCGAGGGCCGCGTCGCCCTGAAAGAATTTTCCCAGCCCGGCAAGGACGTTGCCATCAAGGCCGGCGACACTGTCGAGGTCTATCTCGAGCGCATCGAAAACGCCCTTGGCGAAGCTGTGCTGTCGCGCGACAAGGCCCGCCGCGAAGAGGCTTGGACCCGTCTCGAAGAAATGAGCGCCAAGAATGAGCGCGTCGATGGCGTGATCTTCGGCCGTGTCAAAGGCGGCTTTACCGTCGATCTCGGTGGCGCCGTGGCCTTCCTGCCCGGCAGCCAAGTCGATATCCGCCCGATCCGCGATGTGGGCCCATTGATGCATGTGTCGCAGCCCTTCCAGATCCTGAAGATGGACCGCAGGCGCGGCAATATCGTTGTCTCGCGCCGCGCCATCATGGAAGAGACCCGCGCCGAACAGCGCTCCGAACTCGTGCAAAACCTGGCCGAAGGCCAGATCGTCGATGGCGTGGTCAAGAACATCACCGATTACGGCGCTTTCGTTGACCTGGGCGGCATCGACGGCCTGCTCCACGTCACCGATATCGCCTGGAAGCGCGTGAACCATCCATCCGATGTCCTGGCCGTTGGCCAGACCATCAAGGTCCAGATCGTCCGCATCAACCCCGAGACCCAGCGCATCTCGCTCGGCATGAAGCAGCTGGAGAAGGATCCATGGGAACTCGTGGCCAGCAAATACCCGATCGGCGCCCGGGTGCGCGGCAAGGTCACCAACATCACCGACTACGGCGCCTTCATCGAGCTTGAAGACGGCATCGAAGGCCTCGTCCACGTTTCGGAAATGAGCTGGACCAAGAAGAACGTCCATCCCGGCAAGATCCTTTCGACCTCGGAAGAGGTTGAGGTGCAGGTTCTGGAAATCGACAGCGCCAAGCGCCGCATTTCCCTCGGCCTCAAGCAGGTCCAGAGCAATCCGTGGGAAACCTTCTCCGCGAAATATCCCAACGGCACCATTGTCGAAGGCGAGATCAAGAACATCACCGAATTCGGCC
>CAZRZB010000188.1:0-4320 GCA_964604435.1 uncultured Aestuariivirga sp. | reverse complement strand
GTTCCGCCGCCCAGACCAAGGCGATGAAGCAGGTGGCCGGCAAGATCAAGGGCGAACTGGCGCAGTACCGCGAAATGGCGGCCTTCGCCCAGTTCGGCTCCGATCTCGATGCCTCCACCCAGCGCCTGCTCAACCGCGGCGCGCGCCTGACCGAATTGCTGAAGCAACCGCAGTTCTCGCCGCTCAAGACGGAAGAACAGGTGGTGGCGATCTATGCCGGCGTGAACGGCTACCTCGATGCCCTGCCGGTCAACAAGGTGCGTGACTTCGAGGACGGGTTGCTGCGCCTGATGCGCGACAAGAATCAGGACATTCTCGATGCGATCCGCAGCGAGAAGCAGATCAGCGATGCCGTGGGCGTGAAGCTCAAGGCGGCGGTGGATGGTTACGCCAAGGCGTTTGCGTAAGGGTTCCCGATGGCCAGTCTCAAAGACCTCCGGAACCGCATCGCCTCGGTCAAGGCGACCCGCAAGATCACCAAGGCCATGCAGATGGTGGCGGCGGCGAAGTTGCGCCGGGCCCAGGAGGCAGCGGTTGCGGCGCGCCCCTATTCGGAGCGCATGGCGGTGGTGCTGGCTAATCTGGCAAGTTCCGTCGCCGGACGCGACGGGGCTCCGGCCCTGCTCACCGGCACCGGCAAGGACCAGACCCATCTCTTGGTCATCGCCACGGCGGAACGCGGCCTCTGCGGCGGCTTCAACTCCTCCATCGTGCGTCTTGCCCGCGACCATGCCGAAAAGCTCCTGGCCCAGGGCAAGACGGTCAAGATCATGACCGTCGGCAAGAAGGGCAATGACGCGCTGAAGCGCAACTACGGCAAATACATTGTCGATGCGGTCGATTTCCGCGGCCTCAAGCAGCTGGCCTTCTTCAATGCCCAGCCGGTTGGTGCCAAGATCATCAGCCTGTTCAATGCCGGTGAATTTGACGTCTGCACGCTGTTCTTCGCCGAATTCAAGTCGGTGATCTCGCAGAAGCCCACCGCCCTGCAGCTCATTCCGGCGGCGGTGGCCGGCGGCAAGGCGCCCGAACTCGGCGGCGCCATTTATGATGCCGAGCCTGACGAGGGCGAAATCCTCGCCGACCTGCTGCCGCGCAACATCGCGGTACAGGTGTTCCGGGCGTTGCTCGAAAACGCCGCCTCCGAACAGGGGGCGCGGATGAGCGCCATGGACAGCGCCACGCGCAACGCCGGCGACATGATCAACAAGCTGTCGATCAAGTACAACCGCCAGCGCCAGGCCCAGATTACCAAAGAACTTATTGAAATCATTTCGGGCGCGGAAGCGCTGTAAGAGCTTAGAGAAGGACCACAGACATGGCGAAGAAAGCCGCATCAAAGACCTCGGGCCAGCTCGTTGGCCGCATCACGCAAGTCACGGGCGCCGTCATCGACGTGCAGTTCGAGGGCGACCTGCCGCAGATCCTGAACGCGCTGGAAACCACCAACGCTGGCCAACGCCTGGTGCTTGAAGTGGCGCAGCATCTGGGTGAGAGCACGGTGCGCACCATCGCCATGGACTCCACCGAAGGCCTGGTGCGCGGCCAGGAAGTCTATGACACGGGCACGCCCATCATGGTTCCGGTCGGCGCCGAGACCCTCGGCCGCATCATGAACGTGATCGGCGAGCCGGTGGACGAGGCAGGCCCGCTGAAAACCAAGGCCAAGCGCGCCATCCACCAGGAAGCCCCGGCCTTTGTCGAGCAGTCGACGGAAGCCGAAATCCTCGTCACCGGCATCAAGGTGGTTGATCTCCTGGCACCTTACGCCAAGGGCGGCAAGATCGGCCTGTTCGGCGGTGCCGGCGTCGGCAAGACGGTTCTCATCATGGAACTCATCAACAACGTGGCCAAGGCCCACGGCGGCTACTCGGTGTTCGCTGGCGTCGGCGAGCGGACCCGTGAAGGCAACGACCTCTATCATGAAATGATCGAATCGGGCGTGAACAAGAAGGGCGGCGGGGCCGGCTCCAAGGCAGCGCTCGTCTACGGCCAGATGAACGAACCGCCGGGCGCGCGCGCCCGCGTTGCCCTGTCCGGCCTCACGGTGGCCGAGCATTTCCGCGACGAGGGCCAGGACGTGCTGTTCTTCGTGGACAACATTTTCCGCTTCACCCAGGCCGGCTCGGAAGTGTCGGCCCTCTTGGGACGCATTCCATCGGCGGTGGGCTATCAGCCAACGCTGGCCACCGACATGGGCACCATGCAGGAGCGCATCACCACCACCCAGAAGGGCTCCATCACCTCGGTGCAGGCCATCTACGTGCCGGCCGACGACTTGACCGACCCGGCGCCGGCAACCTCCTTCGCCCACTTGGACGCCACGACGGTTCTGTCGCGCGGCATCGCCGAGAAGGGCATCTATCCCGCCGTGGACCCGCTCGATTCAACCTCGCGCATGTTGGACGCCCGCGTCATCGGCGAAGAGCATTACGACACGGCGCGCCGGGTGCAGCAGATTCTTCAGCGCTACAAGGCGCTGCAGGACATCATCGCCATTCTCGGCATGGACGAGCTTTCGGAAGACGACAAGATCGCGGTGGCGCGGGCCCGCAAGATCGAGCGCTTCCTGTCGCAGCCGTTCTTCGTGGCCGAAGTGTTCACCGGCTCGCCCGGCAAGCTGGTGCCGCTGGCCGATACCATCAAGGGCTTCAAGGGCCTGTGTGACGGCGCCTACGACCATCTGCCGGAGTCGGCCTTCTACATGGTGGGCAGCATCGAAGAGGCCATCGAAAAGGCCCAGCGCCTTGCCGCGGAAGCAGCGTAACCCCGATGGCTGGTCTTCACTTTGAACTGGTCAGCCCGGCGCGGCTTCTGTTCTCCGGCGAGGTCACCTCGGTGACGCTGCCCGGAACCGAAGGCGACATGGGCATTTTCGCAGGGCACGCCCCGGTGCTCTCCACCCTGCGCCCCGGCGTCGTGGTGGTGACGAAGGACGGAGGCTCAACCGACCGCATCTTCGTGCGCGGCGGCTTTGCCGAAGTAAACCCGCAAGGGTTGACGCTGCTGGCGGAGACGGCCATTCCCCTGGCGGAACTTGACGCCGCTGCCCTGGCGCAGCAGGTCAAGAACGCCGAAGAGGATTTCGCCGACGCGGCGGATGCGGAAGCGAAGCGCAAGGCCCAGGAAAATCTGGATCATTTGAAGGCGCTGCAAGGCGCGCTGTAAATTATCTTTGTACGGATGAATAGGAAAAGCCCGCGAGATGATCGCGGGTTTTTTGTTTGCACATTCAATTTTTCATCATGACCGGATTTGATCCGGTCATCTTCTTCGGTGTCACAAAAAGAAGATGCCCGCGTCGAACGCGGGCAAGATGAGAATTGGGAATGAACTTTTCTATCCTCACCCTGAGGTGCATGGAGGGAGCCATGCCTCGAAGGGTTGGTAGAGGCGGAAAGAGGTGCTTCGAGGCCCGGCTTTGCCGGGCACCTCAGCATGAGGGAATGTTTAATCGCCCATTCTTACCGGGCGGCGGTCGCTTTTGGCGCCGCTGATTTCCTGCATCCAGCTTGGCTTGCCGCCGGTGTTGCGCTTGGGCGCATTGTTGCCGCCGCCATGGTTGCGGTTGCCCTTGTGGGCTTCGCGGCCCAGGGGGTTCCACTGCTTCTTCTGGCCCTGCGGCTTGGTGCTGCGGCCGTTGGGGCGCTTGGCTTCGTGTTCGCCGGTTGGCACGGCCGATTTTCCCAGCGCGTGCTGCACCACCGGAATGCTCTGGCGGATGGTGCGCTCGATGTCCTTCAACAATGAGCGCTCATCGCCGGCACAAAACGCAATCGCCACGCCCTCGGCGCCGGCGCGCGCGGTGCGGCCGATGCGGTGGACATAGGATTCCGGCACATGGGGCAGGTCGTAGTTGATGACGTGGCTGACGCCATCAACGTCAATGCCGCGCGCAGCGATATCGGTTGCCACCAGCACGAGGATCTTGCCGGCCTTGAATCAGGCGAGCGCCTTCTCGCGGTTGGCTTGCGACTTGTTGCCGTGGATGGCGGCTGCCGTATAGCCCGCGGCACTGAGGCCCTTCATGATCTTGTCGGCGCCATGCTTGGTGCGGCTGAAGACCAGGGTGCGGGTCATATTGTTGTCCTTGAGGATATCAACCAGGACTTTCAGCTTGTTGGCCTGGTCGACATGGATGACGCTCTGGTTCACGCGCTCGGCGGTGGTGGCCACGGGGGCCACTTCAACGCGCACCGGGTTGGTGAGCAGGCCGCTGGCGAGGTTTGAAATTTCCTTCGGCATGGTGGCCGAGAAGAAAAGATTCTGCCGCACCTTCGGCAGCATGCCGGTGATCTTGCGGATGGCGTGGATGAAGCC